>JAZSMR010000089.1:0-76115 GCA_045535965.1 Acutalibacteraceae bacterium
CTTTTGCAGGCGGTACAATGCTTTATGTAATAAGTGACGAAATGATACCCGAAACACATTCACACGGTAACGAGCGGGGTGCAACTTATGCATTGCTTGTAGGTTTCTGTGTAATGCTGGTGACTGATGTATTGTTGGGATAATTAAAATAACTATTGACAAACTTCTATCTTTTTGATAGAATAAACAAGCTGTTTCAGACAGCTTATATCCGGAGAGTTGTCCGAGTGGTCGAAGGTGCAGCACTCGAAATGCTGTGTGGGGAGACTCACCTAGGGTTCGAATCCCTAACTCTCCGCCAAAGAAAACGACAAGTTTCGACAGAAACTTGTCGTTTTCAGTTTTATTAGCCTTACAGCGAGTTGTATCGCTTCGCAGTGTTATTGTGCTTTGCACAGTGTTATTCGCTTCGCGAGTTTATCGGCGAATAAAATAACACTCAAACCGCAGGGTTCAATATCTCTTTCACTTGTTTGTAAGGATGTTTTATATTTATAAACTATATTTTTTCCTGCCGCCACTGGTCAGATAATACGCTTCACTGAATCCGCAGGCCTTGCAGTAGTCAATCATCTTATCAAAAGCAAAATCTATTGACTCACAGCAATGAGAATCACTCGTAATCGTTATGAGTCCTCCCCTTTTATTTATGTGCTTCATCATAAACTCGGCAGGGTACGGTTTCAGGTTGCCCTTGCGGTACATTGCACCTGTATTTACCTCGAAAAGTATATCAGGCCTATTATCAAGTATCTTGTCGAGAGCTTTGATAGCTGATGCTTTATAAGTCTCGTTATCTTCGTCAAAAAGGGGTGTTTTGCCGTTGAATTTAGTGATCAGGTCAAAGTGTCCGACTACATCAAAGTCGCCTGATATGACGAAATCGGCTAGATTATCGAAGTAAGTTTCTGCCATCTTATACCAGTCGCCGCCAAAGACTGTATCAACGCATTCTGTAAACTCATCGGGTGAAAGATCAACGGAATAAATATGATCCTTGCCATGAAGCTGATGAACACTTGCAATAGTATAATCAAAGTCTGCGGGATTTACATCGGCAAAGTCACTGTCGAGCTCGATACCGCAGAGTACGTCAATTTTATCAGCATAAAGAGCCTTGACCCGCCTTACGTCTTTTATATATTCACTTACATTTTCTTTTGTCATTGTCCAGTCTGCATCATAATACATAGGACTGTGACCGGAAAATCCGAGGGATATGAAACCTGCTTCAATAGCAGCTCGGGTCATTTCCTCAGCAGAGTTCTTTCCGTCGCAGAATGTTGTGTGTGTATGGCAATTTGATTTGAACACGATTTTTCACCTTACTTAAAACTATCCCCACTAAAAAGCAGGGATAGTTTTGTTTATTTTACTTATGACTTATTGGGAGTTTTCTTCCACTTTTTCTTCATCTTTCTGTGGTGTCTCTTTTCTTTTGATGACATCTTATAGTCAAATACACGGTCGGATACTCTATCATAAAGAGCAGACTTAAGTTCTGTTGTTGTTTCTTCCTGAGTCTGAGTAGCAGCAAGAATAACCAGTCCGTTGTCATCGGGAAGAGTTATAACGCCTGTCTCACCGACGGGAATTTCATACATGAAGAAGAAGAGCTGTGCAGCGGCGTTGTCGCCGTTAGCACTGTGTGTATGTGTGCATTCCCAAGCGAGCTTATCAGTCTTAATGTTTGCAGTTTCTGCAAGGTCATAAAGATCCCATTTACCGATTCTTTCATTGATTGACTGCACCTTAACGGGATAAAGCTTACCGTCAACCTTGAAGTTATATTTCTTGTCACCGTAAAGGCTTGCACCGATGAAGTAGAACTTTTTGCCTGAAACATTGATCTGCTGACCTGCGCAGATAAGAGCGTTATTTCCTTCGCCCCAGATGTCACCGGTCTTAAAGTTAACACCGTTACATTCAATAGCTCTCGGGAAAATTTCGCCGGGTACAGACACATTTATTGTTGGAATAACTGCACTGTCTCTGTTGTAATTGAACGTTACAATATCAATATTATAGGGAAGTTCAACAGGGGTCTGCGAAGCTTTGCTTGATACTTTGCAGTCAGCAAGTTTAACTGCAAATGACTTAACTTCATAAGGCTCGAGATCAAATACAAGTGAGCCGTTTTCGATTGTAGCAGCGCCAATCTCGTCTTCAACTGCGTTTACTTCGCAAGCTTCAACAATGCCTTCGCCAAGTTTAATCTTGACGTTTCTTACATTTCTGTCAGCGCCTTCATTTACACGGATAACAATATAGTCACTGTTTTCAGCCTTTTTGATTGCTCTGATAATTACATCGGGATGGCTGATGGTACCGAATGAGTATTCACTGCCGAGTTTACCCTCGTGCTTATCTGTTACAAACGCAGCTGCCGGCTGGTTAAACATACGGGCACCGAGCTGTGTACCGCTTGTATAGTCGCCGCTATGTGAATAAATAGCATAGCCGTATCTGTTAAGGCCGAATTCAAGCATACCCTGTACACTGTCATCTCTATAGTAGTTTTTGGGTGAATGAAGAATTGTGAGTCTGAGGCTCTTTTCATCCTTCATCATCCAACCGTACTTTGAATCACTGAAGATTGATACACCGCAGTAATTTGACTTATCGGTGAGGTCGGCCCATCTCTGTGCAGGTACCGAGTAAAGCTTTTTGTTTGCCTTTTCTCTTTTGATTGCACCGAGACCGAGGTCAAAGGTAGCCGTATCATTTTTAACGTTGAAGTAGAAGCCGTTATGAAGAGCACGTCTGAATTCTCTCCACTCAACCTCGTTATAAACGCTGACCCAAGGACAACCTGCCATAAGTGAAACATAGTATGTAAATGTTGACTTAGCGGCCTTCTGAGTTACCTTGATTGTAACTCTTACGGGACCTGCTTCTACAATACTCTGCTCACCTTTTTCAGCGAATTCCCAAGGATATTTATCGAGTTCTTTATATGTAAGTTCCCATGCAACGTACTCTTTTGTACCATCATATTTATTGATTTCAAATCTGATAGGCTTTCTGAGAATTTCCTTATCGTTGAGAGTTTTATCAATAATTGACGCAACATCGCCGTTCTTATCAATTGATACGATGTATTTGAAGTTTTCAAGCACACCCTTGCTTACGCGAAGACCTGTGTTGATGCAGCAAGACTGTTCACTGTAAAGGACATCAACAACCTTATAGCCGAGAGCAGGTACAAAAGCACCGATAGTAATATTCATCTTATCGCCTTCGATGCTGTTAACCTGAGCGGGGACTTCCTTGCCGTTCTTCTCAAATACTCTTACATACTTATATCCGTAGTAAGGAACCTGAACATCAACAACAGCCATTCTTGGGTGTTCGATTGAGTTGTTTATTACAACAGCAGTACCCTTTGTCCATGAAGAATCAAGATTTTTGATAATTTCTCTCGCCGAACCCTCATAAGCGTTTGTGAGCTGATTCGCGCTGAGTACATAGTCATTCCATGAACGCTGATATACACGCTGTACTGATGTGCCTGTAATATCATCGTGGAAAGTATGAGCGATAGTTCTCTTCCAGCCCTTTTCAATTTCATCCTGGGGATATGGAGCACCTGCAACAGTCATAGCTGTAACCGAAGCTCTTTCAGCCATATCAGCAATTTCCTCGTTTCTTCTGTTCATTCTCTTACCGAATGCTCTTGAAACATAAGAACCAACACCGTGGCATGTCATAACAAGCTCGTTGTTATATGTAGGAAGCTTATCCTTCACTGCATCTGAAACTGCATCAAGATCATCAAAGAACTCTGTCGGTGAAGAAGAAAGCACCTTAATTTCGTTTGAATCATTAGAAGCTATTTCGTTTGATACAGCAATAACTGAAGGCTCTTTGGGGGCACCGCCCACGTCACCGACACCGTGATATCCGAATGTCATAGGAAGATCATACTTCTTGACGTTTTTATCAAGCTTTTCTACGAGGTCTTTCTTTGTTCTGATTTTCTTATATGTGGTACAATAGGATTTTGCATCAAGTGAAGCATAAATTGATTTGCCGTTTACGCCGTACCAGCGGCCGATATCAAAGGGTACACCGTAAGCACTGCCCCAGGTAAGCTTCTGAGTTGAGAAGCCCTTGAGACCTGCGTGCTCAGCTATTGAAGGCAATGCCCAACCGAAACCAAAACAGTCAGGAAGAAAAATATCGTTACTTCTCTTGCCGAATTTTCTTTCAAAATAGAGATTACCGTATATAACGTTTCTGAACATACTTTCAGGTGAGGGAATATTTACGTCGCCGTTTTCATAACAGCTGCCGGTAACATTCCATTTTCCTTCGTCTATGTACTTTTTGAGCTGTTCAAATTTTTCGGGATAGTACTCTTCGAAGAGCTCATATCTGTAAGCGCCTTCAAAATTAAAACGGTAGTCAGGATACTGCTCAAAATACTTGAAATTCTGCTCGAGAGTATCCTTAAGGCAAACATTGATTACGTGCTCGAAATCCCAGTTCCAGACCGTATCAAGGTGAGCGGTTGCGATAGTATAAATTTTCTTGTCCATAATGCACCTCTGTTTTGTATTTTAAGGCTTGCGCCAATTATTTATTGTTTTTTTACTGCAGGAATTGATAAAGCGGAAAATATTAACTGATGAACAGTGAAAACAGTCAGTAAAACTACAAGATTTTCATACACTGTTCCGGTATACGGAGCGACAAATCCTAATCTGAACTGACTGATAAGGTAAGACAGATAAACTGCAAAGTTAAATATCATTGAAGAACCGATGACGGCGGTTGCTCCAATCAAAATATTTTTTGACAAAACACCGGACCAGATTTTATAGTCCTTAAGATATGCATACATGAAATTAACTGCGCCTGCAAGGGAAAACACAGGAGTGAGTGTCAGAACCCAAAGAGCATCTTTTCCTGAATACTGAATACCATTTGCAAGCTCAGAATCCGGTAAAACAACAAAAATAATCAAGGCTGCAAGAGACATCAACGCACCGGCAAAAGCAAGTGTAATAGTTTTAGTTCTGTTTAAATTAGACATCAGATTTTCTCCTTAAACTATTTATAATTAACCTTTTATATGATAACACAATATATCGTGTATTTCAACAAAATAATCGTATCTTCTTAAAAATTTAAAATATAAATAAAAATCGCCGGACAATTTCAGTTGTCCGGCAAAAACGAGAATTATTCAACAATAAATTTAACGAAGATTTTCTTACCTTTTTTAACAATTACGTGTCCTTTTTCAAAGGCAGAAACAGCAACAGTATCGGCAAAGCTTTTTGCTTTTTCATCATCAACCGTAACACCGCCCTGCTCAATAAGACGTCTGCCTTCACCGCGCGACTTAATGATTTCAGCTTTAAGCATCATATCAATAAGTGAAACAGAGCCGTCGGTGAAATCGTCAGCTGTAAGTACGGTTGTAGGCATATTGTCTGTATTTGCTCCGCCGCCGAAAAGTGCCTTTGCAGCTTCGTCAGCCTTCTTAGCTTCTTCTTCTCCGTGCACAAGCTTTGTAAGCTCGTAAGCGAGGATTTCCTTGGCAGTGTTAAGCTGACTGCCTTCCCAGTCATTCATCTTATCGATTTCTTCTATAGGAAGAAATGTGAGCATTCTGATGCACTTGAGTACGTCGGCGTCAGCAACGTTTCTCCAGTACTGGTAGAACTCATAAGGGCTTGTCTTCTTCGGGTCAAGCCATACAGCACCGCTCTGGGTTTTACCCATCTTCTTGCCTTCTGAGTTGAGGAGAAGAGTAATAGTCATAGCGGCAGCATCTTCGCCGAGCTTTCTTCTGATAAGCTCAGTACCGCCGAGCATATTGCTCCACTGGTCGTCACCGCCGAACTGTAAGTTACAGCCATACTTCTGGAAAAGCTGATAGAAGTCATAGCTCTGCATAATCATATAGTTGAATTCAAGGAATGAAAGACCCTTTTCCATTCTCTGCTTGTAGCACTCAGCTGAAAGCATGCGGTTAACTGAGAAACAGGCACCAACCTCACGGAGTACCTCAATATAATTGAGATCAAGAAGCCAGTCAGCGTTGTTTACCATAATTGCCTTACCGTCTGAGAAGTCGATGAATTTGCTCATCTGCTCTTTGAAGCAGTCACAGTTATGCTGAATAGTTTCGGTTGTCATCATCTGACGCATATCACTTCTGCCTGAGGGATCGCCTATCATCGCAGTACCGCCGCCGATAAGAGCAATAGGCTTGTTGCCGGCCATTTGAAGTCTCTTCATAAGACAAAGAGCCATAAAGTGACCAACATGAAGCGAATCTGCTGTGGGGTCAAAACCAATATAGAAAACAGCCTTGCCGTTGTTTACAAGGTCTCTGATTCTTTCTTCATCTGTAACCTGTGCAATAAGTCCTCTTGCAACAAGCTCTTCATAAATTTTCATTTTTATCCTTCTTTCTGATTTTTATGCTTTGTCTATTCTACAGATTTAACCTTTTAAAGTCAAGAGGTTAAAAGGAGTTTGTGTCATCTTTTGCAAATTCTATCATTTCTTCAGCGGATTTAAGTGTAGTCAGAGTAATAATATCGCCGCCGATGATTCTCGCAATCTCACGAACCCGTTCGTTATAGCTGAGTTCGGTTACTTTAGTGTAAGTCCTGCCCTCTTCTACCGTCTTTTCAATATAGAGGTGATTGTCAGCGTATGCAGCAATCTGAGCAAGATGTGTCACACACAAAACCTGTTTATTCTTAGAGAGCTCGTGTAATTTATATGCAATCTTCAGTGCCGCTCTGCCGCTGACACCGGTATCAATTTCGTCAAACACCATTGAAGAAATTTCATCACTGTCCGAAAGAACACATCTTATAGCAAGCATTACTCGTGAAAGCTCACCGCCAGAGGCAATTTTAGCAAGAGGCTTCGGCTCCTGACCGGGATTAGCTGTGAAAAGGAATTCAACATCATCGATGCCTGTCTGTGTTGCAGGTGCATCTCTGAACTCTGCCGTGAAAGCGGCTCCGGGCATATCGAGATAATGCAAATCATCAGTAACCTTCTCTTGGAAAACAGAAGCAGCCTGCTTTCTGCAATCTGAAAGATAACAGCCTTTGTTGAATAAATCTTCACTGAGCTCGTCATATTTTTCCTGAAGAATCTGCGCTTTTTCATCACCGAGAGTAATATCTTCATATTCCCGAGTGATTTTATTGAGATAATCAAGCATTTCTTCTTCAGTATCACCGTATTTCTTCGAAAGGCGGTAAAGAATATCGAGGCGCTCCTCGACTGCATTAATGTCGATATCGTTATCTTCAATATCGCTGAGACAGTCATTTATATCATCACTGCAATCATCTAAAGCATACTTAAGCTCAGTAATGGAATTAGCTGAGTTCGAAAATCTGCCGTCAAACTGAGACAGCTCCTTCAGATAAGCAGCAAGTGCATCAATATCCGAAAGTATTCCTGACATTTCACCGTCACCGTTTAAAATATTACGGCAAAGATTAAGCGAAGCGAGAATTTTTTCCTTGTTCTGATACTTTTTCTTTTCTTCAGTAAGTGCTTCTTTTTCACCGACTTTAATATTTGCATTCGTGAGCTCATTAATCTGAAAGCCGAGGTACTCGAGTTTTCGCTCTTTGTCTGATTCATCACTAAGGAGACTTCTGAGCTGTTTTCTTACAGTTTTAATTTCACTGAAAATCTCTGAATAGCTGTCAAAATACTCCTGACAATCTGCAATGCTGTCAATATAACCAAGGTGCTTTTCCTTAACAAGAAGATGCTGGCTGTCATGCTGACCGCAGATGGTTATAAGGTCTCTTCCTATGCTTTTGAGCATAGATACAGTTACGGAATGCCCGTTGATTTTACAGTTATTTCTGCCGTCAAGTGTGATAGCTCTCGAAATAAGAAGCGAATCGTCGTCATCACAGTCAATGTCGTATTCTCTGAGCTTTTCAAGAACCGAAAAAGGAACGCCTTCAAAAAACGCTGTGACCTTAGCTTTGTCAGCACCGTCACGTATAAGTTCGCGTGATGTTCTTTCGCCTAAAATTGCATTGATTGAGTCAATAACGATAGATTTACCTGCACCGGTTTCGCCAGTGAGTATATTTAATCCGCGACCGAAAAGAATTTCCGCTTTTTCAATCACAGCTACATTTTCAATTTTTAAACTTGATAACATAAAGCGTTATTCCTTTCGGAGAGAGTGTTTACTGAATTCCCGTAATTTTTTCTATGCGCTTTTTTAGCTCTGAAGCAGCACCTTCATCTTTGCAAAGTACAAAAATAGTATCATCACCTGCGAGGGTACCCACAATTTTATCTGTGACAATATTATCAACTGCTGTGCAGGCAGCCTGAGCCATGCCTGTGTAACACTTAACAACAGCCATATTGCCTGCATAGTTTACGCTGACAACAGAGTGTGAAAGGATCGAGTAATACTTCTGTGTATAATCCTCGGAATCCTTCTGCACATAGACATACTTATATTCACCGTCACCTGTGGGTGTTTTGATGAGTCTGAGAGCCTTGATATCTCTGGAGATTGTTGCCTGAGTTACAGAAAAGCCCTCTTCAATAAGTCTTTCAAGAAGTGCTTCCTGAGTACCGATATTTTCCTTCTCGATAAGTGAAAGTATCACTTCGTGTCTTGCTTTTTTCATAACGTTTCCTCCTTGACATCGGAATATCTTTCAATGAGCTTCTGTGAGAAGATATCCGCGAAACTGTCGGATTTTATTTTTATGAGCTTAGTCACTCTTTGTGCTTTGCTGATTTCAAGATAGTCATTTACACCTAGACCTATGCCCGGATTGCCGTCGCAACTGAAAACAGGTAGAGAAATTTCGTTGTTCATAACCTTCAGCTTGATAACTGAGTCAGATTCGAATATCATCGAGCGTGTAAACAACGAATGAGGGCAAATCGGTGTAAGTATAAGACTTTCAATTGCCGTATCAACTACCGGTCCGCCGGCTGATAATGAATATGCAGTTGAGCCTGTGGGTGTTGCAACTATTATTCCGTCTGCGATAAAATTGTTGATTCTGCCCTTGTTATAGTTGGCAGAAATTTCGCAAAGACGCAGTGAAGTTCCTCTTGCTATTACACAGTCATTAAGGCAGTAGTACCCCCCTTTTAACTTGTCCGATGAAAAATGTGATACTTTCAGCATCATTCTTTTATCTGTTGTATAACTACCGTTAAAGAGGCAGCTTAAAAGGTTAAGCTCCTGTTTTTCAAGACCTGCAAGAAAACCGAGTCGGCCAGCATTTATTCCTAATATCGGCTTGTCATATTCCGCCGCAAAATGCGCCGCGTGTATTATCGTACCGTCACCGCCGATTGCAATGATAATGTCGCACAAGGCAACGGCAGAGTCCTCGTCAAGAAACTTAACGTTAAAATCGGGAAAGTATTCCTTTAATTCAAGTGACATTGAAATTTCGGCACCCAAAGAAGACAGTTCATCGTATACGTTGGTTGTTACCTCGTATGCGTGCTTTCGAGTCATATTGGTGTGAATATGTATTATCATATTACTCACCTCCGCTGAGAACTTCGTGGGACTGTATAACGATTTCTTCGGGTGTTCTTGTTAAAAGCGACTCAGATTCATCGCATTTCTCAATGTAAATAAGATACTCGATATTTCCCTGAGGACCTTTAATGGGCGAATAATCAAGATTGAGCACTTTAAAGCCTTGATCAAGAACAAAATTATAAATGTTTGTGACTACTTCGGTGTGTGTATCAATATCGCGTACAACGCCCTTTTTACCGACCTTTTCTTTACCGGCCTCAAACTGCGGCTTTATAAGGCACACAGCCCTGCCTCCTGTTTTGAGAAGCTCTCTCATAGGCGGGATGATGTGCTTTAAGGAAATGAATGATACGTCGACACTTGCAAAGTCAATTTCCTCAGGTATTTCCTCGTGAGTAACATATCTGAAGTTGGTACGCTCCATATTTACTACTCTGCTGTCACTTCTTAGTTTCCACGCAAGCTGACCGTAGCCAACGTCGATAGAATAAACCTTAACGGCACCGTTTATGAGCATACAGTCAGTAAAGCCGCCTGTTGAAGCGCCGATATCCATACAGATGCAATCTCTGAGGTCAAGGTTAAATTCCTTCACAGCCTTTTCGAGTTTATAACCACCGCGGCTTACATAGGGCATTTTTTCGCCTCTGAGTTCAATACAATCCTCGGATTTTATGCTTGTGCCCGCCTTGGTTTCTTTCTGTCCGTTGACATAAACGAGACCTGCCATAATAAGAGCTTTACCCTTCTCACGGCTGTCTACAAATCCTCTTTCGAGCATCGCTACATCAAGTCTGACTTTTTCAATCATATTATTTCTCCGTAATTTTATTTATAATGGATTGAGCATCGAGTTTATAGGCTGTTAACAGATCGCTGACGCTTGCCTGCTCGACAAACTTGTCCTCAACAGCTGTAATGCTGTATTTGCAGTTAACGCCCTTTTCAAGCAGCGCACTGCCGAGTTTTTCGCCTGCACCGCCGCTTTTCATGCCTTCTTCAAAGAAGTATATCTCTTTTTTGTCTGCAAGAAGCTCCGACACCTGCTCGGGAATAGGTTTAATCTGATTAAGTGCAAGAAGCAGTGTATCAACGTCTTTTTCTTTTAATATATCAACTGCATCAATAGCCGCACTTGTTATTCTGCCGTAAGTTACAACAACTGTTTTAGCCTCTTTATTGCCGTATAAGGCATATTCTATTGTGGGATACTTAAGCTTTTTCACATTGTCTTTTTGTGAGCCTCTCGGGTATCTGATAGCAACCGAAAGCTTATCTGCATAGAGAGCATTATTTATATCCGCATCAAGACTTCTGAAACAGCAAGGCGAATAAACCTTAATGTCAGGTATTGTATTAAGGAAAGTCACATCAAAGAGTCCGTGATGTGTTTCGCCGTCTTCACCCACAAAGCCTGCTCTGTCTATTGCGAAAATAATCTTCTGCTTTTGCAAAGATACATCGTGTACTATTTGATCATAGCATCTCTGAAGGAATGTTGAATACACTGCATAAACAGGCTTAAAACCGTTTTTTGCAAGCCCTGAAGCAAAAGTAACGGCGTGTTCTTCAGCTATACCCACATCGAAAAATCTTTCAGGGAAACGCTTGCTGAAATTGTTAAGCCCCGTACCGATGCCCATAGCGGCAGTAATAGCACAAATTGAGTTATCTTTCTCAGCAAGTTCACAGAGTCTCTTTCCGAAGCACTCTGAAAAGCTCTCACCTGAAAGCTTATATTCGCCTGTATCTGCATCGAATTTTGATATACCGTGGAATACACTCGGATCCTTTTCGGCGTGTTCATAGCCCTTACCTTTGGTTGTTATAACGTGTAACAAAACAGGACCGTTGACTGCTTTTGCCGACTCAAAGGCATCACAGAGGTTTTCAATGTTATGACCGTCAATTGGCCCCATATATCTGTATCCTAAATCTTCAAAGAAAGTGCTTTGAGTATAAAGCTTATTTTTAATATCGGTTTTGATGTCATAAATTTTTGCAGCAATTTTTTCACCGAAAGGAAGTTTGGAAATAACATTTTCGGTTCTTGCTTTAAAGCTGTAATATTCAGGACGTGAGCGTATTACGGCAAGGTACTTTGCAAATGCACCGACGTTTTCGGAGATTGACATTTTATTGTCGTTGAGAACGATAATATGCTTTGCGCCGCTTCTGCCGCCGTTGTTGAGTGCCTCATAGACCATACCGCCTGTAAATGAGCCGTCACCGATTACGCTGATAACATAGCCGTCTTCATTTTTAAGAGATTTAGCCTGAGCAAGACCTAAGCCTGACGAAACGGATGTACCGCTGTGCCCGCTGTAAAAAATATCGTGCTCGCTTTCGCCGGGACGGCAAAAACCTGATATGCCGTCTTTTGTTCTTATTGTATCAAACAACTCATATCTGCCGGTGAGGAGCTTATGTGTATAGCACTGATGACCGACATCGAAAACTATCTGATCTTCGGGCGATAAAAAGACCTTATGCATAGCAACAGACAACTCAACAACACCTAAGTTTGAAGCGAGATGTCCGCCGTTTTTAGATACAGTTGAAATCAGTTTATCTCTTATTTCGTCACACAGCAACTCAAGACCTTGGAAATCCAAAGTCTTAATATCAGCCGGACTATTAATTTTTGAGAGAATCTGATATTTCATTTTAACCGTCTCTTTTCAGTTTTTACGATTTATAAGGTTCATTGCAAGATCTCTGAGAAATTCTCCGTCAGAACCGAATATATTCAAGGCTTTAATTGCTTTGCATGTAAGCTCATCAGCATACTTTTTTGATTCTTCTATACCTAAGATTGAAACATAGGTGGATTTATTACTCTGAGCATCACTGCCGATTGGTTTTCCCAACTCTTTTTCGTCACCGATTACGTCGAGTATATCATCGACAATCTGGAAAGCATGTCCTAAATTTTCAGCATAGTCTATTGCTGCTTTCATCATTTCATCAGTACCCTTTGCAGCGATAACACCGAGCACAGCCGCACATTTGATAAGTGCACCTGTTTTAAGAGAATCCATAGTTCTGAGCACTTCAAGTGAGCAGGGCTCGTCCTCATTTCTGAGATCGACAACCTGACCGCCTATCATACCGTCTGCACCTGCAAGGAAAGAAAGTTCAGCTACGGCTTTTATAGCAGATTCGGGTGACTTCTTTGCGATATCTGATTCGGCAATCATACCGAAAGCCTTTGTAAGAAGGCCGTCACCGGCTAAAAGCGCATACTCTTCGCCGAATTTTTTGTGGCATGAGGGCATACCGCGTCTCATATCATCGTCATCCATACAAGGCAGGTCATCGTGTATAAGTGAATAAGTGTGTATCATTTCAATAGCAGCAGCAAAGGAAAGCGCGTCATTTATATCGCCGCCGCAGATTCTGCAAAATTCCAGAACAAGCACAGGGCGAATTCTTTTGCCGCCGATACCGAGAGAATACTTCATTGCCTCATGGACAATGTCTTCTCCGAAGTTGCACTCTCCTACTGCGGTGTCAAGATACTTATTTATAATTCCTATATATTCATTAAGTGAATGTTTTTTATTCATCTGAATCATCCTCAGCTGTTAATTGTGATAATTCTGTAATTTTCTGTTTTGCACCGTTAAGAGTTTTGTTGCAAAAAGCAACAAGACCAACGCCCTCTTCATAAAGCTTGAGGGACATCTCAAGGTCATATTCACCGCTTTCAAGGCTTTCAGAAATCTCCTTAAGTCTTATTAATGCGGTATCAAGCGTATACATTTCCATATATATATTCCTTTCAGTTTAAAAAGCGACATTATCAACTGTGCATCTGATTTCGCCGTCGTGTAGTTTTACTCTGATTTTATCGCCTGCTTCAGTATTTTCGCAGGATTTAATCGGTATTCCGTTATCGTCTTCAACTATACCGTAGCCTCTTAAAAGCACCTTTAAAGGGCTGATTGCATCAAGCCTTGAAGCATAGTGTCCGATAGCGTTTACATAGAAATCAATTTTATTCTTAATTGCAATACTGATTTTTTCATCACAAGCCGAAAGAAGCTGACTGTACAGATTTACAGTGTTCCGGGGGCTGTGCAACTCTAAAATATTCTTGCAAGTCAAAAGCTTCACCTGATACTTGTCCAGAATCTTTGCCATACCTGTTTCAAGTGAATCAAGACACTTATCAACAGTAAAAAGAACTTCTCTGTAATCAGGTACACAAAGCTCGGCAGCTGCTGAGGGCGTTGGTGCTCTCAGATCGCTTACAAAATCTGCAATAGTAAAATCAGTTTCGTGGCCAACGGCTGAAATCACAGGTATCTTTGAATTGTAAACAGCCATAGCGACTATTTCTTCATTAAAAGCCCATAAATCTTCGATTGAGCCACCGCCGCGTCCGACAATAAGCACATCGGCAGCGTTGTATTCATTAAATTTATCAATAGCAGTAGCAATTTGCGGTGCGGCTGAATCGCCTTGCACCTGAACGCCTTCAAAAATAATCTCTGCTAAAGGATATCTTCTTTCAAGTACAGTTAATATATCCTGAATCGCAGCTCCCGTAGGTGAAGTTATAACACCGATTCTTGACGGTGCCTGCGGTATGTTTTTTTTATGCTCCTGCCTGAAAAGTCCCATATTTTCAAGCTTAATCTTGAGCTGTTCAAAAGCTAAAGTAAGCTCTCCGAGACCGTCAGGTATCATATCATCGCAGTAAAGCTGATATACGCCGTCTCTTTCATAAAGGCTTACATTGCAGCGTATAAGCACCTTCATACCGTTTTCGGGAGTAAATTTCAGTCTTGATGCGGCATTGCGGAACATAACAGCTTTTATACAGCAGTTTTCATCCTTAAGAGTAAAATAAAGATGACCGCTTCTGTAATGATTAGTGAAGTTTGAGATTTCACCTTCGACATAAATGTTTTTTAAATTGATATCCTGCTCAATTATCGATTTAATATATGTATTAATCTGACTTACCGTTAAAATGGTTGACATTAATCCGAATTCTCCTGAAACGCGGCAAATCTGCACCACCGCAAAGTGCTGCAAACGCCACAATTTTTCTTATTTAGTTTCTTACTTTTTTAGCAACTGCACCGAGCACACCGTTGACATAAGAGGAATCGTCTTCGCTGGCATATTTTTTTGTTATCTCGACAGCTTCGTTAATTGCAACACCGACAGGCACATCTGTAAACATAAGCTCACAGACAGCAAGACGCAGTATTGCACGGGAAACACGTGAGATTCTTTTTGCTGACCAACGCACAAGATTTTCATTTATGGTATTATCTATTACCTCGATATTATCATAGACCTTTCTTGCGAGTTTTTCAGCGAAAGCATTTTCAGGAAAGAGCTCAAGCTCCAAGGCGTTTTCTATTATCTCAACAACCGTTAAATCTTCCTGAAAGCCTTTCTCAAACACAAGAATAAAAGCTAATTCCCTTGATTCGTGTCTAGTCATATTTTTTATCCTTCCTTATCGGCAAGATGTTACTTTACCGATTTGTTTATATAATCTGTATTATTATACCACCAAAATTCGAATCCTACAACTATTTTATCTCAATTATTGTTAAATTTTCTGAAGAAATTTCTGTATTTTTTTCGATTATTTCTGTAATTTGCAGTATAAGAAGGTCATTTAATGTATTTTCTTCCAAAACCACCTGACAAGTACCCTCATTAATTATAACGAGGCACTCTCCCCCGACCTTTGCTTTTATGAGGTTTTCCGCATCTGTTTCAGACTTTATATCAGACTGAAAATCCGATAACATTACTGTTATTCTGTTCTTTGTATCGCTGTCAATGTTCTCGCTGTCAGCTAATTCTTTTATGCTGTCAATAATTGCATCGTGTGACTGCTTCCTTTTGAGCTTTGCGTCTGCAAAATAGTCACTGCCGTTATTTTCTTCATCAGATAACGATTCCTCATCTGATGTGTCTGAGGCTGTCGTACCGCCAACGTAAAGTGAATCACCAAGGTTACCGCTTACAGCCTGAGTAGTGATTTCACTGTTTCCATCAAGTTCAGGCGTGTTTGTGTAGTACCAATTAACTGCGACGGCGGCACCTAAGGCAACAATTAGAGTAGCCGTCAGTATCTGTTTGCTTTTTAATACCATAATACAATTTCCTCCTATTTTGCCATTGAGGCAACACTGATTTTATTTGAGCTAATATCAAAAAGAGCTGACAAGGCTGATATTATCTGCTCCTTTATTACCGGATTTTCACCACCCTGGCATACAACAGCCACGCCTTTTACTTCAGGCAGGATAATTTTCAGTTTAAGACCATCTTCTTTCTCTCCGGAGTCTAAAATTATGTATTGACTTGCAAAATCTCTTTCACCCTTAATATCGGTATTTTCATCTTTGTCATAAGCGTATACTGTTTCTTCATAGCTTTTATAAGTCAGCATAACTTTCACTTTTCCTGCGCCCTCAATAGTCTCAATAAACTTTTCTACTTCAACTGCAAGCTCACTTTCACTGTGTATATTATGACTGTCTGACAAATACTGCTCATCTGCATCCTTCTCATTACCAGTTTCGGATATCATTACCAGAAAGATTCCGATAAAGCCTATTATAAGTATCATCAGTGTCTTTTTATCCTTTTTCAGCCTTTCAAAAAAAACCTTCATCTCATCTTTATTCATTATTTTCACCTTCGAAAGCTACAATTGATATATCAAATCCAAGAGAAACCGACCAATTTTCGATAATCTGTCTTTCAGCTTCGTTTAAGTCAGGGGTGACTTTTATTCTTTTTACGGCAATTTCATCGTTGCTTAGAGCACAATCACATTCAAATCTGCATTCAATATTGTTTTCCTCAGCCTTGGTATAAAATAAATCTTCAATTGCCTTTTCTGCTGAATTTATCATAGAGCTCATTGCGTATTTGTCGATGTTTTCACTGACCTTATAGTTATCATTCAGAAAATCGCTTATGTTAAAGTCAATTATATTTTTTCCTAATAACGGCTGCATAAGTACATATATAAGAATTATACTTGTAATTAACTTGAAATAATTTTTGTGCATACTTTTTGGCAATGCCGAAATTAATACTCCGCTCATAATCGAAACAGCTGAAACCGTAAGTGTCCATTGTCTGATTTTATCCATTTGCTTTATCCTCCGTTTTTCACTGATAAGAGTATGCCTGTAGTAATGATAAGAATAAACATCTCAAAAACGCACAATAAAAGCAGAATTCTTATACCGCAGGAAAAGCATCTCAGCACATCACCTGTTTGGTGTGCATATACAGAATCTGAAACATAGCCGAGCACACTGAAGGATATGTAATAAGCGAGAGTTTCAAAGATAACCGGGACATTAATAATAATTATTACAAGTATTCCGATAACTGCGGTGGAACCTTTAATAAGATTTATACTGCCGAGCAAAGAAGAATATGCCTCACTTATGGAAGAACCTACAATCGGTATCAGTGAGCCTATCAGAAATCGTATTCCTTTAACTGAAAGAGAATCAACAGACATCGAAAGTATATTCTTTATACCCAGAAACCCAGTAAATAAAGATGCGCTAAGGCCCAAAACCGTGCTTACTATCCTGTTCACGGCAGCGATAAATCTGTTAACGTTCATTGAGCTGTTAAGAGAAAATGAAACACTCAGGCAAAAAAACGCTCCTATCAAATCCGTTGCGCCCGAGGTTATGACAGATGATATAAATTCCGCTAATCCCATAACCAATGTGTTATATGTAAGTGCCGAAGCAGCATTTCCGCTCAAAGATATTATCAAAGTATAAATAGGGACAAATGAGAGCATAAATTTTCCGCTCATTTCAAGAACACTCACTACTGACGATAGAGTATCTGAAATTGTGTTAACGGTTAACAGGGTTACTACTATCACACTTAAAACAGAAATAAGGCTGTTATCTGAGTCGTCTTTGAACAAAGCTGTAATTATTCCGGTAAGCATCACTACGCTCAAAAGCTCAAAAAACACCTTTGAGCAAACTTCTACTCTGTTCTTGAGAGTTACAGAAAAAAAACTTGTTATATTTTCAAATGAGATATTGTAAACATTATCAAAATTCAGGTCTTGCAGTCCTATGTCCTCGAGGATATCAAGCACTTCATCATCAATTACAGAGCGGAGTTCGCCTTTTATATCGCTTTCGATGCTGTCAATGTTTTCGTAATCAATTGCAGGAGTTGAGAGGGCGCTTATGTGAATAAAAAATATTAGGAATAAGAGAAAAAATATTGACTTTTTCATGTTATAAATGCAGTTGCCGTCTTAATTATACTTTCAATAAAAGGTAGAGAAATAATTAAAAGCATAATCCTGCCTCCAAAATCTATCATATCCGATACTGTAGCATTTCCGCTTTCTTTTGCAATGTCTGACGCAAGCTTTGTCAGAATACATACTGTACCTGCTTTCAGAAGAGATGAAAAGATCTTACCGGTCGATGAAGAAACACTCAGTAAATCACTTATGCTTTTTAGTGATTCTACAGCGCTGTCGAAAATCAGAAAAATAACTGCTATGACAAAAACAACATTAAGTATAACAATATACACACTTTGATACTGCCTCAAAACCAAGCTGATAAGACATACGCATATACCGAGAAAAACAATCTTTAATATCATATCAGAAATCTAAAATCTCTCTTACTCTTGAAAATAAATTTTCAACTTCAGGAATTATCATAACAACGACGATAATGATTCCGGCAAGAGTAATTAGCATAACATACTCTCCTTTATCGGATTTTGCCAGTATCTGATTCATAACAGCAACTATAATACCTATTGCGGCAATTTTAAATATAAGATCAACCTCCATATTTATCCTCCTTTGATTTATATTATCAGAATAAAAATCATACATCCCGACAGCACTGAAAGTGTCATAGAAAGAGTGCCGTATTTTTGTTTTTGTGCTTTCGCTCTATCCAGAAATTCATTGAAGTACAGCAGATGAAAATTCAGCATATTGATCTGACTTTCTGTGTTACTCGTACCAAGATTTAAGCCTAAGTGCAACAGTTTATCCTTTTCGTCTCTCTTATAATATAGCGACGTATTTTCAAGGGAAATCTTCCATGCGGCAGGAAAATCGTAACCGTTTTTTACTAAGCCGCAGCATTCGCTGAGGAAACTGAGTTCATTGAGGTGCTTTTTAGTCTTTATGTCATATACCATCTCATACACGGGTAGGTTAAGATATCCGAGCTGTATTTTCATTGCCTGAATCATCAGAATCGTTTTTTCTAATAATACAATACGCTTTTTAAGCTTAATAGAATAAACTGCACCCGCATAAATCAGACTTGTCCATATTAAACCTGCGCCTAATAATTTCATCACGGAGCTCCTTTGTGTCATAGACAGCTTTAACCGAACCGATATACTCACCCGAATTCAGAAGTATAAGCCTGTCGAAGGAGTATGTGTTCAGCAATGCTTCAATCTGAGGTCTGAAAATCAGCTCTTCATAATCACAGGCGTGTACAGACACTATAAATTTTACTCCGGAATTCACACCAAGGCGTATTGCTTCAATTTCCGAGTCCTCAGCAACTTCATCAACAGCTATAATGTCCGGTGACATAGTTTTTATGGCTGTCATTATTGCTTGTCTTTTCGGATAGCAGCTGAGAACATCGCTGTTAAGACCGATGTCATTCTGAGCAATGCCGGCATTCATACAGGCAATTTCCTGCCGCTCATCGATTACACTTACCTTGTAGGATTTGCCGTATACGTTAGTTGACAGACGCCTTATCAGGTCTCGCAAGACTGTTGTTTTACCGCTTGATGGCGGACCCGCAATAATGCAGCTTACAGCCTGATTACTGAAAAGATTCTCAACAATCGTATCTGAGCAGCCCTTTACCTCTCGTGATACTCTTATGTTTATGCCGCTGATGTCCCGTATTGATGTGACATTTCCTTCGCTGTTTGTAACTGCCGTGCCGACAATTCCCGCTCTGTGCCCGCCCTGGATGGTTATGTAACCGTTGACGATTGAATTCAGATGGCTGTGTACAGAATAGCAGCAAAGCCTGTTAAATGTATCGGTTATCATCTCGGTTGATGCCGTAAAAGTTTCGTCGATACTCACCCCGGTATTGCCGGCATTCAGCAGATAATAGCTCCCGTACCTTCCGTAGAGAATCACCGGTCTTGCACTTCTCAGGCGGATTTCATAAGTCTGTGTTTTTATATATGTCGGCAAATCAAGTAGCAAGCGCTTCAACTCGCCTCCGATAATACTGACAGCACTGTCAAATCTTTTTTCGTCAGATACTTTGTCCATTTTTTCACCTTCACTTTTCAGAGATATTAAAGCTTATGAAGAAGGGCAATAATATAGAACAAAAATCAGTAAATTTATAAAATCTACTTGAAGTTGATAGGTTTTTATTGTATCATAATAGTTAAATCAGTAACCGAGAAAGAAGGCAAGTAATGGTTAAGAAAATCAATAAACTCTGGGATGACAACAGATATATGATATACGCTTTTCTTGCAACTGCAGGAACAATGCTTATAATCTACTTCTGCAACTCAATGGTACCCTTCGGCGATAAGACAATACTCAGAATGGATCTTTATCATCAGTACGGTCCGTTGTTCGCTGAGCTTTACGAAAGAATAATGAGCGGGGCCTCACTTACATATTCGTGGGTGTCCGGTCTCGGAAGCTGTTTCTTAGGAAACTACTTCAATTATCTTTCAAGCCCTATCGGTGCAATTATTATGTTCTTCGGGCATAAAAATATGCCTGAGGCTATTGCAGCAATGATTCTTATTAAAGCAGCTTTGTCGGCATCTGCATTCACATATTATCTTAAGCGTTCACTGAAAAGTCAGTCCTTTGCTTCGACTGCCTTCGGAATTATGTATGCTTTTTGTGCGTATATGCTTGCCTACTACTGGAACGTAATGTGGATTGATGCTATGGTGCTTCTCCCCATAGTCCTTTTAGGTATAGAAAGAATAATAAACCATGGCAGGCCTGCAACTTATATCGTGGGTCTTTCACTTACTATGTTCTCTAACTACTATATGTCATATATGCTTTGTCTTTTCTCAGTTATATATTTTATATATTATTTTTCAGTTAATAACGGATTGGACTCACTTGTAAACAGAAGAGCTGAAGCTCCCGGTATTGTTCTTAAGGTGGCTAACAATAAATTCCTGAGAACAGGCACTGTGTTTGCTCTTTCTTCTTTCGCTGCGGCAGGTCTTATGGCTTGCGTGCTTTTACCTGTATACAGTGTCCTCAAATCAAGCTCTGCAACATCAGGCTCTTTTCCCGAAGATTTCTCAACATACTTTAATTTCTATGATTTCTTCGCTAATCATTTCGCCGGCCTTACAACAACGATAAGAAGCAGCGGCGATGATGTGCTTCCGAATGTTTATTGCGGTGTTCTTACAATCATTCTCGCACCTATGTATTTCTTTACGAAATCAATATCAAAGAAAGAAAAGGTTGCCACTCTTCTTCTGCTCGGAACTTTATACGTTAGCTTTAATGTTAATATGCTTAACTACATCTGGCACGGCTTTCATTTCCCAAATGATCTGCCCTACAGACAGTCCTTTATATATTCATTTATTCTTCTTGTAATCGCCTATAAAACCTTTATCCGAATCAGAGAGTTTAAATCAAGGCATTTTGCCGCTGTCGGCACTGCACTTTTAGCTTTTGTTGTTCTTACTCAGGAGCTTACGTCAAAGAATGTTACCGACAGTACGGTAATTTTCACTATGATTTTAATTGTGCTCTATGTTCTTATACTTACAGTATTCAAGGATAAAAAGTATCAGGCGACTTCGGTTGCAGCTCTTCTGGTGGTTTGCGTTTGCAGCGAAGCAGTTATGTGTGATACAACCGCAATGAGCATTTCCGTTGACAAAACTCCTTATGTATCTGATTTAGAAGAGTTTGAAGAAATTAAAGGTGCTCTTGACACTATAGAAGACGGCAATTTTTACCGAATGGAGCTCACTGATCTGCGTACCA
Source organism: Acutalibacteraceae bacterium (assembly GCA_045535965.1). Lineage (GTDB taxonomy): Bacteria > Bacillota > Clostridia > Oscillospirales > Acutalibacteraceae > UBA6857. Next base: position 21,573 of record JAZSMR010000089.1, read on the forward strand.
GAATGGATCCGTCGTGGTACTACTATAACGGTGTATCCGTATTCTCTTCAATGGCAACGGAAATTGTGTCAAATCTACAGGACGATCTCGGTATGATGAGTAACAGAATCAACAGTTATACCTATAATCCTCAGACTCCGATATATAATATGATGTTCTCGCTGAAGTATCTTGTCAACAATGAGACACCGAACGTTTTAGCTGCACCCTACTATACAAGTGTTGCACAAAATGATACATTTGAAGCCTTTAAAAACGAGTACCATCTGCCTATTGCCTATTGCGTGAATGAAGATGTGGCAACTTGGGCAACCGAGGATTACATTTCTGACTGGAAGCTTGAAACTTCGGGCGACCCGTTTCAGCTTCAGGGCGAATTTTTCAATCTTGCAAGCGGACTCGGTAATCCCTTTGAAAGGCTGGACATTTCATATATAACTTACAGCAACATTAAACCTTTTACCGAGGATATATCTGCTACATCGTTCTATTTTAATAAAGACAACAGCGATGCCGATGCAACTACTACCTTCTATATAAACACTGAAAAAGAAGGAAATGTATATATTGCTTTCGATGTCTCGGGTTCAAACAACAAAGACGTTATTGTTAATTCTTCTGTCGGCGTAATTACTCACTCTGCTGATCAGGAGTGCGTACTTGATCTTGGAAGATATGCTGACAATGAAACAATTTCCATAACAATACCCTATGAAGAAACAAGCGGTACCGTAAAGCTTTTTGCATACACTCTCAATGACAAGGTGTTCAAAAAAGGTTACAATATGCTCAGCGACGGTCAGATTATAACCGAGAAATTTGAAGACAATTATATCAAAGGTACAGTTGTAACTAAAACTGACGGTATTCTCTATACATCAATTCCTTATGATAATGGCTGGACTGTATATATTGACGGCGCCGAGGTCAAGGAAGAAGACATTCATCAGATTGGTCAGGCGATGCTCGGTGTGAATATTTTAAGAGGCTCTCACGTTGTCGAGTTCAGATATGAAGCTCAGGGTCTCAGCACAGGTATCAAGATTTCGGTGCTTACTCTTCTTATATTGATTTTAATTACTTTGTTTAGTAGTTTGAGACGTAAGAAAGAAAAGAAACCGTTACTTCCTGCTTTCCCGAAAATGGGCGACAGATATTCAAGTGCTGTATTCTTACCCGAAAAGATAAAAATAAATGTCTCGGCAGCAAAAATAGAGGATATTAATCTTACAGATATATTCTCAGAATCAGCTGATTTGCCAAAGAGAGAAATAATTTCTCCGCATATTCCTGTCAAGCGTGAAATATTTTCACCCGAAACCACCAAGGACAAAGAATGAATTTAAGAGCCTCCCGCTTGATTCGGGAGGCTTTAAAATTATGAAAAGTTATTTCATGTTTCTTTCATAAGACTCGATCATTTTCTTAACCATCTGACCGCCGACTGAACCTGCTTCACGTGATGTGAGGTCGCCGTTGTAACCCTGTTTAAGGTTAACGCCTACTTCTGAAGCAGCTTCCATCTTGAACTTATCAAGTGCTTCTCTTGCTTCGGGTACTACACTCTTATTTGAGCTTTTAGCCATTTTCAATTACACTCCTTTGTGAAATATTTTTCTTGCGTTTGCAATATTATTGTGCGTCCCGCGGTAAAATATATTTGTGTAAGTTTTTTCCTCATAAACAGTAAATATATTTTCATAAAAAAATGGAATATTTTTCAAATATCCTTGCATAATATACAAAAATGCTGTATAATTATCTGAAAAGTTAAGGGAGGTATAGAAATGCACGGCAAACGTCTTATTGATATGCATACACATTCTGACAATTCGCCTGACGGTGTCCACTCCCCTATGTATATGTGCGAGCACGCTGTGGCAAACGGTCTACGTGCTCTCGCAATAACAGATCACTGCGAAATAGATAAGTTTATTGAGCAAAAATATGCAAGCACGGTTTTTCATTCATACTTCGAATGTGCCAAGGCGCGCAATTCCTTTGAAGGACAGCTTCTCGTGCTCATTGGTATTGAAATTGGGCAACCCCTTAGCAATAAGGAGCTCTGCGAAAAACTCCTTGAAAAATATCCTTACGATTATGTGCTCGGAAGTGTGCACACACCAAAAGGCTTCACACAAGATATAAAGGAAATCGAATACGACAAGCTCGATGTTTATGAGTTTATGAATAACTACTTCGGTGAACTGACTGAAATTGCAAAATGGGATGGCTGTGATGCTTTGGCTCACATTACCTGCCCAATGCGAAGAATTCAGGGAAGATATAACATTGACTTCGATTACGGCAGGGTACAGAAAAGCCTTGATAAATTACTTCTTACGATTATTGAAAATAACAAAGCTCTCGAAATTAATACTTCAGGTTTAAGACAGGATATAGGTCTTATGATGCCCGAAGAAAAGATTGTCAAGAGATACCGTGAGCTCGGCGGTGAATATATTACCATCGGCTCAGATTCGCACACCGCTTACGATGTGGGCGCCGGTATAGAAGAGGCAATGGAAATGGCAAAAAGATGCGGTTTTGATAAAATTACATTCTATGTCAGCCGTCAGGCTATGCAGATAGATATATAAGCGAGGAAAAGCAAAATGCAGAATATTGATTTAAATTTAGGAATTAAAATTGAAAAAAAGACTCTGATAAGCATTACGTCAATTATAATTGGAATAATGATTTTTGCAGGTGTACTCACCCAAATCGTACCTACGGGTCTTTATGATGTTGATGCAAACGGCGCAATTATCAACGGTACCTATCACGAAATCCCCCGTGAAGAGGTTGGATATAGCTTCTGGCGAGTATTTGTCGCGCCTGTTGAATCTTTTATTTATGCAACCTCTGACGCTATGACAGGCGTACTCATTATATTTGTTATTGTCCTCATCGGCGGCACCTTCCTTATTCTCGATAAAAGCGGTGTGCTCAAATATCTTATGACTGTCATTACAAACAAGTTTTCAAATAAAAAATATGCGCTTCTTGCCGTTATGATACTCGCTTGTATGGCGCTGAGCTCCTTTGCAGGTATCCTTGAAGAATCCGTTACACTTGTTCCCCTCGCAGTCGCAATTTCTCTTTCGCTCGGTTGGGACTCACTTGTAGGTCTCGGTATCAGCCTTTTATCAATAGCCTTCGGTTATTCTGCAGCTACTTTTAACCCATTCAACGTCGGTATTGTTCAATCAATGGCTGATATTCCAATGTTTTCCGGTGTTCTTTTCAGATTACTGGTCTTCGCAATTGTTTATGCTGTTCTTGCGGGATTCTTTATTTCATACGCAAAAAAAGTCGAGAAAGACCCTAAGAAATCAATTTTTTATGAAAGTGATCTCAAGCTCAAAGAAAGACTTCTCAATGAAACTGAAACAAAAAAAGCTCTTGCAAATCCGGATTTGCCTAAAGCTTCTCGCGCTTTCGGATATGCAATGCTGTCGGTACTGATAATAACAGTATGCTGTCTCGTTGCAAATATTTTCATTGATAACTCCACAATATCCGATATTATCGGATATATGCCTCTTGCTTCAATGGCCATTCTTTTCACAGTCGGCGGACTCAGAGCCGGCTACATTTCCGGCATCAGGGGCAAAGACCTTCTCAGCGGTTTTGCAACCGGTGCAAAGACAATCCTTCCCGTGGCACCCGTAATTATTTTCATCATAAGTGTTACATATATTCTAAAGTCCGGTATGATTATCGATACGCTTTTATACTGGGTTTATAATGCCATTCAGAATGTAAATCCCTATGCATCAATTATTATTATATTCCTTGTAATATGTGTATTTGAGTTTTTCATCGGCAGTGGCTCTGCTAAAGCATTTCTCCTTATGCCGATTCTCTTACCTCTTGTTGATATGATCGGCATCGGAAGACAGAATCTCATAGTTGCTTTCTGCATAAGTGACGGCTTCTGTAATGTGCTTTTCCCGACAAACGGTATTCTTATGATTGCTCTCGGTATGATTAACATATCATACTTCAAGTATATAAAAGCAACTTGGAAGCTCTTCGCTTTAGAATTTTTAGCAGCTGTGGGGATTATGCTTTTAGGCACAGCGATCGGATATTAAAAAAGCAGTACTGAACAATATAAGAGATATCTCACTTTTACATGTAAGATATCTCTTGTTTTTTACTATTCCATTTTTATTTGATGATGTATACTCTTGTTTCGTAAGGTCTCGTCATAAAGCCGTTTCTGATTACTTTGTTGTCTTCGTAGTTATTCAGTACAAGCTTGGCATCAACTATCGGAAAGCTATCAGGCGCTCTGAACGCCATTTCTTTTTCAGAGAACGAGCAGACAACCAGCATCTTCCGACCTTCTAACTTTCTTATATAGGCGAAAAGCTTACTGTTAGTGTTGAGCATTTCAAAATCACCGTATTTTACTATATCGTTTTCTTTACGGAATCTTAAGAGCTTTTTATAATAATTAAGAATTGAATCGGGATTGTTCTCTTCTGCTTCGACGTTGATTTCGGTATAATTAGGATTAATTTCAAACCATGGAGTATCAGCATCGGTAAAGCCGGCGTTTTTACCGTTAGTCCACTGCATAGGTGTTCTTGCATTATCTCTTGAAGCATACATACAGAACTTCATTGTAATGCTTTCAGGTATATGCAGCTTTTTAAACATCGCATAGTTATTGAATGACGAAACGTCCTTATATCTGTCAATAGTCGGTATTCTCGGGTTTGTCATGCCTATTTCCTGTCCCTGATATATGAAGGGCGTACCGCTTTGGCAAATATACATTGTTGCGAGCATTTTGCCGCTTTCTGTGCGATATTTTTCACTTCCGTAGCGCGAGATGATTCTCGGCTGATCGTGATTTTCAATGTAGTTTGCATTCCACGCAATACCGTGAAGTGATTTCTGCCAGTTGTTATATACTTTCTTGAGCTTGCCTGACCTGAAGGGTGTTACTATCCAGTTAGTGATAACATTATCACAGCCCATGTGCTCAAAATGGAACATCATATTGAGAAGCTGATCTTCACCCTCTTTAATAAATTCAAGAGCCTTTTTAGGTGTCATCATAGGTGCTTCTCCTACAGTAAAGCAATCATATTCATCGTAAACATCCTTAAACTCTCTGAGATAAGTTTTAAGATTCGGACCGTTCATATAGTGCTCAATACCTGTTGCTGTCGGCATAGGAAAACCGTTGGGCAAACCGGGCTTCTTCGAGATAAAAGTAATAACATCCTCTCTGAAGCCGTCAACTCCCATATCAAGCCAGAAACGGATAATATCCTTGACCTCTTGTCTTACTTTAGGATTATCCATATTGAGATCAGGTTGTCCTTTAGCAAAAACGTGAAGATAATACTTATCAATTTCTTTGCAGTACTCCCAGGCTTTGCCCTGAAAAGTGGACAGCCAGTTGTTTGGCTCTTTGCCGGGCTTCCTGCCTTTTCTCCAGATGTAGTAATCGTGATAAGGGTTATCCTCCCCCTTTTTACTCTCCTTGAACCACTCATGCTCATCCGAGGTGTGATTGACTACAAGGTCCATAATGACCTTCAAGCCTCTTTTATGAGCTTCATCAAGTAAAGTCCTGAATTCTTCGAGAGTGCCGTAATCTGAGGCGATATCGCGGTAATTTGCGATGTCGTAGCCGTAGTCTGCATTAGGCGACGGATACAAGGGTGAAAACCATATCGCATCGACACCGAGATCCTTGATATAATCGAGCTTTGATAAGATACCTTTAAGGTCACCTATGCCGTCACCGTTGCCGTCGCAGAAGCTTCTGGGCCATATCTGATAGACTGACATTTCTTTATACCATTTTCTTTCCATACTTTCCTCCTAAAAAATAAGGCTGTTCACAGTGAAACAGCCTTATTATAATTTAACTGATTATTTTGCCTTAGCAGCTCTTCTTGCTTCAATTTCAGCAACAAGTTCTCTCTGACGCTTTTCTGTAAGAGTGTAGAAGAACATAGGTACTGCACAAGCGAACATACTGATAACACCTGAAAGGATAAGTACATTCCAGAGAGCGTCGGGTGACTTAACGAAGCCTGTTTCTGCGTCGATACCTGCAATGCTCATTGACATAACGCCGATGAATGCGCCTACAGCCATACCGATTTTGTTGATGAGAGTCTGCATTGCGAAGCAGATACCCTCACCGCGTTCACCGGTTTTCCACTCGAGGTAGTCAACTGTGTCACCAATCATAGCGTAGCTCATAATGTTGTTAACACCCTGAGGAATACCAAGGAGAACAAGACCGATAGCGCTCACGATAAGCTTCCAGGGAGCATCGTAACCAACGAAATACATAACAGCCATTACAACGCCGCCGAAGAGGTGAACGAGAATGTATGTATATTTCTTTGTAAATCTCTTTGTGAGCCAGGGTACAAGCACTGATGCAACAAGACCGCCGGGGATTACGAGCATTGTGATAATGCCGTAGAAGCCTTCATTTTTAAGAATGTACTTAGCAAAGTAGAGACCGCCGGTGTATGAATAAACCATTCTTGCGCCGCCGAGTACGCCTGAAAGAACGATGAGAAGGAGCTCTTTATTCTTGAAGAGGAGTTTGAGGTTATGACCAAATGAAGGAACATTGTCATAATCAGCTGTGATATATTCTTTTGTGTTCTTGAAGCCGTAGAAGAACATGGGAACAGCAGCAACAACAAATACTACAGCACAAACGAAATATGTCCACTTAAGTGTGTCAGCGTTCTGCTGAACAGCTGAATTCATAACTGTGCCGATAAATGAGCTGGCAGCTTCTTCTACAGTCTTACCCTGATTTGCTACGATAGATGCGATTTGTTCAGCCTTATCTGTAAGAATAAGGCTCATATCGTCGGCAGTGTACTTGAACTTTGCTGTAAGAGCGTTAGTAATAATGGGTACACCAACTGTAACGATACCGGCGCCAACTGTACAAACAAGACGAACAACTGTGAGGATGTTACCTCTTACTGTGGTGTCATTTGTAAGACAAGTAGCCATACCCCAATAGGGAACGTCGGCAACTGTATAAACAACTGACCAGATAACATAGAGAATTGAAATAGTGATGAAAGTCCACATTGCCTTAGCCTGATAAACAGGAAGGAAGCAAAGGATTGTTCCGATTGCTATAGGAATAGCCATCCACTTGAGGTAAGGACGGCATTTACCCCATTTAGTTCTTGTCTTGTCAACGATTGAACCCATAATTGGGTCGTTGAAAGCGTCGAAAACTCTGGTAGCAAGCATAAGGAAAGCAACTGCGATGGCACCCTCCATCGCGCCGACTTTAACACCTTCCGCACCGAAAAGAAGAGCGTCTGTCATGAATACTGTGAGGTATGAACCGATAATGGTACAGATAAAGTTCTGTCCGAAACCGGCAACACCGTAGGCAATAGCCTCTTTCGGCTGTACGCCCTTGCCGGGTGTAGTACCGAAAAGTTTGTGAAGTAAAGCTGAAATCTGCATTTTACCTTCTCCTTTATTTTAATTATAATAAACATTCTAACACAACAGCTATAAAAAGGCAAGGTTTTTAACATTTTTTTATAAAAATAATATACTGTAAAATAGTAACCCCCCGGCTTAGCCGGGGGTTCTTCATATGCGGGCAAAGCCCTATGTTGCTGGCATCGCCTCAAGGCGTACCCTACGACTACCAAATGCAAAAGATTGTTACTTGTTACCCGTAAACGGGTCTACATATTCTTTGAGCGTCATTTGGTCGTGTATCATATCTTCCTTGAGCTGATTCTGTATGTATTCTGCTATCTTTTTTGTATTCTTTCCTGCTGTATCGACATAGTACCCTCTACACCAGAAACTTCTGTTCCCGTACTTATACTTTAGATTTGCATGACGCTCAAAGATGATAAGTGTGCTCTTCCCTTTAAGAAACCCTACAAATCCTGATACACTTATTTTGGGAGGTATTTCCACTAACATATGTATATGGTCAGGACACACTTCTGCTTCAATTATATTTACTTGTTTCCAATTACATAATTCTCGAAGTATCTTTCCTATTTCTTCTTTATGTTCACCATAAAAAACTTTTCTTCGATATTTGGGTGCAAATACGATATGATATTTGCAATTCCATGTTGTATGTGCTAAACTTTTATTGTCATTCATTTTGAATGTCCTCCTTTTGATTTGTTTGATGCAGTTGGTAGCCGCATCTTTATTTTATCAAAAGGAGCTTTATTTTCATCCGCAACGCTAAAGCTTTTTTTGAACTCCCCGGCACAGCCGGGGGTTTTCGTTAACAATAACAAAAAGACGGTGCAATGACCGTCTTTTCGATTACAGGATTTTCTTAAGATATTGCCCGGTATATGACTCCTTTACTTCGGCAACTTCCTCAGGTGTACCCTCAGCAACAATCATACCGCCACCGTCGCCGCCTTCAGGACCTAAATCAATAATGTGATCCGCCGATTTAATGACATCGAGATTATGCTCAATGACAACAACACTGTTACCGTTATCAACCAGAGTCTGAATCACATTTATAAGTCTGTGGACATCGGCAGTGTGAAGACCTGTTGTAGGTTCGTCAAGAATATAGATTGTCTTACCCGTAGCTGGCTTTGAAAGCTCTGTTGAAAGCTTTACACGCTGTGCCTCACCGCCTGAGAGAGTTGTTGCAGGCTGACCGATTTTTACATATCCGAGACCAACATCGTAAAGAGTCTTTAGCTTCTTGTAAATCTTCGGTATGTTTTCAAAGAAGTTCATTCCCTCTTCAACGGTCATTTCGAGGACATCGTAGATTGATTTACCCTTATACTTTACGGATAACGTCTCGCTGTTGTATCTCATACCCTTGCAGACTTCGCAGGGTACATAAATATCAGCCAGAAAATGCATTTCAATCTTAACAATACCGTCACCCTGACAAGCTTCACAGCGTCCGCCTTTGACATTAAAAGAAAATCTGCTTGCAGTAAATCCTTTGGCTTTTGAGTCAGTTGTCATTGCAAAAAGATCTCTGATATCGCTGAATACGCCGGTATAGGTTGCAGGGTTAGATCTGGGTGTTCTGCCTATAGGCGACTGATCAATATCGATAACTTTATCGAGATGCTCAAGTCCGCTCATTTTTCTGAATTTACCCGGTATTTTTTTTGAGCCGTTGAGCTCATTGCTCAGATACTTGAAAAGAACTTCATTGATTAATGAAGATTTTCCGGAACCTGAAACGCCGGTAATACATACAAACTCACCGAGAGGAATCTCAACATCGATATTTTTAAGATTGTTCTCCCCTGCTCCGTATATTTTAATACTCTTGCCGTTTCCTTTTCTTCTTTCTTCAGGTACAGGGATCTTTTTCTTGCCTGAAAGATACTGACCGGTAATTGAGTTTTCGCACTTCTTAATATCATCAACACTGCCGCAGCATACAATTTCACCGCCGTGAATACCTGCGCCGGGTCCTACATCAACAACATAATCAGCCTCGAGCATAGTATCCTCATCGTGCTCAACGACTATAAGTGTATTGCCGATATCTCTGAGGTGTTTGAGCGTATTTATGAGCTTTTCGTTGTCTCTCTGATGAAGTCCGATACTCGGTTCGTCGAGAATATACAGCACGCCGACAAGGGACGAACCGATCTGTGTTGCAAGACGTATTCTCTGACTTTCACCGCCGGAAAGCGAGCCCGACTGCCGAGCGAGTGTGAGATAATTAAGACCTACGCTTTCAAGGAATGTGAGTCTTTCGATAATTTCCTTGAGTATGATGCCTGCAATCATATTTTCTCTTTCACTGAGCTTATCAGGCAATTCCTTGACAAACTTCAGTGCATCACTGATAGAAAGTGAGCAGACCTCGTGAATATTTTTATCACAGATTGTAACACTAAGAGCCTCTTTGGAGAGTCTCGCACCGCCGCATTCCTGACAGTTATTTGTTGTCATATACTGCTCAATTTCTCTGCGTGAATTCTCACTGGTAGAATCGGTATATCTTCGCTGAAGGTTATTTATAAGACCCTCGAACTCGGTATAATAGGTACCGCTGCCGAAGCTTGAGGTTCTTTCCATTTTCATTTTTTCGCCTTTAGTACCGTATAAAAGTGCTTCATAAGCATCATAAGAAAAATCTTCAATGGGAGTATCGAGGGTAAAGCCGTACTTTTTGCCTAAAGCTTCATAGTACATACCTGCAATGCTGTTACCGTCTTTTGCAGACCAACCCGAAGCTTTGACAGCACCCTCACGGATACTCAGCTTTCTGTCGGGGATAATCATTGACGGTGAAATCTCCATAAATACACCAAGACCCGAGCATTTCTTGCACGAGCCGAAGGGACTGTTGAAAGAGAACATTCTCGGTGTGATTTCGCCAAAGCTTACACCGTGTTCGGGACAAGCATAGTTGAGCGAGAAAGTGAGTTCTTCTTTGCCTGTTACATCAACAATCAAAAGACCGTCAGCAAGCTTAGTCGCTGTTTCAATGGAGTCTGAAAGACGAGACTTGATACCCTCTTTTATAACAAGTCGGTCAACAATAACTTCGATGTTGTGTTTTTTATTCTTCTCGAGCTTGATATTTTCAGATAAATCATAAACTACAGAGTCAATTCGCACTCTGACAAAGCCTGATTTTCTTACGTTCTCAAGTTCCTTGACGTACTCTCCTTTTCTGCCTCTTACAATGGGGGCAAGAAGCTGAATTTTACTTCCCTCCTCAAGAGAAAGCACCTTTTCTACAACCTGGTCAACAGTCTGCTGCTTGATTTCACGTCCGCAGACTGTGCAGTGCGGAACGCCTATTCTTGCATAAAGTAAACGTAAGTAATCGTAAATTTCCGTTATTGTACCGACAGTAGAACGAGGGTTTTTAGAGGTAGTCTTTTGGTCAATGGAAATTGCAGGTGAAAGTCCCTCGATGTAATCAACATCGGGTTTTTCCATCTGACCGAGGAACTGACGTGCATAAGAAGACAGCGACTCAACATAGCGTCTCTGCCCCTCAGCATAAATTGTATCAAAAGCAAGAGAGGATTTGCCCGAGCCTGAAATTCCCGTAAAGACAATGAACTTATCTCTCGGTACTGTCAGGTCAACATTCTTTAAGTTATGTTCTCTTGCACCTTTAATAATCAAGTTTTTTTGTGACATAATTCACCTACATAATACTTTTAAGTTTTTCAATTTTATCACGAAGATATGCAGCATGCTCGAATTCGAGTATTTTTGCGGCTGCCTTCATTTCATTTGTAAGCTCTCTGATTACACGGCTTCTTTCATCTCTTGAAAGGCGTCTGAACTGCTTTTCGGAGTCGAGATTTTTCTTTTTGGTTTCAGATATTTCAATAATATCACGAACATCTTTGACGATGGTCTTTGGGGTAATGCCGTGTTTTTCATTATATTCGCTCTGAATTTTACGTCTTCTTGCCGTCTCTTTAATGGCATAATCCATAGACGGTGTAATTTTGTCGGCGTACATTATAACTTCACCGTCAGCATTACGGGCAGCTCTGCCTATAGTCTGCACAAGAGAGGTCTCAGAACGAAGAAATCCTTCCTTATCCGCGTCAAGTATCACAACGAGGGACACCTCAGGCAAGTCGAGACCCTCTCTAAGAAGATTGATGCCCACAAGTACGTCGAACTCACCAAGTCTTAAATCACGGATAATTTCCATACGCTCTATAGTATCTACATCATAGTGCATATATCGCACCTTAATGCCGAGGTCTGTCAGGTACGCTGTGAGAGCCTCTGCCATTTTTTTAGTTAGAGTAGTAATGAGTACTCTCTCTTTTCTTTCAATGCGTATATTGATTTCGCTGTAAATATCATCCATCTGACCTTCGGTGGGTCTTACACTGATAAGCGGATCAAGAAGTCCCGTAGGTCTGATAACCTGCTCGACTATATTACTGCTTTTTTCTTTTTCAAAGGGACCCGGTGTTGCACTTACGAATATTTTTTGTCCCACCTTGCTGTAAAATTCATCAAAAGTAAGAGGTCTGTTATCGTAAGCCGACGGAAGTCTGAACCCATAGTTAATCAGACTCTCTTTTCTTGATCTGTCACCGCCGTACATGGCTCTCACCTGAGGCAACATAACGTGGGATTCATCGACAAAGAGCAAAAAGTCATCGGGGAAATAGTCAAGCAGTGTAAAGGGTGCCGCGCCTGCAGGTCGACCCGACATAATACGTGAGTAGTTTTCAATGCCCTTGCAAAAGCCGGTTTCTTTAAGAAGCTCAAGGTCGTTGAGTGTTCTGTCTTTTATACGCTGTGCTTCAAGGAGCTTACCTTGTTTAGTAAACTCAATATATCTTTCGCTCATTTCTTCTCTGATAGCTTCAAGGGACTCCTCAAGCTTCTCAGGCGAAACAACATAGTGCGATGCAGGATAAATCGCAACGTGGCTGACATTATTCCTGACTTCACCAGTAAGAGGATTGATCTCACTGATACGGTCAATTTCGTCACCGAAAAATTCTACTCTGACAGCCGTATCCGTGGTGTATACCGGATAAATCTCAACGGTATCCCCGCGTACCCGGAATTTATTACGTATAAAGTTGATGTCATTTCTCTCGTACTGAATCTCAACAAGCTTCCCGATAAGCTCATCACGGCTCTTTTCCATACCTACACGAAGAGAAATAACCATGTTACGGTAGTCTATAGGGTTACCGAGAGTATATATGCAGGAAACACTCGCAACGATAATTACATCGCGTCTCTCTGACAAAGCTGAGGTTGCTGAATGACGGAGCTTGTCAATTTCATCATTGATTGCAGAGTCTTTTTCAATGTAGGTATCAGTTGTAGGAATATACGCTTCCGGCTGATAATAGTCATAGTACGAAACAAAATACTCCACGGCATTTTCGGGAAAAAATTCTTTGAATTCACTGCAAAGCTGATAAGCAAGAGTCTTATTGTGAGCTAATACAAGAGTTGGTCTGTTCAACTTCTCAATGATATTTGCCATTGTAAAGGTCTTGCCGGAGCCTGTTACACCGAGCAAGGTCTGTTCATCATAGCCTTTTTTTACGCCTTCAACAAGGGCGTCAATAGCCTGAGGCTGATCACCCGTGGGCTTGAATTTAGAAACAAGTTTAAAATCGCCCATAACCGACTCCTTTCGTACAAATGTTCGAATAAATTATACTACAATTATTTTTAAAAATCAACACTTTATTATAAGAAAAATCACCTTGAATTATACATCAAGGTGACTGTTATCAAGTATCTTTAATCAATGGATCGGTGCCATATATAATATGTATGTGTGAAGGTGAATTTGCCATAGAAAAATATGATTTATCGGTGATAATAATATGATCCCTGAGCTGTACCTTAAGATACTCAAGCATATTTCTTGCAAGTTCAGTTGCTTTGATATCGCTGACCGAAGGAGTTAAAGTGCCGTTAGGATGATTATGAGACAGTACTACTTTCTTAGCTTTGACTTCCAACACTATAGTGGCAAGCTTTCTGCAATCAAGATATGAAGAATCAATATCGCCGTCACTGACAACACGGCAGGCAATCATTCTGTCGTTCAGATCAAAACACATTGCATAGATTCTCTCATTAGTTGTGTCAAGATAGAGAGGTCTCAGGTAATCAGCCATTTCTTTCGCACTCTCAAACTTACGCTTTTTCTTATGAAGGTCATTTACGTATCTTTTATAAACCGGAAGCATAAGCGTAAGAAGACAAGCTGCATTTTCAGTCATACCTTTAACAGACTGAAGATCGGCTTTACTTGCCTCAAGTACTCCGGAGAAAGATCCGAAGGTCGAGATAAGCTCATGTGCAATCGGGTTAGTGTCTTTCTGAGGTATCCCAAAGAAAAGCAGGAGCTCGAGAATGTTATGATCCGGCATACTGTTGAGACCTGATTCATAATATCTTTTCTTCACCTTATCGCGATGGCCTTTATGAATGTTTATTTTATTGTCATCAGAACTGTTTTTCTGAGCCATTATATATAATCCACCTTTAAAATTAAAGAGAGTCCGCATAATACAGACTCTCTGACGATTAATATTCAATAGTTTAGATTGAAATTTCAAGAGCCATCTTGTACATATCAAGATCAACAGAGTTTTTCATATTGAGTGCCTCGAAAATATCAAAGTCGAGTATTTTTTCTTTCTGCATAGCAACAACACGGTTGCCGATACCCTCTTTAAGAAGCTGAACAGCGTGATAACCCATCTGACTTGCAACTATTCTGTCCTTTGCTGTGGGTGAACCGCCACGCTGTACGTGACCGAGGATTGTAGCTCTTGCTTCAACGCCTGTTTCAGCCTGAATTCTCTTTGCCATTTCTTCAACGCCGCCGATTGCTTCGGAAACAAGAATTACAAAGTGAACCTTGTTACTCTTCTGAGTTCTCTTCATTCTTTCGATAACATCACGTTCGAAATCATAGGGAACTTCGGGAATAAGAATAGAAGTAGCACCGCAAGCTACACCTGCTGTAAGAGCAAGATAACCTGCACCTCTGCCCATAACCTCAACAACTGCACAGCGGTCGTGTGACTCAGCAGTATCTCTGATTCTGTCAACCATCTGCATGATCGTGTTCATAGCTGTATCATAACCGATTGTATAATCACAGCAACCGATATCATTGTCGATGGTACCTGGGATAGCTACGCAGGGAATGCCGTTAAGTGAAAGGTCTCTTGCGCCTCTGAATGAGCCGTCGCCGCCGATAACAACAAGACCCTCAATACCTCTTTCTTTACAAGCAGCAATAGCATCAGACATACCCTCTTTGGTTTTGAATCTGGGGCTTCTTGCTGAATAGAGAATAGTACCGCCTCTGTTGATAATATCTGAAACCGAACGAAGATTCATTTCAAACATATCATTTTCCATAAGACCGTTATAGCCTCTTCTGATACCATATACTTTCATGCCAAGCTCACAGCCTGCACGAACAACTGCACGAACTGCAGCATTCATACCGGGAGCGTCGCCGCCGCTGGTTAATACACCGATAGTTTTTAACATTATTACGTCCTCCTATACTCTGATATGCCCTTGGGCTTCGTATGAATTTCAGTTACATTCATACAGAGTTTAAAATCTAAATAATTAAACATTACGAATATTATACACTAACTTTAATAAAAGTCAAGATTAATACATAAAATCGACAACTTTTACTTTCTTACGACAACATTTTCATCACCGATTAAATATTTCAGTTCATCAGTTAACGGATTATTCAGATTCACAAAACCGATTCTGTCATATTTATTTTCGTCAGAATAAAAGGCATACACAGGAAAATCTCCTCTAAAAATATCGATAAGAGCATTAATTTTATTCATCTGGGAACAAATTCTCGAGTCAAGACGAAGAAAAACACCTTTTCGCTGTTTCTTCTGTGGTTTGACATCCTCTTTCATAACATTTTTTGGGTTCGGCTCAATTGTTTCGCAGACAACCGTAGGTTCTTTGTCCTCTCTGAGACTGAGCCTGCCGTGTATCAGGATAATATTGCCGAGTTGCAGATGCTGTATTCTTTCGGCATACTGTCTTGAAAAGATAATACACTCTATTGAAGCGCTCATATCTTCCAGCGTTACAAAGCACATAGTTGAATTTGATTTTGTTGTGCGCTTTTCGATTTTAGATATGATACCGTAAATTTTAACTCTGCTGTTATCCTTATATTTCGATCCGAATTCATTATCTGAGCTGAGTATTTCACCAATATTATCTGCACAAATTTTTTCTGATATTTCGTCATACTCGTCCATTGGATGCCCTGTAATATAAAGTCCGGTTATCTCTTTTTCATAAGCTAAAAGTTCATTCCGTGGCATTTCTTCCATTTCAGGTGCCGTAAAATCGTTGGCGAAAGAAAATCCTGAATCAGCATCAAAAAAGCCTATCTGACCGATTACGTTTTTATTCTTATCTGCATCGAGGTCGGCTATTATCTTCGGTAGCATGTGAATCATCTGTCGTCTGTTCATATCGAGACCGTCAAGAGCGCCGCTTTTTATCAGACTTTCAACTGCACGTCTGTTAAACTCTTTGGAGTATACTCTCTTACAAAAAGAATAGAAATCAGTATACTTACCGCCGTTTTCCCGGTTATCAATGATTGTTTTGATGAATCCGCGTCCGAGATTCTTTATTGCCAGTAATCCGAATCTTATGGCTCCGTTTTTTACGGTAAAGCCTTCAAATGAGCTGTTAACACTGGGAGCAAGCACTTTTATACCGAGCCTCGTGCATTCAGCAATATAGTTCGAAACCTTTACCGATGAATCAAGTACACTTGTAAGAGTCGCCGCAAGTAGCTCGCAAGGATAGTGACACTTAAGCCATGCGGTCTGATACGAAACGA
Organism: Acutalibacteraceae bacterium; assembly: GCA_045535965.1. Lineage (GTDB taxonomy): Bacteria > Bacillota > Clostridia > Oscillospirales > Acutalibacteraceae > UBA6857. The sequence goes on from JAZSMR010000089.1 coordinate 37,954, forward strand.
AAGCGTAGGCGGCGGCATGAGATTTATTGAAGGCATACTTTGCAAAGTTCGACATTTCATCAAAAATTGCGTTGGCGGTTTCTTCCGATACTCCTACTGCAAGCGCACCGTGACATTCGGTTTCTCCGTTTTCGTTTTTAAGACCGTATATGAAATTCTGTCTTTCCTTTTCCATTATGTCAAACTTTTTCTTTGACATGGCACGTCTTACAAGGTCAGCTCTGCCGTAGGAATATCCTGCAAGCTTACGGCAGATTTCCATTACCTGCTCCTGATAAACCATACAGCCATAAGTTACATCAAGAATATCCTTAAGAAGCTCTGTCTTATACTTGGTATCCTGAGGGTTATGACGGTTATGAATATAGGTGTCAATAGAATCAGCAGGACCCGGTCTGTAAAGTGAAATAACAGCTATAAGATCTTCAAGACTCTGAGGTTTAAGCCTTAAAAGTACACTGCGCATACCTGACGATTCATACTGGAAAACAGCATCGGTTCTGCCTTGTGAGAGCAACTCGAAGGTTTCCTTGTCATTTATGTCAATACTGTCAAGGTCAAAATCAGGATTACTGCGTTTAATAAGCTTAACAGCATCATCAATTACTGTAAGAGTGCGAAGACCGAGGAAATCCATCTTAAGAAGTCCGAGATTTTCAAGAGTAACCATTGTGAACTGAGTTACGACGCTTTCATCATTGAGTGCAAGAGGCACATAAGACGAAACCGGGTCTCGCGTAATTACTACACCTGCCGCATGGGTTGAAGCGTGTCTTGGCATACCCTCAACCTGCTTAGCATAATCAAGTAACTTTTTGATGTCTTCATTTGTTGAATAGAGCCTCTGTAGATCATCGGAGTTTTTCAGAGCTTTGTCTATTGTTATTTTTAGCTCGTTAGGTATAGCCTTGGCGACCTCATCAACTACATTATAAGGCATACCGAGTACTCTGCCAACATCCCGAACTGCGGCTCTTGCAGCCATAGTACCAAATGTAACAATCTGTGCTACATGGTCACTGCCGTATTTTCTTATTACATAGTCAATTACTTCCTGTCGGCGCACATAGCAGAAATCGATATCGAAGTCAGGCATACTGACCCTTTCTGGGTTAAGAAATCGCTCGAAAAGAAGATTATACTTAAGCGGGTCTATACCGGTAATACCTATGCAATATGCCGCGAGTGAGCCTGCACCTGAGCCTCTGCCGGGACCGACGGGAATTTTTTTACTCTTCGCATAGCGGATAAAATCGTGCACTATCAGGAAATAGTCAACATATCCCATTTTGTTGATAACATCAAGCTCGTAATTGAGTCTGTCGATATACTCCTGAGGCGGATTGTCACCAAGATGCTTATTTAAACCAAAGAAACACTGATTTTTAAAATACTCAAAGTGATCCATATTGTTTGGTACTTCGAAATGCGGAAGCTTGGTGTTGCCGAACTCGAACTCAACGTTACACTGTTCAGCAATTATCTGAGTATTTTCAATAGCCTGAGGAAGCTCAGGGAAAGCCTGACGCATCTCTTCTTCAGTTTTCACATAAAACTCATCAGTAGAAAATTCTAGCCCCGTTTCCTCGCCTAAGGTGTGGTTTGTCTGTATGCAGATGAGCACCTGCTGAACGGCAGAGTCCTCTTTGCGGATATAGTGAGCGTCGTTGGTTGCAACAAGAGGTACACCGGTTTCTTTTGAAAGTCTAACAAGATCCGGCATAATATCAAGCTGTTCACGAAGTCCGTGATTCTGAATTTCAATGTAATAGTTGCCTTCACCGAAAAGGTCACGGAACCATATAGCGGTCTCTTTTGCCTTTTCGTATTCCCCTCTCATAAGAAGCTGAGGTATTTCACCTGCAAGACAGCCCGATAAAGCAATAAGACCCTCGTGATGCTCTTCTAAAAGCTCACGGTCAATACGGGGTTTTGTATAAAAGCCCTCGGTCCACGCCTTACTGACCATTGCAATAAGATTCTGATAGCCTTCGTTATTTTTACATAAAAGGACAAGATGAAAACGCTGTGAATCAAGACCGTGCACCTTATTATGTCTCGTTCTTTCAGCAACATAGCACTCACAGCCGATTATAGGCTTAATACCCTTTTCTTTTGCCGCCTTATAGAAGTCTATAACACCGTACATAACACCGTGGTCAGTAATTGCAACACTTTTCTGACCGATTTCGGTAAGATAATCCATAAGCTTATTTATACGGCAGGCACCGTCAAGCAAGCTGTATTCTGTATGAAGATGCAAATGTGTAAAAGCCACCTTATCCCTCCTTTAATCATTTTATTCTTAATCTTTCAACCAGATCTTTATCCGGCTTTGTGATGATAGTCCAGTACTCGTGATAAATTACCATACCGGCTTTTGCACCGTTAGGTTTTTTCAGAGCTTTGACCCTCGTATAGTCAACGGGCACAAGGGATGAATCCTTTGCCTTGCTGTAATAAGCAGCAATTACTGCCGCTTCTTCTATTGATGCATCTGATATTTCTTTGCTGTCACCGACAATTATTACATGCGAGCCGGGTATCTTCTGTGTATGAAGCCACATATCATTTTTGGCTGCTGTTTTAAGTGATAACTTATCATTCTGAATGTTGTTTCTGCCGACTAAAATCTTAAATCCGTCGCTTGACATAAACTCGAGTGGCGGCAACTCTTTTGGTGGTTTCTGCTTTTTACCCTTAAGGTTCTTGATATATCCGCCGTTCTGAAGTTCAAGCCTGATAGCAGAAATTTCACTGTCAGTATCAGCTCTCGAAAGCTCATCAAGAACACTGTCAAGATATACTATTTCATTCTCGCCGTCTGCAATAAGAGTAGCAAGCATTTTTTCTGCTGTCTGAGCTTTACGGTAATCCTTATAATACTTTTTCTGATTTTCAGTAGGCGAAAGCGCAGGATTGCAGGGAATTTTTATTACCTCGCAATTATCATAATAGTTTTCGACCTCATAAAAGGTTACACCCTTAGTAAGTCTATATAGATTTGCAAGTATCAATTCACCGTAAAGCTTAAGAGTTTCTTTATCTTCACAGCGTTTCAGCTCTTCTCTCTGAAGAGCAATTTTACGTGAAGTTCTCTCAATAAGGTTGTTGAGAAGTTTTATCAGCTCGTGACCTCTGTGGTTGATACGATTGATTCTGTCACGCTCATAATAAAAGTCATCAAGCAGTTCTGAAGCACTGTCATACTCTTTAACCTTCAGAAGCTCACCGTACTGATTCACATCTATGACGGACATGTCCTTAGGCTTACCGCTTTCTTCAGTGAGCATATAGACAGTACTGCTACCGAGACTTTCAGAAAATTCTTTCAAAACAGCCTCGAGATTCGCTATCTGCCGATTGTCCAGATGAGAGACCTGTATATCATCGAAAACTGCTTTATGGGCAATTTCTCGCGCAACAACAGGTGAAATGCCCTGAATGGCACTGAGCACGGCAGATGAGAGAGTCTTATCTCTGTAACTGAGTATTCTGTCGACAACCTTTCCAATATCAGCACCCTCGATTGACAGCTTGTCCTGCTGGGGAGGAAGAGCGTACTGCAAACCGGGCAATATTTGTCTGACGCTGGAAGTTGTGAAGTCAACTCTTTTCATTGAGTCGATAATCTTTTCCCCGGAAATGAGAATCATATTGGAGTATTTGCCCATAATCTCCATTACAACCGTGAGCTCTACCCTGTCGCCTATCTCATTTGTTGCATCAAAATCAATAAAGATAATTCTGTCAGTTTCATGCTGACGTACATCTTTGATCATAGCGCCTGACAGATGCTTACGAAGAAGCATACAGAACATAGGCGGTACCGGTGGATTATCTATATTATGTGATGTAAAATGAAGCCGCGGACTGTCAGCGCGTACGCATAAAAGCAGCTTATAGTTACAGCCCTTACCTCTGAGATTCAGAATCACTTCATCTCTTGTAGGCTGATTGACCTTATCGACTCGAAGACCAACCGCTTTTTCATGAAGCTCGTTTTTAACTTTTGATAAAAATATTCCGTCGAGAGCCATAATACACCTTATCCGATAATTTTAGTGGGATTACTCTGTTTCAAAAGAATAGTTTCCACATTATTAAATTCATTTTCTATATATTTTTTAAGAGAATATATTGCAGGATTTTCTGTTTCAAAGTGTCCCGCCTGAATTGCAGTAATGCCCATTTCACTTGCTGCCAAGAAAATATGATGCTTGATTTCACCTGTAACAACTGCATCTGCACCCATATCAGCACTCACGAATACGAAATCATCTGTACCGGCACCGCCACAGACAGCTACTTTTTTAATGATTTTTCCGCTGTCAGCAACACGGCAGGTGGTTCCGAGAGTATCTGCAACCTTTTTAGCAAAATCGAGGGATGACATCGGCTCAATATCTCCGATACGCGTTAAAGGCACCGGACATTCCTTATCGGGTATGCCAACAGGATTTTTTATATCAAGGAGGTCGCACAAAACATCGTTTACTCCCCCGTTTGCACAGTCAAAGCAGGTATGTGCTGAAATTGCACTTATACCGCTGACGGCTAAATCGTAGGCAAGATTGCCCTTTAAAAAGCTTTTCTGTGCCCTGAAAATTATGGGATGATGTGTGACTATAAGGTCAACATTATTTTTTATAGCATCTGCTAAAACCTCGGTAGTCAGATCAAGTGCGAAACCGATTTTCTTAACCTCTTTATCCTTATCACCGACTAAAATACCGCAGTTATCCCACTCACACTTTGTATCATAAGGTGCAATTTTATCAATAAAATCGGATATATCTTTAACCTTTACCATCTGATTTCACTCCCCGAGCAATTTTTCTGTTTCATCAATGACAACCTTTAAGTTGTCTGTATCTTCCTTGTTTGCACCCATAAGTGCATTATATTTTTTACTGAGTGTATTTAAAACTTTCTCAAGATATTTTCTGTTTAATTCACTGTCAGGCAAAATTTTGCCTGTATATATGTAAGAAACACTGTGCTCAGTTTTTTCACCTGTGTACCCTGCCGACATAACGCAGTATAATCTTTTACCGTCAGTAGCAGTAACCTCTTTGTTGATTGTAAAACCGTTATCGATGAAATACTGTCTGAGCACCTCGGCATGAGTCATAGGTTGAGCAACAATGTTAATTCTTTCGTTATTCACCCAAGGTGCTTTCTCAAGTATCTCTGCTATAAGATTACCACCCATTCCGGCAATTACAATATCATCGCAGGAGTTTTCCGGTATCTTTTCAAGTCCGTCTGATAATATCAGTTCAATTTTATCACTCAAGCCTTGCTGTATAACAGTTTGCCTTGCATTTTCAAGAGGACCTTTTCTTAAATCTGCCGCAATACCACAGGGACAAATATTATTTTCCACAAGATAAGCAACCAGATATCCGTGATCAGTACCGATATCGGCAACTCTTTTACCGTTTCTTACAAGACCCACAACTGCTTTAAGTCTGTCATCAAGTTTGATTTTTGACATAATTACCTCTGAATATTGTTAAATTACGAAACAGAGCCGCCCAAAATATCAGGCGGCTCCCATAAAAATTCTCTTATTTTGAAGCAAGATATTCGTTAACTCTTGCTACGAGAGCGTCAACATCTACGCCGTGAACAGCGCAGGCTTCTTCAACAGTTTCGCCTCTTGATGCGGGGCAACCGAGACAGTGCATTCCCATTTCAAAGAAGAATACAGCTGTACCGCCATCAGCATCGAGAATATCGCCGATAACCATATCTTTAGTAATTTCTTTCATTGTGTAAACCTACCTTATAATTATTACTTAAGCTAACTTATTCTTAAGTTCAATAGCTTTCTTAGCCTTAGCTACAATGTTTTCAGCGTCAAGACCGAATATCTTGAGGAGCTCAAGAGCAGGACCTGACTTACCGAATGTATCATTAACACCAAGTTTAACAACAGGCACGGGGTACTCTTCAGCGAGAGCTTCGCTTACAGCTGAGCCGAGACCGCCGATAACGCTGTGCTCTTCAGCAGTAACAATAGCGCCTGTTTCTTTTGCAGCGGCAACAAGGATATCCTTATCGATGGGCTTAATTGTATGGATATTGATAACACGTGCATCGATACCCTCAGCAGCAAGTGTTTCAGCAGCGATAAGAGCTTCACCCACCATAAGACCTGAAGCAACGATTGTTACATCCTTACCGTCCTTGAGAAGAACGCCCTTACCAAGTTCAAACTTGTAGTCTTCACTGTTAATACGGGGTACTGCAAGTCTGCCGAATCTCATATAAACAGGACCTTCGTGGTCTACGGCAGCGTGCACAGCAGCCATTGCTTCGATATCATCAGCGGGGTTAATAATAACCATATTGGGTATTGAACGCATGAGAGCAATGTCTTCACAGCACTGATGGCTTGCACCGTCTTCACCTACTGAAATACCTGCATGTGTTGCGCCGATTTTAACGTTGAGGTTGGGGTAAGCGATTGAGTTTCTGACCTGCTCAAAAGCTCTGCCGGCAGCGAACATCGCAAAGCTTGAAGCAAATACAGTATAGCCTGTTGTTGCAAGACCTGCGGCAACACCCATCATATTGCCTTCTGCAATACCGCAGTCAATAAACTTTTCGGGGAACTCTTTCTTAAAGGCGATTGTCTTTGTTGCCTTAGCAAGGTCAGCATCAAGAACGAGAATATCATCTCTTGTACCAAGCTGTTTCAAAGCAGCGCCGTAAGCGTCACGGGTTGCACATTTAATTACATCAGCCATAATTACACCTCCAAGCTCTTTAAAGCTTCATCAAGCTCAGCCATAGCCTGAGCGTACTGTTCTGCATTGGGAGCACTGCCGTGCCAATCACACTGGTCTTCCATAAATGATACACCCTTACCCTTAACTGTCTTAGCAACGATGCAGGTGGGTTTACCCTTACAAGCCTTAGCAGCTTCAAAAGCTTCTTCAATCTGAGTGAAGCAATGTCCGCAGATTTCAATTACATTCCAGCCGAACGCTTCAAATTTTTCCTTAATGGGATAAGGTGAGTTAACCTCGTCAAGAGTACCGTCAATCTGAAGTCCGTTGAAGTCAACGATTGCACAGAGGTTGGCAAGCTTACGGTTACCTGCAAAGATAGCAGCTTCCCATACCTGACCTTCTTCGATTTCACCGTCACCGAGAGGTACATATACTCTCAAATCCTTGCCTTGAAGCTTAGCACCGAGAGCCATACCGCAAGCTGCTGAGATACCCTGACCCAGTGAGCCTGTGCTCATATCAACGCCGGGAGTGTAACGCATGCTGGGGTGACCCTGAAGAATAGAATCAGGCTTACGAAGAGTCTTGATAAGCTCAACAGGGAAAAAGCCCTTAAGAGCAAGCGCCGCATAAAGTGCAGGTGCTGTGTGACCCTTTGAAAGCACAAGTCTGTCTCTGTTTTCACAGTCAGGCTTCTCAGGATCAACTCTCATTTCGCTGAAATAGAGATAAGTCATAATATCAGCAATAGAAAGTGAGCCGCCGGGATGACCCGATTTTGCGTTGAAGGTACCTTCTATGATACCTTTTCTTACTTCGATTGCAGTCTTTTTAAGCTGCAACTTTTTAATGTCTTCCATATTAATCCTCCTTAAAAATTACTATGGTTTTTTATAATGTATTCAATTAAGTCTGCAACAGCACCTTGATTACAGTGCCCTGCGACAAACTTAGCAATGTCCTTCATACCCTGAGGAGCCTGTCCGCAGCAAGCGGGAAGGGCAACCTTCTTAAGCATTTCATAGTCATTGAAATAGTCACCGATTGCAGCAGTTTTGCTGTGGTCAACACCTAAAATATCAGCGAGCTTGAGCACTGCAACGCCCTTATTGGTATCCTCGTTGACCATTTCATAGCTCCAGGCTGATGAAAGCATCAGATTTTCTGTTGTATTAGAAAGCTTCTCAATGAACTTTTTAACCTGATTGATTGCAGGCGGAATCGCCGTATAAATAACTTTATACCAGTTTTCTTTGGGAATTGACTCAAAGCTGTAAAAATACTTTATTGGTAATTGTGCATTAATTGCAAGGAGTCTTGCCGAAGCGGTAGGTCTGAAAAGATAAACATATTTATCGGTAATTACCTGAAAAGCAAGTGTCGGGAACTTTTTAACGCTCTGACGCACCATATCAATACAGTGCTCGTTCATAGGACTTTGCCATACCATTTTTTCTTCGGTATAATCATAAATACCAGCGCCGTTTAAAACAATTGCCTTGCCGTCAGCAATATCAAGCCTCTTGAAATGCTTTCTCATGGACTCGGGACTTCTGCCTGAAGCGAGGGTAAAGTTTCCGCCGTAATCGTTTATAAATCTGTGAATCATATCGTAATTTCTTACAACAAGATTTCTCGCTTTATTGTTAAGTGTACCGTCGATGTCGCTTGCAAGCAGCCACTGTGACAGGTCAACCTTATTCTTAACCTCTTCCATTTTTATCTATCCTCCTGAGGAAATCCGTGAAATACTCAGGCAATTCACTCTTGATTTCAATATATTCGTTTGTTCGCGGGTGCTTGAAGCCAATTAACCCTGCATGTAAACACTGTCCCGAGAGATATTCAATTACTTTCTTCGGTCCGTATACGGCGTCACCTGCAACAGGATGTCCGATATACGCCATATGTACTCTTATCTGATGTGTGCGGCCGGTTTCAAGACGCAAACCTAAATGTGTAAAGCCGTCATATTCATTAATTACTTTATAATGTGTAACAGCGTTTTTTGAGTTTTTCGGTGTGACAGCCATCTTCTTTCTGTCAACAGGGTGTCTGCCGATAGGTGCATCAACAATTCCGCTTTCATTTTTAAATTTGCCGTACACCACACTCTGATACTCTCTTGTAAATGAATGGACTTTTATCTGCTCTGCTAAATTAATATGAGCAAAATCATTTTTTGCAACTATAAGAAGTCCGCTTGTATCCTTGTCGATTCTGTGGACAATACCGGGTCTGATAACGCCGTTGATACCCGAAAGAGAGCCTTTGCAGTGATACATAAGCGCATTGACCAGAGTACCGTCATAATTTCCCGCAGCAGGGTGCACAACCATACCCTTAGGCTTGTTTACAACGAGAAGGTCACTGTCCTCGTATCTTATATCAAGAGGAATATTTTGCGCTGTAACCTCGAGTTCCTTAGCCTGAGGAATAACAACCTTGATGATATCATCCTTACGAGCCTTGTAATTCTTTGAAATAACCGTTTCTCCGACACTGACATTGCCTTCATCTATGATTTTCTGCACAGCGGAGCGGCTCATACCGTCAACCGCCGAGCAAATGACCTTATCAATTCTTTCACCTGTATTTTCGTCTGTGACTCTGATAATATGAGCGTTAACCATTAACCGCCTTCTCTTTCTTCAGCTTGTTTTCCTTTACGATTTCATAAATCTGATTAATTATAAGCAGTACCGCCGCAACAGTTACCAGGCAATCGGCAAAGTTGAAAATGTAAAAGTCAATAAACAATACCTCGATATAGTCAATAACGTACCCTCTGAATATTCTGTCTATGATATTGCCGAGACCGCCTGACATCATAAGAACAATGCAACAGTAATCGATACCAAACTTTATCTTACCCGAGAAAATTACAAAGGCAATTACACCGAGGCAAATTACTGCAACTACAGTCATAATGGCCGTTTTGCCGCTCATAAGACCCATCATTGCGCCGTCGTTTTCATAATATGAAAGCTGCAGAACTTTATTAATTACGGGTACACTGCCGACAGGCTTAAGGTATAAATCAATAAAGAACTTGATAACCTGGTCAATTATTACCAGGAAAAGCATTGCAATTACAGAATATACTTTAATTTTTGTCGCGGTAAGTTTGTTTTTATTCAAAGGCATCACTTCTAAAAATTAATCAGTTGTTATATCGTCGTCAAAAAATCCGTCAAAATCCGGCTGATATGAAAAATCAAGAACATCATCGTCAAAATCGTCAGTATCAAATATAGCATTGCCAAGATCCTGAAGAATAATAGTTTGTTCGTTAATGTCATCAGGAATTATGGGCGCTGCTACAGGTGTCACAGGCGCTGACGCTTCACTTTCACCGTAGTATTCCGGTGAAGATACGGAGCTGATATCCTCATAAAAATCAGGATACTGTGATTTTTCATCAGCATCATTATAGCCATCCATATTGAGACTGAACTCAGGCAAATCTTCAGCTAATTTATCTGTATCAACTTCGATTGTTGTGGGTACGAAATTAAACTCAGCATCATCGCTGATTGAATCAACAGCAGGCTTGATTGTTTCAACTACGCTGAAAATTTCAGCCTTATATTTTGCAATTTCTTTTTTGAGCCTCTGAAGCTCAGATGTTGTAGCAGCGATAATCTCTTCGCTCTTTTCTCTTGCATCCTTGGCATCGTGATAAGCAGCAGCAACAATCTCAGCAGCTTTGGTTTTAGCGTTATCGATAATTTCTTTAGCTTTTTCCTTGGTGTCGTTGAGATATCTCTGAGTAAGCTCCTCCGAGCGCTTTTCAAGAGTATCAATCTCGCTGTTAAGCTGAATAATTCTCTCATCGGCTTCGTGAGTAAGATTGTAATAGTAAGCCTCAGCTTCAGCCTTTTTTGTAAGGAAAATGGTTTCTGCTTCTTCGCTTGCCTTTTTAACAATCTCAGCAGAGGACTCATTAGCCTGAGCAGTTACAGTTTCCAAATAGCTTTCGGCTCTGACGATAGCTGCAAAAACCGTATTTTTACTGTTGTTATACTCTTCGATAGCAGGACCTATGGTTTTGAGTTTCTTTTCAAGTGCCTTGAAATTTTTGAGAAGTCTCTCATACTCTTCTGATGATTTTCTTACATATTCATCAACTTCAGACGCAAAATATCTGTTTTTGCCTGCGGAAGAAAAAGAATATCTGTTTGTAGTCATTTTAACTATCCCCTATCTTAATGGAATTTATAATTCAACCTGATTATAGAAGTCTCCGTGAAGTTCAATATCTGACGGAATGAATGCGCAGATGCTTTCAGTAAATCTTGCAAACACACTCTTTGTTACGTATTTTGCACCGTCAAGGAAGTCCATTGCTCTTTTGCTCTGGTCCTCAGAAAGAAGTGAAAGATTCACAACAACAATTGTATTTCTTTCCATCATAAGATTAGCAACATTCTTAGCATCATAAATATCGTGGAGAGAAATAAATGTCAGCTTGAACTTGGAACCTGAGCGTGACTTAGTAGCGTTCATATCGTAAACATTTGATGCGGGTGCACTGTTTGATGCGATTTCATCAATACCCTTAAGAGGTGTGAAATCTTCACCACTGCCAAAATCAGGAAGTGCGGCAGTAGGCGAATAATTAAAGGAAGCAAAAGAATCAACAGGAGTGTCATCCACGTCACCGAAAATACCGCTAGCAAACTTCTTGGGCTTTCTGCTGTCCTCATAATCATCTTCACTTAAAGCGCTGTCAAGTATATCATCCTCATCATCTGCTCTGAAATTTCTGAGCTCCTGAACTTTTCCGAATATGTTTTTAATATCCATGATTTTATCTCCTCTTTATATTAATAGATTCTGGGACCGAATATTGCCGAACCGACTCTCACTAAATCAGAACCGTTTCTGACAGCAACTTCATAATCCCCTGACATTCCCATTGAAAGTATACACATATCTATATTATCTAACTTTTTCTCCTTTATGTCAATAAAAATTTCGTGCATTTTCGAAAAATATTTGCATAAAGTTTCCTCATCTTCACAAATCGGAGGAATCGTCATAAGACCCTTGACCTTTATCCCGGGTAAAACAGCAATTTCACTGAGGGTATCATATAAAAGCTCCATATCAAGGCCTGTTTTGCTCTCTTCATCGCCTATATTAACTTCAACAAGACAGTCAACAGTTATACCGAGTCCTTGCGCTCTCTTGGAAATTTCTTTAGCAAGCTTCACACTGTCAACGGACTGTATCATATCCACTTCGTCAATAATCTGCTTTACTTTATTAGTCTGCAAATGACCGATGAGGTGTGCCTTGCAGTTATCAAGCTTCAGATAAGGCTTTTTCGAAAGAAACTCCTGAACCTTATTTTCACCGATAAGGTCAATGCCGCATTCGATAGCGTGATTGATAAGCACAGGCTCAACGGTTTTTGTAACAGCCATAAGCTTGATCTCAGCAGGATTTCTTCCGGCTTCCTTGGCGGAGTCTGCAATCCTGCTCCTGATAACTGCGATATTATGCTCTATATTCTTAAATCTTTCTTCAAGAGACAATATTTCCATCTTCAAGATTAATTCCTTTCACTATAATTTTATCGTATTGCTTAAGTTTATGGTAATAACCCTGGGATTTATCCTCTTCATTTTTAACAAGCACAAGACCCTGAGCTATTACATAATCATCAGAGTAATATTGAATATCAATAGGAGCAAATTTCATAATATTACCGACAATAACATATACACCCATTACGCCATCTTCGTTCTCACTGATGGCATCGTTACTGATTTTATATCCGCTGTATTCTTTAACGTCAATTGTGGCAGTTTCCTTGCGTATTTTTGCAAGTTCTTCGTTCATTGCAGTACACTTAAGCGTAACTGTTATGACATCATCTTTTGATTCGGTAACATCGTAAACCAGCATATCAATGTCACTAATACCGAGATCTTCAAAAGAAACACTCACCCAGTATCCGCTCTTAATAACAGAAGAATCAGATACTTCCATATCAAAAACATAGTACCAGGTATGCTGCGCAATCAATTTACCGTAAGCGTTCTGAGTATCCTCCGGAGAAACTGAAGCAAACCTTTTACCGTCACCGTTGCTGATTTTTTTGCTTTCAATGTCTTTATAGCTGACACTTGATTCATATCCGTCAACATATCCGACAAAATAGCCTGCATAAGGTGAAGTAATTTTCTTCTTTATTGTATAAGAGGATTTCAGGCTTTTGATTTGTTTTGTGTAATCGCCGATAACATCGTCATAACTCAGTTCTTCACCTGTAGCTGACTGTCTTGAAGTAATATTACCGGTTATATTTTCAGCAACAGAGTAAAAATCACTGAGCTCACCGTCAGATAAAGCCTTAACATAATTTGAAATGCCTGTTGCGATCTGTGAATTCAGAAAAAGTACATTGCTGTGGTTAAGTCCCTGTTTACTTGCTGTTTCTTTAATTTTATCGAGCTTTTTACGCATTTCCGTTTCCTGAGTATAAGCTGATGCCTGGCTTTCATCGCCGAAGCCCAGAGCAATTACTCCGTTTTTTGCTATATTCTCACTGTGAGAAATTGCAGGTATATAAACCAAATCATCATCTTTATAGAATATCGATATATTCTTGCCGTCAACGCTGACATTTTCATCTCTTACTGCGAAGCCTTTAACAGACACACTATGAGTCTCACTGTAAGGAAGCAGATATTCAGTTTCAAGCTTACCGGTATGCTTACCGTAAAGAGATGTGATACCGTAGAGCGCAACCATAATCAGGAAGGCGGCAACGAGACCGATTGCGATTTTTGTGTCTTTTGTAGGCTTCATTGTAATTTACCTTTCGTTTTCTACTATTCTGCCGGCTTCACTGATAAGCTCATCAGCAGTAAGTCTGTCTATATTTAACCAGTGAATTTCTTTATTGCGTCTGAACCACGTCAGCTGACGCTTTGCGTACCTGCGGGTTTCCATCTTAAGTTTTTCAGTAGCTTCATCAAGCGAAACAAGGCCGTCAAGATAGGGTTTAAGCTCTTTATATCCTATAGCCTGAGCAGCCGTTGAAGATACTTCGCTGTCAAAGAAGCTCTCAGCCTCTTCAATTAAGCCTTCAGTGAACATTTTGTCAACTCTGAGGTTAATTCTGTCATAAAGGAACTGTCGGTCTTCGGCTCTTAGACCTATAAGACACCAACTGTACTTACTTTCATTAAGATGAGAAAGCTCGTCCTGCTCACTGATTGTCTTGCCTGTGAGATAATAAACCTCGAGTGCACGTAAGATACGCTTTGTATCGTTTATGTGGAGTCTCCCAGCTGTTTCAGGGTCAATTTCACTCAGCTCGGCGTATAAAGCATCAATACCCTCTTTTTCGAGTCTTGCCTCAAGCTTTGCTCTTATATCGCTGTCTTCATAATCAAAAAATTCAGTGTTTTTAACGAGGGTATCAATATAAAATCCGGTGCCGCCGACAACAACAGGAAGTTTACCTCTTGAGAGAATATCTTCAATCGCTTCGGTTGCTTTTTCTTTATACTTAGCAACACTGAATCCTTCTCCCATTGGCACAAATCCGATAAGATGATGTCTGACTCTCGCCTGTTCATCCGGCGTAGGCTTGGCAGTTGCAATATCCATATTTTCATAAATCTGCATAGAGTCAGCGGAAACAATTTCACCGCCGAATTTTTCTGCAATTTCAATACCAAGTGAGGTCTTTCCTGAAGCAGTAGGCCCCAGTACAACCACAACAAGAGGTTTATCCATAAATTTCTCCTGATTACTGTATTCTTCCGAACTGCTTTTCAAGTTCATATTTTGTAAGTTCAATTAAAACGGGTCTGCCGTGAGGACAGTATCTGACGCTTTCGTCATAAAGGACCTGCTCAGCGAGAACTTTCATTTCCGCTGTAGAGTTTTTATATCCTGCTTTGATTGCAGCCTTGCAAGCGGCAGTATGATGTATTCTGTCGATGGTTTCGGTTTCGATGTTAGTTCTGTTTTCTGCGAGATAAGCAGCCATTTCAATTACGGTATCTTCTACATCATCACCTGAAATAAGCATAGGGCATTCTCTGATAACTACAACTCCGTCACCGAAGTCCTCTATCAGGTACCCTGCCGATTTAAATGCGTCGAGATTGTCAATTACGGCAGTGTACTCATTTTTATTAAGAGTAACCTTTATAGCTGAAAGAAGCACCTGAGAAGAAACATTTTCCTTAGCGGCAGCCTTCATTTTATTGTAAATAATTCTCTCGTGGGCGGCGTGCTTATCAATAAGCACAACCTTGCCGTCAAATTCACAAATAATATATGTTTTAAAAACCTCGCCAAGAAGTCTGATAGGCTTATTAAGAGGTCTGTTACTTTGTTGCGGTTTAGTAATAACCGGTTCGGCAGTCTTTTCGGGTTTATTCTGAGGTGCCGTCTGTTTAACAGGTTCGGGTTTTACGGGCTCTCTGACTGAGCCGCTTTCAGCAACTCTGACAGAAGAATTGTGAACGGCATTTTTTTGAGGTGCAGGCACATTTCTGCGCATCTCCTCATTTTTAGCCTTGATATTCTGCATTGCAGTACCGATTAAATCCGGCTCATTTTCATTCCTTACACTTTCGGACTTTTTGGGTTGTTCATTAGCTTTAACTGAAAAATCCTTAGCCGGCATACTCTGCCAGAAGTCTTTTTTAGGCTCAGCTTTAACAGCGGTCTGAGTCTTTTCAGCAGGTTTATTTTTGAATATACTGCCGCTGAAATCCGCCTTCTTTTCAGGCTCATCGTCGAGCATACTCAGCTGTACGCTCTCAGACATTGCTCTCTGAGTTACCTTTGCAGCTCTTGATAAATCGAGCTCAGGCATTGTGTCAAAGCTGTCAAGAGCCGATTTTACGGCAAAGTACACGGCCGATGAGACCTTTCTCTCATCGCTGAAGCGCACTTCGGTTTTTGCAGGGTGAACGTTGATATCCACAACCTCAGGGCGTACTTTAACATTAAGAACACAGCTGGGAAATTTACCCACCATAATCGAGTTTTTGTATGCATTCTCCATTGATGCCATACAGGAACGTGACTTTATATATCTGCCGTTAAGGAAAAAATACTGCATAGCTCTCGAGGGCCTTGAGGACATAGGCTTACAAACATAACCGCTGACTACGACCCCATCTAATTTATAGTCAACCTCAAGAAGACTTTCAGCAAAAGTTCTGCCGAAAACCGAATAGATAGCCGACATAAGCTTGCCGTCACCGGGAGTAATCAGTGCCTGCTTACCCTCACGGATAAATCTGACACTTACCTCGGGATGAGAAAGTGAAATCTTATCAACCACATCGGCAACAGCATTGGCTTCCGCAACATCTTTTTTGAGGAATTTCATTCTTGCAGGCGTATTATAAAAGAGGTCGCGTACAACAATTGTCGTACCGTTGGGACAGCCTGCCTGGTCGTATCTCGTCTGCACTCCCCCTTCAACTGCATAGGAGGTGCCGAGGGACTCATTTTCGGTTTTAGTTAAGATTTCAGTTTTTGATACAGCGGCAATCGAAGCAAGAGCCTCGCCTCTGAATCCAAGGGTAAAAATGGAGTTCAGGTCATTTTCGTCTCTTACCTTACTTGTAGCGTGGCTGAGGAAAGCCTTGGGCACATCTTCGTGGTCAATGCCGCAGCCGTTATCAGTAATACGGATATATCTTACGCCGCCGTTTCTTATTTCAAGTGTAATGGTAGTGGCACCGGCATCGATAGCATTTTCAAGGAGCTCCTTTACAACACTCGCCGGTCTTTCAACAACTTCACCGGCTGCAATCAGTTCGGCAATGTGCTTAGGTAATATATTGATTTTAGCCATAAAGCTGTCATCCTTTCTTTTTAAATTTCACTTCTTCTTGCCTTCTTGATAAGCTCATGAAGTGTTGTCATAGCTTCAAGAGGCGTTAAAGTATTTATGTCAATATTTCTTATAGATTCAATGATTTCATCGTCGACAGTTGATGTCATAGAGAGCTGAAGCTCATCCTCTTCTGGTACCCCAATACTGCTCTGACTGACTGCCTGTCTCTTAGGTGCATTGCCCTCAAGCTCACTGAGAATAACCCTTGCTCTTGATACAACGGAATTAGGTATGCCTGCGAGCTTTGCAACCTCTATACCATAACTTCCGTCTGCGCAGCCGCGGACAATTCTTCTAAGGAAAGTTATAGTATCTCCCCGCTTTTTAACGCAGATATTGTAGTTGTTCACACCGTCGAGGATACCCTCAAGCTCCGTCAGCTCGTGATAGTGAGTTGAGAAGAGCGTTTTTGCACCGATTTTCTTTTTATCGGCAATATATTCCAGAACTGCACGGGCGATACTCATACCGTCAAAGGTCGAGGTGCCTCTGCCGACTTCATCGAGAATGATAAGACTGTTTTTGGTCGCATTTTTAAGAATAGATGAAACCTCGTTCATCTCAACCATAAAGGTTGACTGACCTGTCGCAAGGTCGTCGGATGCACCGACACGGGTGAAAATGCTTTCGATTATACAGAGCTCTGCACTCTTAGCAGGCACAAAAGAGCCTATCTGGGCAAGTAGTGCAATAATTGCAACCTGACGCATATATGTTGATTTACCTGCCATATTAGGGCCTGTGATAATAGCACAGCGGTTTTTGTCGCAATCCATATAAGTATCGTTAGGCACAAAAGGAGCGTCAAGGACAGCTTCAACTACAGGGTGTCTGCCGTCAGTGATTTTGATTTCACCGCCTGCAAGCATAGTGGGACAGACATAATTTCTCTCGAGTGCCGTTGTTGCAAGCGAGCAGAGTACGTCAATAGTTGCGAGAGCCTGCGAAGTCGCCTTTATACGTGAAAATTCCTGAGCAACTCTGCTTCTTATCTGGCAGAAAATCTCATATTCAAGCTTGACGATTCTTTCCTGAGCACCGAGAACCTTGCTTTCAAGCTCTTTAAGCTCTTCGGTGATATATCTTTCACAGTTAGCAAGAGTCTGCTTTCTGAAATAGGTATCGGGTACCATATCCTTATATGAGTTTGTGACCTCAATATAGTAACCGAAAACTCTGTTATAGCCTATTTTAAGCTTGGGTATTCCTATCGCTTCGCGTTCACGCTGTTCAATATCGAGAATAAACTGCTTACCGTTACCCTGAATGTTACGTAGCTCGTCAAGCTCAGCATTAAAACCGTCTTTGATAATATCGCCTTCACGTACAGAGAAAGGTGCTTCATCTTTTATGGAAACATCGATAAGCCCTCTTATATCTTCAAGAAGGTCAAGGTTTGAGTATTGCTGACGAAGAAATGCACTTTCTGCAATTTGCAAAAGTACTTTGATAACAGGTATAGCCTCAATAGTCTGCTTAAGAGAGTTAAGATCCTTGGCGTTTGCTGTTTCAAACATAACTCTTGTAATAAGACGCTCAATATCAAATACCTTTGAAAGTGAAGCGGAAATATCTCCGAGCATCATATTTTTATCATAGAGCTCCGATACGGCGTTGTGACGCCTTGTAATCTGAGCAATGCTGACAAGAGGCTTTTCAAGCCAGTTTCTGAGAAGTCGCTTACCCATTGAGGTGTGAGTTCTGTCAAGCACCCATAAAAGTGAGCCCTTCTTTTCTCTGCCTCGCATAGTTTCAAGAATTTCAAGATTGCGAAGAGTATTATAGTCGAGCTTCATAAACTGACTGTCGGTATAGTAGTTGACCTCTCTTATGTTGCCGAGATCGTTTTTCTGCACATCTTTAAGATATCGAAGAAGAGCACCTGTAACTGCCGTAGCAACAGCATTGCCCGAAAAATCACAGGAGCGAAACTTTTCCTCACCGAAGTGCTCAGCACACACATCGGCACAGTCTTTAAAATCAAAGTCAATATCATCGAGCATTTCGCAGGCAGCCTCAGTACGCTTTGATATAAAGTTTGCAATAACCTTACTGTTTGCTGCCCCTCTGTTTAAAAGAATTTCGCTGGGTGAAAACGTGCCGATTTCATTGATAATATTGTTTTCGGTTGTATGTTTGTCATCGAAGTTAGTGAGATTGAGTATACCTGTCGATACGTCGCAGAAACACACTCCGCCCATTGTGCCGTCAAAATAAACACAGGCAAGATAGTTGTTCTTTGAATCGTCGAGCATATTATTTTCGATAATACTACCCTTTGTGATAACTCTTATAACATCTCTTTTAACGATGCCTTTAGCTGTTGCAGGGTCTTCTGTCTGTTCACAGATAGCTACTTTATAGCCTGCGGAAACAAGCTTTGCTATATATCCTTCGGCAGAGTGGAAGGGAACACCGCACATAGGCGCTTTTTCACCCTTGGAATAGCTTCTTGCAGTAAGAGTAAGCTCCAATACTTTAGAAGCAGTATAAGCATCGTCAAAAAACATTTCATAAAAGTCACCCAGGCGGAAAAACAAAATTGCGTCCGAGTATTCTTTTTTTATTTGTAAGTATTGAGACATCATCGGTGTCATTTCAGACATATTGTTTTTCCTCCTGAGATTTCTACGAATTAGTTTTGAATCAGTGGCAGCCGCTGCAGCTTGAGCATGAGCCGTCACATGAGTGTTCGTGCTGCTGTTCGGGTTCACAGGTAGCAGGATCTGCACCGTTTACGCAAAGACCGAGAATCTGCATGATGTAGTTCATCATTGAGTCAACCTGAGCTCTTGCTTCATCATACTTCTGCATATTTTCGTTAGCCATGAATTCTTCGTACTTAGCGTTGAATTCAGCTTCGAATTCCTGCATTTTAGCGCTGTCGGGTTCTTCCTTTGAAGCTTCCATCTGATAGTTCATCTGAATCATCTGAATCTCGCCCATAAGAGCGTTGAGAGCTTCGTCCTTTTCGTTTGCTTCCTTTGCCTTTGCGAATGCAAGGTAACGCTCGTCCTGCTGAATTGCAGCACCGAGCTGTCTTGTAAGTTCAATAACGTTCATTGTTATTACTCCTTATATAAAAATATTTTTATTAATAAATACCCTTTTACGAGTAGTTATTTCGCAATTTCGCCGTATACTATCCAGGTTCTCGGATTTGTTACGGTAACGTAGGTAAATTCACCGATTAGACTTTCGTCGCCGGGAAACTCAATTATAATATTTCCGCCTGTTCTGCCTGAAAGCATACCCTCACCCTTTGCAGTACCTTCAACAAGCACTCTGTAGGTTTTACCTTTCATATTGGCAGTACGCTCCCCTGCAATTCTTTCCTGAAGGTCTGTGAGCTCCTTGAACCACTTGCCTTTTTCTTCTCTTGAAACAGGGTCAGCCATCGAATAAGCCTTTGTACCGGGCCTCGCCGAGAAAATGAAAGTAAACAGTGAAGTGTATTTCACTCTTTCAATCAGTGACAATGTATCACAGAACTCCTCGTATGTTTCACCGGGGAAGCCGACTATAACGTCACTTGTAATCGAAAGCTCAGGCATAACCTTATAAGCATAGTCGATGAGCGAAAGATACTTTTCACGGTCATAATGACGGTTCATTTCCTTAAGCACTCTGTCATTGCCCGACTGGAAGGGAAGATGAAGATGCTTTGCTATCTTATCGCTTGACGCCATAACGTCAAGAAGCTCCTTCGTACAGTCTCTCGGATGAGAAGTCATAAATCTGACAATAAAATCGCCTTCAAGCTCACTAATAGCCTTGAGAAGCGCAGGAAAACGTTTGCTTTCATCAAGGTCTTTGTTATAAGAGTTAACATTCTGACCTAAAAGTGTGATTTCCTTGTACCCTGCCGCAATAACCTCTCTGACTTCTTTCATTACATCGTCAAAATCACGGCTTCTTTCTCTTCCACGCACATAAGGCACAATGCAGTATGAACAGAAATTATTACAGCCGTACATAATCGGAATCCACGCCCTGAGAGTACCCTCACGCTTTACGGGTAAGCCTTCAACAATATTGCCGTCACTGTCGGTTATGTCAAAAACTCTTTTTCCTGTACAAAGTATGCGGTACATAAACTCGGGAAACTTATATGATACGTGAGTACCGAAAACAAGGTCAACAAATGAAAAGCTGTTCTTGATTCTGTCGGCAACGCTCTGCTGCTGCATCATACAGCCGCAAAGAGCGATAATCATATCGGGTTTCTGTTTTTTTATTGGCTTAAGAGCACCCACATTGCCGAAAACTCTGTCCTCGGCATGTTCTCTTATTGCACATGTATTATATAAAACCAGGTCAGCATCTTCAGGCGACTCACAGAAATCATAGCCCATCTGTTCAAGCATACCTAAAAGTCTTTCACCGTCTGCAACATTACCCTGGCAACCGTAGGTATGAACAAAAGCCTTGGGTGAAACAGCAGGGTACCTTGAAGAAATGACGGTTCTGACAAGGTTCATATATTCTTTTTGTTTATCCAATTCCTCCTGAGGAACGGAAAATTTATCTTTATTCAAAGTTATATCCTCCAAAAGGGGTTACTTGCCGAGCTTTTCAGCAATATCCATAAGTCTTTTGAGACGGTAGTTGACAGCCGAACGGCTCAGAGGCGGGGCGCACATATCGCCGATTTCACGAAGACTCGAGTCGGGATTATTAAGCCTAAGCTCTGCAATTAATTTTAAATCATCCGTAAGAGTCGGAAAAACACCGTCATCCTTGAGCTTCTGTATGGATTCAACCTGATCGTAAGAAGCGTAAACCGTGCGGGTCAGATTAGCATTTTCGAAGTTATTTCGTCTGTTAGTAAGATTACGGACATCTTTATAAATCTTGATGTTCATAATCTCCATTGCAGCCATCTGAGCACCCATAAGAGTAAGAAGCTCCTCGATGCTCGTACTGTCCTTTATGTAAATGACGTTGATACCTCGTCTTAACATGTGTTTAGCATTAAGACCGTAATCTGTAAGTATCTTAAGTAAATCAAGGCTGACTGTTCTGTACGGAGCAATGAACTCTATATGATAGCTCTTATTCGGGTCGCTACAGGTACCGCAAGAGAGAAAAGCACCTCTGAGGAAAGCCGCGTTACAGCAGTTGATGCTTTCCTGCATATCGTATTCAAATTCACTTTCGCTTTCATTGCGAAGATTACCTCGGTCAATGCGCATAACCTTTTCGTTTCCTGAATTTGAAAAGCAATCAAGAACTTTTTTTCTGTCCTCGCTGCTTTCAAAGCTGACAGTTGTCTTACCGGCATCTGAAACAAAACGCTTTGCCTCTACACCCGTTACACCAAAAGCAAGTTCCGTATACTTGTCAGCAACGGCAGGGTTATCGGTCATAATGGATATTTCCTGCTCATTGAAGCTTCTTCCGAATAAAAGCATACCGTAAGCCATAGCATGACGGCAGCAATCCGGTAAATCTGTAATTCTGATTAGCTCAGCTTTAATTTCAGATGAAAAAGACATACGAAACCTCCTTTCAGATATTCTAAAAAAATTATACAAACTTAATTTCCGTTTCAAGGTTTACGCCGAATTTGTCGTAAACTGTCTTCTGACAGTGTCTGATGAGATTTATAACATCAGTTGTTGTTGCACCGTCATAATTTATAATGAAGCCTGCGTGCTTTTCACTTACCATAGCACCGCCGATTCGTTTACCTTTAAGGCCAGACTGCTCAATAAGAGCACCTGCAAAATAACCCTCAGGGCGCTTGAACACACTGCCGGCGCTGGGATACTCCAAAGGCTGTTTGTCAACTCTTCTGCCCATAACATCGGTCATTTTAGCTTCAATTTCCCTCTTGTCGCCCTTTTCAAGCTTAATTACAAGTGATGTAATAATTAGCTCTGAATCAGTATAAGCACTTCTTCTGTATGCAAATTTGAGCTCGTTACCGCAGAAACTGCCCTTGATGCCGTTTCTGTCGATGTGGTTGACTCTAACGGTGACATCTTTCATTTCGCCGCCGTAAGCACCTGCATTCATATATGCCGCACCGCCGCAGGAGCCGGGAATACCGTAAGCAAACTCGAGACCTGTAAGTGAATTTGAGAGAGCAAACTTGCAAAGCGAAGCAAGGGATGTACCTGCTGAGACTTCTATAGTCGCTTCATCAATAAGCTTCATATCTGCAAAATCCTGAGAGATATGAATAACAACCTTATCCTTTATTCCGTCGTCACTGACAAGAAGATTACTGCCTTTGCCGAGAATGAAAACATCTTTATTCTCTTCGGTGCAAAGTGCGAGTACTCTGCCAAGTGTGTCTTCACTGTCAATATCGACAAACAACGATGCAGGTCCACCCGTCTTAAAGGAGGTGTGATTGCTCATAGGCTCATCGAGTTTATATGAAACATTGTTTAAATCAAGCTTTTTAATGAGATTAGTCAAAAGATGACCTCCAAAATTATTCTGTAAGGCAACCTGCACCGATAATACCGGCATCGTTACCGAGAGTAGCACGGCAGATTTCAGTCTGAATTTCCTGCTTTTTGCTATAACGTTCTTTTGCAACAATTTCTCTGATGGGAGCAAGAAGTGTTTCACCTTCATTACAGATGCCGCCGCCGAAGCAAATCATTTCGGGCTGGAATATATTTACAATGTTGGTAGTACCGACAGCGATATATCTGATATAGTTGTCAACTACTTCCTTACCCCACTTATCGCCTTTACGCATAGCGTCAAAAGCTGTTCTGCCGCCTGCGTTTTCAATGTTGCCTGAAGCAAGCTCCCACATTACGCTGTCCTTATGCTCAAGCATAGCAGCTTTAGTCTGATTAACCAGAGCAGTAGCACTTGCATATCTTTCCCAGCAGCCTACTCGTCCGCAGTTGCAAGGTTCGCCGTCAAACTTAATTACCGTATGTCCGAGCTCACCGCCTGCATCGTTACAGCCTGTAAGCACATTGCCGTCAAGGACAACACCGCCACCTACACCCGTACCGAGAGTAACGGCAACAAAGCTCTTCTTACCCTTACCTGAGCCTGCAAGCGCCTCACCGAGAGCTGCACAGTTAGCATCGTTTTCTATATATACGGGCACACCGGGGATTTCTTTGTTAACAAGCTCAGCGGCAGGTACATTGTCAAAATAAAGATTGTTGGCATAAAGAATTATACCGTTTTTCTTATCGCATGAGCCGGGTGTACCGATACCGATAGAAGCAACATCACTAATATCAATATTCGCTTTGCTCACAGCTTCTTTACAGCACTTCACGATATCCGCAAAAATCTCTTCTGCAGGTCTCGGGATATTAGTTTTTGTGTGAGCTCTTGAAATAATCTCAAGATTTTCATTAATTACACCAACTGCGATGTTTGTTCCGCCTAAATCTACACCAATTCTATACATATTGTTCACCTCTTAAAAATTTCCCCACATTTTGATTTCATCTTCCTGTGGCATTATATCATCTGTCATGCCGAGATTATGCATAAGCTCTCTTGCGGCATTATAACCCATTTTTTTCTGTCGGTTATTCATGGCAGCAACCTCGATAATAACTGCAAGGTTACGGCCGGGCTTAACGGGTATAACCGTATAAGGAACTTTTACATTGAGAATTTCAGTATATTCGTTGTCTATACCCATTCTGTCGTATACCTTTTCGCTGTCCCAGGGCTCAAGCTGAATAACCATATCGATTTTTTCGGCAAGCTTTACAGCACCCATACCGAAGATTCGTCTTGCATTGATAATACCGATACCGCGAAGCTCAATAAAGTGTCTGATGTTATCGGGCGCCGAGCCGACTATTGTCTTAGAGCCCGTCTTTTTGATTTCAACTGCATCGTCTGCAATAAGTCTGTGTCCACGCTTGATAAGCTCAACTGCGCTTTCGCTCTTACCTACACCGCTGTCACCTAAGATAAGCACACCTTCACCGTATACTTCAACAAATACACCGTGTCTTGTAATTCTCTCTGCAAGCTCAACATTGAGATATCCAATAAGTGCAGCCATCGAGCGTGATGTAGTATCGTTAGTAACGAGCAGAGGCACCTCATATTTTCTTGCAAATTCTAAGAGTTCATCAGGGCACGGTAAGCTTCTTGTAACAACAACACAGGCAGGCTTCTTTGACATAAAGAGCTCTACTTTTCTTCTTCTGTCTTCCTCGGGATACGACTCAATGTAACCCATTTCGGTTTTGCCTAAGAAGTTTATTCTGCCGCTGTCAAAGTATTCCTCAAAGCCTGAAAGCAAAAGACCGGGTCTGTTTATATCTCTCGACGAAATAAATATTTCAGTCGGATCCTTTGGCATGTGAAGAACTTCAAAGGTATTATCCTTAAGTATCTTGGCAAGTGAAACTGAATATCTGAATGCCATAGAGATCACCTCCAAAAATGTATGTTCACATAGTTATACCCATACATTATATAACAAAAAAAGAAGGTTGCCAACTGTTTTTAATGAATTTTTTTAATTTTTTACGCAAAATTTCAGCTCCAAAGGACAAAAATTCCCTTGAAGCTGATGTTTAATCTTTAAACCATATATCCTCTGCGTATTCACCTACGGTTCTGTCAGAAGAAAAGTAAGCCGAATTCGAAATATTCATCAGCGCTTTTCTGCCAAAGCTTTCCTTATCTATCGTGTTATTAAGGGCCTTTTCAAGACAGGCTATAAAAGCTTTTAAATCACCAAGCACCATATATCTGTCGGGGTTGGCATCATTTATCAGTGAGTCGTAAATATCCTTAAAGCCGTATCTCTCACCGAATTTACCGCTGACAAGTGTATCAACAACATCTTTTATCTCAGAGTTTTCGTTATATAATTTTTCGGGGTCATAGGTACTTTTACGGACATTGACCTCGTCTTCTCTCATACCGAAAATGAAGTTGTTCTCCTCTCCTGCCTCCTGACAGATTTCAATATTAGCCCCGTCATAGGTACCGAGAGTTACAGCACCGTTCATCATAAGCTTCATATTACCCGTACCCGAAGCCTCTGTACCTGCAAGAGAAATTTGCAGTGAAATATCAGCGGCAGGTATAATTTTCTCTGCTAAAGACACGTTATAGTTAGGCAGAAAAACAACCTTGAGTTTACCGTCTATATTACTATCATTGTTTATCACTCTTGCAACGTTATTGATATATTTAATAATAGATTTTGCAATTTTATACCCGGGAGCTGCCTTACCGCCAAAGATAAAAGTAGCGTTGGGTAAGTCTTTATACCCTCCTTTCTTCATCTTAAGATAGAGATGAACTACACCGAAAATCGCCATAAGCTGGCGTTTGTATTCGTGTATACGCTTAATCTGCACAACAAAAACACTGTTTTCATCAATATCAATGTTAAAGTTTTTCTTTGTAAACTCACATAACGCTTTCTTGTTTTGCTGTTTAATGTCATATAGTGCCTTTAAAACTTCAACATCATTTTCGAAACTTTCAAGTCTTCTGATGTTTTCTGTTTCTTCAATAATATCACAGCCACAGAGCTTTGAAAGGAAATCCGACAGCGGTTTATTGCAAAGACCAAGCCAACGTCTCTGAGCGATACCGTTAGTTTTATTGGTAAATTTATCCGGGTACAACTTATACCACTGTGACAGAGTCTCTTTTTTCAGAATCTCCGTATGAATATTTGCAACACCGTTGATGTGTGAACATACATAACAGGCTAAGTTCGCCATTTTGACCCTGCCGTCAATAACAATAGCGCAGTCCTCAAAAGAAACATCTTTATGATTACTCAGCTGAAAAAGAAGCATGTCGTTGATTTTCTGTATTATTCCGTAAACCTGAGGAATAACCTCTCGCATCATTTTACAGTCCCATTCCTCAAGAGCCTCGGGCATTACAGTATGATTGGTATATGCAAAAATCCTGTTACACTTGAGAAGAGCATTGTCAAACCCCATATTCTGTTTTACGCAGATGTTTATAAGCTCGGGTATAGCTAAAATCGGGTGGGTATCGTTGAGCTGTATTTTTATCTTATCCTCAAGACCCTCAAGACCGTATCTGTTCACAATGTTCTGAAGAGAAGCACTGACTAAAAAGTACTGCTGGCGAAGTCTCAGCTTCTTACCCTCATAGGTACTGTCATCGGGATAGAGATATTCATATATCTTTTCCGCTTCGGCTTCACTACAGGAATCTTTTTTACATTCGTATAACCTCAGCGTGTTTATGCGCTTAAAACTGTAACCGATAATATTATAGTCAAAGGGTAAAGCTTTAACGCTGTAGTCGGCGTACTCAACAGTTACGCTTTCATCTTCTCTTTTAATTGCAAAGGCGTCTTTGATTTTTTGCCAGTCATCAGGCAACTCCGTCTGGCTTCCGTCACCTGAGAAATTCTGCTTGAACAGTCCGTATTTATATCTTATGCCGTATCCGTCGAGAGGAATCTCGCAAGAGGCGGCAGAGTCAAGAAAGCAAGCCGCAAGCCTGCCGAGTCCGCCGTTGCCGAAGGCATAATCATCTATATCTTCAAGCTCTTTGAGACTGTGACCGTTATCAAGAAGAGCTTTCTCAACATAATCCGTATTTTTCATATTATAAAGATTCGAGTATAAAAGCTTACCTATAAGATATTCAATCGAAAAGTATGCCACTCTTTTACCGTTTGTTTCTTTCTTATGAAAACTGCACTTTTCGTTAACAAGCTCACCGATTATACCGTATATCTCTTCTTTGTCAAGAACCTTAATACTCTTACCGTATTTTTCACGGGATATTTCCGATAATTTTTCTTCAAACTGCTTATACATTTATTCATCACCGATAATAGTTTATCCCGATAAAAAATTAAAACAGACGGTAAAAATTACCGCCTGTAATAAACTGAGAACTCAATTATGCATTGTGTTCTTCGAGCCACTGCTGAGCTTTAGCAGCTGACATTCTTGTGATGTTTTCAGTCTTATAGATTGAATCTTCGCCGCCGTTGGTATAGAGAAAATACTTGCCGTCAGCTTTTACATAAAGACTCTCTTCATAGCCTGCTGCATCGCCGAATTCGCCGCTTGTAAACTTCTTTACGAGTTCTGCATTTTCAGTGTCGTATTCAACTTTACAAATGATCTTTTTCATTGCGTCATTACTCCTTATTAGATTTATGTCAGTTATTATAACTTATTTTTCTGCATTTTGCAAGCAAATTACGAGTGTTTACAATATAAACCACTTTTATTAAAAATTTATATTAATTTACTATCAAAATTATACATTTAAAATTGACAATCGAGTTTCTTTTCTGTATAATTGACACATATCAAAAAAGGAGAGACACTTTATGACGAACACTATCCAGACTTCTGAAAATCAGAAACACGTAAAATCAGGTGAGTTTATTATGTACCTGATGGGTGTATTTTTTTACACAACCATGACCGGTATGGTCGGCGGTAACAGAAACGCTTATCTTGTTAACGTATTGAGACTTCCCGAAGAACAGACCTCATTTTTCAATATTCTCACTGCAATTATCCCGTTTGTTCTTAATTTCTTTATCGTTATGTATATTGACGGAAGAAAAATGGGCAAAGGCGGAAAATTCAGACCTATCGCAATGCTCGTAGCAGTACCTATGGCAATAGTTATGATGCTCTCTTTCTGGGCACCCAAGGGTCTTTCAGGCACAATGCTGATGATCTACATCGTTACACTTGCAGTTCTTTGGTCGGTATTCTGCACCTTCGGCAACTCAATAAATATGGTTGCCAACGTAATGACGCCTAATCTTAAGGAGCGTGACCATGTTCTTTCCTTCCGTTCTATTTCAAGTGCAGTAGGTAACTCAGCCCCCGTTGTTATCGTTCTTGTTATCGGCCTTATCTGGAAGAAAGACGATGCATCTCTTATTGAAGCGGTTACAGGCACAAGCATCCGCAGTGTTGAAGGCTTACAGTACATAATTTCAGCCGGTCTTTGCAGCGTTGTCGGTATTATCACAGTTTTACTCGGTATGAAAATGGTCCGTGAAAGAACTGTTTACACTGCAAAAAGGCAAAATCCTCTTATCGGCTTTATTGACATTATCAAGAATAAATACGCCTGGACAATCATTCTTTCCGAGTTTTTAAAGAGCTTCAGAGGTATCTCTACATATATGGAAGCTTTCATCGCTGCGGCAGTACTCGGCGATATTTCAAAGAAAATTCTTTTCGTTCTTCCTGTCGGCATCGGTACGGCAGTCGGTATGCTTGTAATCAACTTCCTTCTTAAGAAGTTCGATGCAAGACAGCTTTACATCGCAAGCGGTATTTATTCAGTTTGTGCAAACTGCATCGCCTTCGGCGTAGGCTATGCTTACTTCAAAACAGGCACAGGCATCCTTCAGATTGTTTTCATCGTTTTCCTTTTCCTTATCGGTCTTCAGTTCGGTGCATCAAACCTTCTTCCCTCAATGTTCCAGGCTGACGTACTTGAGGATATCGAGTTAAAGACAGGCAAACGTTTCGACGCTTCTTTCCCCTTTGTTATCGGCATAGGCACTCTTATCAGCGGTACAATCGCAAGTGCTGTTGCACCTCTTATTCTTTACGGTGAAGGCTCAATCATCGGTTATATTCAGCCTACAGACCTTGATCCCACACCTGTACAGAGTATTGAAACAAAAGTTACACTCTTATTCTTCTACACAATCGTTCACGGTATTATGATGTTCCTTGCAGGTGCACCCTTCTTCTTCTATAAGCTCACAGGCAAGACTAAAGAAGACATACACAATGCAGTTATCGCTCAGCGTGAAAAAATGGAAACCGCAGAATAAAATATTTCAGAAAAAGAGGTAATACGGATAAATTCCGTATTACCCCTAATTTTTTTACGCTTTCATCTTTGGCGGTGAGTAAGTGCTTATTTTAAATTATAACTCTTGCAGCTTCATCTCGTTCTTTACGAAGTATTGTCTCATCTTCGAGAGGAATATCGCATTCGAATGTGAAGTCCATCATCGGGTGGTTGGTGGCGTCTATTGCTTCGCCTTCAGCATTTTTCAGATTCTTTACAACAACTCTGAAAGGCTCTTTACCTACAAACATAGCTTCAAGCTCGTCACCTTCGAAGAAACGGTTTCTCTGAGAGCAGTAGGCAATACCGTCCTTCCAGTATTTTACAATAGCCATAACGTCCCATTCACGGTTGTATCCGCCTTTATAGCTGACATTGGCATCATCATGTACATCACCGTAGAAAAAGCCTGTACAATAGTCGCGGTAGCTGATTTTCCGCATTTCATCAATAATCCATTGCTTTGGTTTATAATCGTCTGAGGGATTATCAAAATATTCGTCGATGGCCTTTCTGTAAGCATTGGTAACAACTGCAACATAATAAGCGGACTTCGCTCTGCCTTCAATCTTGAACGATGTAATACCGGCTTTAATCATTTCGGGGATATGCTCAATCATACACATATCCTTTGAGTTCATTATATAGGTACCGCCGTCACCCTCAGTAACCGGGAAATACTGCCCCGGTCTTTTTTCTTCCATGAGTGTATACTTCCAGCGGCAAGGCTGAGCACACTCTCCCCTGTTTGCATCTCTGCCAACGAGGTAATTGGAAATGAGACATCTGCCCGAAAAGGAAACACACATTGCACCGTGCACAAAGCACTCAATATCCATATCCTCAGGTATGTTTCTTCTCATTTCGGCAATTTCGGTCATTTTCAGCTCACGGGCAGTAACAACACGCTTGGCGCCCATTTCATAAAAGGCTCTTGCTGTCTCATAATTGACAATACCCGACTGAGTGGATATGTGAATCTCCATATCGGGAACATATTTCTTAGCCATAGCCAGTACACCGATATCGGATATAATCAGCGCGTCTACGCCTGCCTTTTCAGCATCCCTGAGGAATTTCGGAAGCTCGGGAAGCTCGTCATTTCTCGGCAATACGTTGCAGGTGAGATATACCTTTACACCTCTGTCGTGACAATATTTAACTGCCACGGGGAGCTCATCGGGTCCGAAGTTTGCAGGTGCAGCTCTCATACCGAAAACGGTACCGCCGAGATAGACTGCATCGGCGCCGTACTTGACGGCAGCCATAAGCCTTTCCATATCACCCGCCGGAGCCAAAAGCTCGGGCTTTTTTAATTTATATGACATTTTAGTTACATCCTTTAACCGTAAAGATACAGCTGAGTATTCTTATTGTGCTCAGAGGCTGTTCTTGCAAGATACATCTCACCTGTGGGGCTATGCATAAAGAAGTAGTAGTCAGTGCTTGCAGGATAAAGAGCAGCCTTTATAGCTGTTGAACCCGGGTTACATATAGGTCCGGGAGGAAGTCCCTGGGTACTGTATGTGTTATAGCTGCCAAGATAAAGCTCATAGTAAAACTCCGAAAAAAGGTCATACTTTTCAAGTGACGCGATATAGTCCTTTGTGGAGTTCATATCAAGGGACGGATAAGTGGAGGAGGCGGCAAGTCTGTTATGAATGACACTGGAGATAGTTGCCATCTGTGAGCTGTCTTTAGCTTCACGCTGAATCATAGCCGCAATATTCATAACCTCATCGACGGTAAGACCAAGCTCTTCAGCTCTCTGAGCGTACTCTGCCGTCCATTTGCTTTCGAAGTTATTGAAAAGCTTTTTGAGCACCGAAGCAGGACTTTCCTCAATGAAGAAATCATAGGTGTCGGGGAAAAGATAACCCTCATACTTAAGATATCTGTCTGAATCCGTCTTTATATCCTTGAGGAAAGAGTACTGCTTACCGACTGTATCAAGGTTAGCGTAGAGCTTCTCAGCACTGCACACCTCATACTTTTCTATCTTTTCGAAAATCTGAGCAATTGTCCAGCCTTCGGGGAAGGTCAGACGCACTGTTCCCTTGCTGCCGCTCTTTTTGACCATAATTGTCTCAATATTAATCTCAACGCCTGCATCCTTATCGAGATAATAAACGCCGGGCTCATATTTAACAGTATCGTAGTCTCTGAGCTTGAGAAGCATATAACAAAGAGTTTTCTGCTTGATAAGACCGTTTTCCTCAAGAATGTTGAAAACATCGTCAAACTCAGCACCTTCGGGTATCTCAACATTGACAGAGCCACCCTGCTTATCAATAACGAGTATATCGTTGATAAACTGCATAGCAATAGTTGAAGCAGATACAGTCATAATTGATATGAAGAATATGCAAACGCAGGCAATAAGAGCTGTTTTGACAAAATTATATCTTTTCTTCGCCTTTAATTTTGCCTGCTGTTCGGGAGTCAGCTGTCTTTTGGGCGGAGCTTGCTTCTTTGCCTTTTCGGCCTTCTTGGATTCAGCCTTCTTGGCTTCAGTCTTTTCAGGCTTTTTCTTTAATACGGGAGCTTGTGCCTTCGGAGCCTTTTTAGCACCGACCGTCTTTTTAACCGTCTGCTGTCTGCTTACAGGCGCAGCACTACCCTTATCTATCGGTGATGAAGGAGCCGCAGGACGCTTAACACCGGCAGAATTCTGCTGAATGGGTCTCGGAGCCTGGGGAGCAGCAGGAGGCTCGGGCATTCCGACAAAATCATCGAAATTATTAATATGAACCTCAAACTTCTTCTGAGGCTGAGAATAACCTCTTTTCTGCGAATCATTTGAGCTGATATTCTCACTGAAATCCCCTAAGCTTTTTGTTGGAATCTTAGAATATGGATTCACATTCTGAGGTCTGGGACTGCCTGCATTTACATCACTGCCCGCAGCACCGTTGTTTTTTGAACCCTCTGAATAGAAACGGTCAGCCATATTTATTCCTCCTTTATCTTAAATCATATATTTTTTTATTTGTAATTATGTAATTTACTTTCATATCAAATCCGTCAGTCGGAAGCTCTTCACTCAAACAGCTATCATAGCAAAGACCGATACTGATACCGCAAAAGCGACTGAGAAACCTGTCGTAGTAGCCTTTTCCATAGCCTAAACGGTAGCCGCATTTATCAAAGCTGAGACCCGGTACAATACAAACCGCACTTTCGTCAAAATCATCAGCAATTACATCAGTCAGCGGCTCTTTTATACCGTACATGCCCTCTGACAAATCAGAAAGCGAAGATATATAATAAAACACCATGTTGCCGTTTTTGTCGGTACATTTCGGAAGAGCGACTTTCTTTTTGTCTTCAAGCGCCCTGTCAATTATCCTCCGAGTTGAAACCTCACTTCCAACCGACCAATAAGCTAAAACCGTATCGGCGTTTTTATACAAGTCACTGCTGACTAGAAGAGAAAATATATCATCGCTTGACTCTGTAGCATTTTCTATAGAGTTACGGATATCTCTGAAATGCTCTCTTAAACTGCTTTTATTCATTTCATCTGAATAGCTTTGCCGATTTCATCAGCCAAAGCCTTACCCTTTAAAACAGATACAATCTTAAGACCGAATTCCGTTGCCACACCTGCACCCTTGGCAGTAATGATATTGCCGTCAATCACGGCGTATTCTTTGCTGATTACAGCACCCTTAAGCTCACTTTCAAAGCCGGGATACGCAATAGCTTCTTTACCCTCAAGCAAGCCCCTATGACCCAATATCTGAGGGGCGGCACAGATAGCACAGATGTATTTACCCTTTTCATTTACAAAGTCGATGGCTTTCTGTACTTCGTCACTTTCTTCAAGGTTTGTAGCACCGGGAAGACCGCCGGGAAGAATTACAGCTTCGAGACTGTCATCAAGTGTAATATCTTTAATATCAATATCGGGAATGACCTTGATACCGTGTCTTCCGTCAATTACATCGCCTGATACACCGACAGTTTTAACTTCAACACCTGCACGTCTGAGCATATCAACAGGCGCAATAGCTTCAACCTCTTCAAATCCGTCTGCTAAAAAACAATAAACCATATTTATCCTCCTCAATCAAGAGCAATATTCATATAAATATCTTTAAAAACAACCGTTTCATCCGGGCTGTAAATCATTCCGTTTCTGACTTTTTCGGCAGAATCGATATTGCAGTTCGTATATATAACCGACTCACCCGTAAGATTGTTTATGAGATTCACAGCTGTGTCACTGTCACTGCAAAGCAGCTCTTCGCCCTCGGCATAGTATGCTCTGTCACTAAGACAAAACACTCTTACACCCGTATAATTCAGGCACTGAAAAGCATATTTGTTGCAAATATCATTATAAACCAGCATATCGCAGTCGGCAGAGCTTCTTATACTGCTGAATTCATCAGAGTCTGTTATTTCACCGAAAGCTCTGAGAGTTGCGTATTCTTTATTTATACCGAGTCTGTATTTATACATTGACTCCTTAAAGCCGAATTTACCGTAAAAGTCATAAAGGCTGTCACTCGCAGGAACAAGAGCAATAAAGTCAAGTCCCTGAGCTTTTATATAATTCTTTGCCTCATCAATAAGCTTTGCCATTAAGCCCTTACCTCTGTATTCAGGCAGGGTAGCCGCCGCATAAAGGTATCTTCCCTTATAAATTTTACCCTGATACTTTATACTGCACTTTAAAAGATAGAAAGCACTTATAACCTCGTCATCGTCAGTTTCAGCGAAGCATTCGCCGTCGAAGTAAGCTTCTTTAAAAAACAGCTTTATATATTCTTCATCGTCGCCGAAAACCTTATTCCAGAGGGTAATCAGCGAACCTACATATTTTTCTTTGTCCTTAATCAGCATTTTTCAGCTTCGCCTCATATTTCTCGGCAAGGATAGCGGGATAATAGCTGAGCTTTGCTTTTCTTAAGTTCTCAGCACCCGTATCGTCCTCACGGTTGATGTATTTGTATCCTGACAGCTCGTTTTTGACAAACTGCTGATTTATCATGGGATAAGCCCCTCTGATATCTGAGAAAGCTTTTTCGATGTGAACACAGAAAATATCCTTCGAAGCAGGCTCACCCATTGTATAGGCAATAACCCTGCCGTCGGCTCTGAGAAGACCGCCAATGTAGCCCAGCTCATCGTAGTTATCGAAAACTCTCTCAATTATTTTAAGCTCAGTTTCAAGATCTTCTCTGTATTCCTCAAGTGCACCCTCAAGCCAGAGCTTACTCATTTCAAGGCACTCGGGTATATTCTCTTTCGTGATTCTCTCATAGGACCAGTTGGTGTTTCTTATGAAAAAGGAGATGTGATTACGCTTAGGCTGATATTTTTTACCGCTGAGGTTAATTAAATCCTCACTGTTGTAGATATAATCAAATGTATCTCTCTCGAGGCTTATATCAAAGACATCGGGGAAGCTTCTGCTTATAAATTCAGCGGAGTCGGGACTGATACCGAATATTTCGAAATCCCTGCCGTCTTTTTTGGCATCGTCGAGAATGAACTCGACAGCCTTTTTCATATCACCCTTACCGATAGGGCAACAGTACATAACATAATCGTCATATTCACACTTGGTTACGAGACAGCCCTCGATATTTCCTACCTGAATGAGCATCTTGGCACCGTAGGAAAATATATTGCCGAAAGGGTATTCACAGGTGTAAAAGTCTACTTCTGACAGTATTTCATTTATCCAGTTTTTATCTTCAAGACTTACAATGTGTAATTTACTCATTACAAAGAAAGCATCCTTTCAGCTTCAGTTTTCACCGTTTCGGAGATTTCGTCCACGCTTAAAGGCTCACCGTCTTTACCGCAGATAATACGGCACCAGCCTAATTTTTCGGCAGCGTACACAGCAGCCTCGTGACAGGCAATAAGGTAACCCACATCTTTTTCATGGACATCTTTTTTATTTTCGTCACCCTTATAGCGTTTTAACAGCAGTTTCTGAGAAATATCGGTGGGCATATCGAGAAAAATTACACCGTCAGGCTTAGGAATGCCCATCTTTTCATATTCAAACTCAAAGAGCCAGTCGAGATATTCGTCCCATTTTTCTTTGGGGAGCTTTGTCATCTGATGGCAGGCGTTAGAGGTTGTATATCTGTTGGCAACGATAATCTTATCGCTGAGATATTCCTTTTCCCAATGCTTTTTGAAGCTCGCGTATCTGTCGACCGCATAGAAGGTAGAAGCCGCATAGGCATTGACATCACCGGGGTTGTCGCCGAGCTCACCGCCAAGATACATCTTTACAAGAGTACTCGAAGGGTCATTGTAAAAAGGCAGGTCAAGAGTATATGTTTCATAACCTCTGCTTTTTATGTAACCGGTGAGGATTTCAGCCTGGGTAGCCTTACCGCTTCCGTCAAGACCGTCAATAACAATCATCTTACTCATAAATTACCTCAGCTTAATATGTAAGAATTACAGCGAATACTTTAACCGTACTGTCAGTTCTGTTAGCGATTGAATGCTCCTCACCGCCAAGGCAGATGCAGCTGTCGCCCTCACCCAGCAGGACAGTTTCACCACCGTCAAGGTAAGTAGCAGTACCCTCCATAATGTAGAAAACCTCTTCTTCGTTTTCGTGAATATGAGTACCGATTGAACAGCCGGGCTCGAGAGTAATCACACCTAAAAGACGGCAAGCACCCTTATATTCGCCTTTATCTAAAATATCGGTTATCTTAACACTGCCGTCACCGCCGCGCATATTCTCTCTTATGACGGTATTCATATTTTCTTTTCTCTTAATCATTACATTATTCCCCCATTATATATTCTTTGTAATTATACCAACTTTATTTAGATTTATCAATGTTTTTACGATAAAAACTTCTTACAAAATGCTTAAGATAAGCATTTATTATATTTTAATTGACAAAATACAGGTTTTTTATTAGAATATAAGAGAAAATATCATATACGGAGTGAGAAAATATGAAATACGGTGCATATATTATCGGCTGCAGTGACTGTAATGAAGAGGTCTGTGCTGCCTCGGGCAGAATTTCAACTCAGAGCGGTACTGCCCTTGAAATATTTGAAAGAAGCCACGATAAAGAGAAAAACGAAAAGCTCATAAGCAAGGTAACAAAATCAGGTCATACATCAACTATTGAGCATATCTTCTTCAATGTTGCTTTCGAAAACGTCAGCGTTGTTGTTGAGCAGTTTATGATTGAATTCAGACTCGCTTCATTTACCGTCAAATCAAGACGCTATGTTGACTTCTCAGACTGCGGCTACCTTGTACCCGAGTTCGTGAGCGAGGAGGATAAGGAGAAATACATCAACGCAATGGATAAGATGTTCAGTGCTTATTCCTATCTTACGGAAAACGGAGTACCCAAGGAAGACGCACGTTTCGTACTGCCCTACTGCTTCTATTCTAATTTCTTCTGCTCATTAAACGGCAGAGAGATGGTCAATGTTATAACCGCTATGATTTACGGCAGAGGCAGAAAGATAAAGGAAATCTACGGAATCGGTCTTTCACTTCTTGAGCAGTGCCGACAGTACGCTCCCGGTGTATTCACTGACTTCGAGCTTAAGGGTGAAAAATATAACGACGAGCTTTGTTTTGATATACCGGCAGACAATGTAAAATCAACAGCTGCGGAGCTTGCCCAAATCCTCAGCGTTACACCCGACGGTGAGAAAAACGTTGCAAGATGTGCTCTTATCGAAAAAGGCGACTACTCAGCCGATACAATCGAAAAGATTATTGCATCAGAGGAAAATGTTGACAGGATACTCTCGGCTGTTGTTTCTTCATCAAGACCCAGAGCCCTCGAAAGCTATAACTGTACCGTGAGATTCAGCGGTGTTTCACTTTCAACCCTCACCCACTTCGCAAGACACAGAATACAGAGCATCTGCATACCAAACCTGATTAAGGCGGACAGAAGCAATTATGTTTTACCCGAAACTGTCAAGGCTGACGAAAACCTCACCAAGGTATATAAAGATGCCTTCGACGGTATGATTGAGCTTCACACCTATCTCAGGGATAAGGGATATGACGACAATGTGCTTATCTACTGTGTACTCAGCGGTAATACAGTTGATATAGTAACTACAATGAACGCAAGAGAACTCAAGCTCTTCTTCAGACTCCGTTCCTGCACCAGAGCACAGTGGGAAATTCAGCTCTATGCAAATGACCTTCTTAAGAAGCTCCGTAAGGTATCACCGAACTTATTCAAATATTACGGCCCGAGCTGTTATGTACTCGGAGCTTGTCCCGAGGGCAGAATGACCTGTGGCAGGGCACAGGAAATCAAGAAGATTTTCAGTGAGATGTAAAATAAAGATTTAAGCAGTCCGCAAAAACGGACTGCTTTTTTACAGTCTGAGCTGAAGAGAAGCGGCAGGCGGCTCCATTGACGAAGCCCTTATGGCTTCGTCTCAGCGACACCGTCGCTGCAAATCGCCCTTAAGGCGATTTGATGGAGTCGCCCCTCCCCTCTGCATCAGATTGAAAATGAAATGCCTGATTGAAGCTGCGCTTCATTAAAAGTGGCGGGTAGGAGTTACCCTACTCGTCATAAGTTTGTCGCAATTCCGAATTCATAATTCCAAATTCCAAATTGGTTTACACTTCCTCAAGAGTTGCTGCTCTCTTTTCAGCGAGCTCAACAAGCATCTGCTGCTGAAGCTTACCGTGAATGGGATAAAGCAGGAATGAGATACCGTAAAGACCTCTTGCCAATGCGGGAAGT
>JAZSMR010000046.1:0-2236 GCA_045535965.1 Acutalibacteraceae bacterium
AAGAACATCTGGCCCGTACGAACTATGAAATTTACCCGCAATTACCGTTGGCTTGACGGTCACAGCAAAGAGATTACATACGAAGCAGTTCTTGCAGTATAAGCATTTTATTTCAATGGATTTAATAGTTTAATTAGGAAAAAATTCCGTAACAAATTGAAGATTTGAGATATAGCACAGACTACACGGATTTATCTGACATGAGATAAATGTTCAGCAGGCAACATTTTTAAGATGTTGTCTGTTTCTTTTTTGTGCGTTCAAGTGTGAAAAAACGGTTCTGACGGGGGATAAAGACCGTTTTTGCAACAGATGCGTTGAAATATTGCACAAAAAATTATTTACTTTCTATTATGATGATGTTAATATTGAAATAACAACAGCACTTTGTTACGGAAAGAGGTTTTGATTTATGAAGAAAATGCTTATGACGGTTATTTCGCTTTTGTTGGTTATCTGCATTATGATGCCTTCGGTTTATGCGGCGGCAGATAGTCAGACAAGCTATGATTCCGTTATGGATTATGTTACTGATGCTCAGTCAAATGACGAAACAGATTCAAAAATCAGATTTGGCAGATTTGTCAACGGTCTTAGCAATTTTGTCATAAACGATTTTCTCGGCACCGTGCTTAAATTGATTATTCCAGATTCGGCGGCGGTTGCCGATTATGAGAAGTTTGATATTGATGAATATGATAATTTTTATGAAGGAACAGAAACCTTCATTGATGAGCCTCAGGGTAAAAAAGTGTGGAGTCTCGGCTACGGTAAGGCTTCCGTACTTCCTTCTGATTTCGGTGAAAAAAAGTATGCCAAGGGTGCGTATGTCCCCTATATTTTCGGCAACGAAATGTATACCGATGAGGACGGAAATGAGGAAGACCTTATGGTAAGGGCTGTTGTTATGAATGACGGCTCGGGCAGAGGTAACGTTGTGTTTATTGCACTTGATGCAATAGGCTTTGCCAATGCAGACGTAAGACAGGTGCGCGAGGGTCTCAAAGACCTTGCAAAGGAATATAACATTGTCAGCATCAACGTTTCCTGCACTCATATACATACGGGTATCGATTCGCAGGGTGTATGGACCGACCCCATCGGCTGCATCATCAACAACTCATTCAGCAAGATTACACGCAACGTGAAATACGGCGTTGAGCGTTCATTTATTGAGTCTGTTGTCAACGGTTCAAAGAAAGCCGTTGAGGATGCACTTGCAGATATGACGGAGGGTAAGCTCTACTATTCGGAAATTGAAGCAGGGGATTATTTTATCGACAGGACTGCACCCATTTCTCTTGACCCTAACATTTATAAGCTCGAATTCAAGCCTTCGGATGCAGATAAAACTCCCACAATCATTGCGACCTTCGGCTGCCACCCCGAATCCGCAAGCTACGACTGGGCAAACGCAGATCCCGAAAAGAAGCTCTCCTTTGATAAAAAATTCTCTCCCGACTTCATCTGGAGTGCAGAGATGGTAATGAATGATGCGGGATACAACTTCATTTTCCTTCAGGGTAACGTTTCAACGGTCACCTCAGGAAGATATAACACAGGCGACGGTGTTGACGAATTCCCCGGCAATGCACATTATACGTCGGTCCGTTACGGCTACGAAATGGCATATATCCTTCTCGGAATGAATATGACCGAGGAAGAAAGAATAAAGCTTAACGAAGATACGGGTGACAGACTTGATATTGCAAAATATAAGGGTCAGGGCAGATACACAGTATGGTATGAAGGTCTTGAAACCGTTCCCGCAAAAGAAGTTAAGCCTGTTCTTAACATAAAACATAAGCAGTTCACCATGCAGATTGAAAACAACATTATTGTTCTTCTGGGCAAAACCTCCGTTGCCGATAACTTTATTCTCAAAGATAATTTCAGCAGATACTACACCGTTTCCGAAGTGGGTTATCTTGAAATCGGCGATGAAATGAAGGTTTATATGAGCCCCGGTGAAACCTTTGGCGAGCTTGTTTTCGGAGGTAAGGGTGCAGAAGGCTTTGAACTTGCCCCCGTAAGAGAGTATACGGGCGAAGATATTATCGTTATGGACCTTATGAATGACGCGGCAGGCTACGTTGCAAACCCCGCCAACTTCTGCCTTGCCGGCATCCAGTATAACGAGGAAAGAGAAGACTATGACAGCGATACATGGTGCCTTATCTCATATGGCAAGGGTGCCGCAACAGCATTTATCTCGAACTTCTATGAAATTTTTGAC
>JAZSMR010000019.1:0-15826 GCA_045535965.1 Acutalibacteraceae bacterium
TATTACAATGTCAGTAGTATCAATGAAACAGCTCCTCGAAGCTGGCGTTCATTTCGGTCACCAGACAAGAAGATGGAACCCGAAAATGAGCAAGTACATCTATGTAGAAAGAAACGGTATCCACATCATCGACCTTCAGAAAACAGTTAAGAAGCTCGAAGAAGCTTATGCTTTCGTTCGTGAAGTTTCAGCTGAAGGCGGCGAAGTTCTCTTTGTTGGCACAAAGAAGCAGGCTATGGATTCAGTTCGCGAAGAAGCAATCCGTGCAGGCATGCCCTATGTTAACGCTCGTTGGCTCGGCGGTATGATGACAAACTTCGGCACAATCAAAAAGAGAATCAAGAGACTCGAACAGCTTAAGGCGATGGAAACAGACGGCACTTTCGCTCTTCTTCCCAAGAAGGAAGTTATCAAGCTTCAGCTTGAAACAGAAAAGCTCGAAAAGTTCATCGGCGGTATTTCAGGCATGAAGAAGCAGCCCGCTGCACTCTTTGTAGTTGACCCCAGAAAAGAAAAGATTGCTATCGCTGAAGCACACAAGCTCGGTATCCCCGTAGTAGCTATCGTTGACACAAACTGTGATCCCGACGAAGTTGACTATGTAATCCCCGGTAACGACGACGCTATCAGAGCTGTAAGACTTATTGCAGGTGCTATGGCTGATGCCGTTATCGAAGGCAGACAGGGCGAATCAAACGCTCCCGTAGCAGAAGAAGCTGCTGAAGAAGCAGAAGTTGCTGCTGAATAATTTCTGATATTTACTTTTACTATTTAATATAGGAGGAAAATAATTATGGCATTTACAGCTAAAGACGTACAGAGTCTTCGTGAGAAGA
Organism: Acutalibacteraceae bacterium; assembly: GCA_045535965.1. Lineage (GTDB taxonomy): Bacteria > Bacillota > Clostridia > Oscillospirales > Acutalibacteraceae > UBA6857. Next base: position 837 of record JAZSMR010000019.1, read on the forward strand.
CAGGCGTTGGCATGATGGACTGCAAGAAGGCTCTTGTAGAGGCTGACGGTGATTTTGATAAGGCAATGGACATCCTCAGAGAAAAGGGTCTTGCTTCTGCAACTAAGAAGGCAAGCCGTGTTGCTGCTGAAGGTATTGTTGCTGCTTACAACGACGGTAATGCAGGTGCTCTTGTTGAGATTAACTGTGAAACAGACTTCGTTGCTAAGGGTGAACCCTTTGTAAATCTTGCTGCTAAGGTTGTTAAGACTGTTGTTGCTGCAAAGCCTGCTGATGTTGAAGCTCTTCTCGCTACAAAGGCAGTTGACTCAGATTTTACAGTTGAAGAAGAAGTTCAGGAAGTTTTCCTTGCTCTTCGTGAAAATATGAAGGTTCGTAGATTTGCTGTTGTTGAAGGTCACGTTGCAACATATATCCATGCCGGCGGTAGCGTTGGTGTTCTCGCTGCATTTGATGTTGACGATGCTACAGCTGCTAAGGCTGAATTCGATGCAATGGGCAAGAACGTTGCTATGCAGATCGCAGCTATGAGCCCCGAGTATTTAAGCAAGGCTGACATCTCAGACGAAGAACTCGCTAAGATGAAGTCAATCACAATCGACAGCGCTCTCAATAAGCCCGATTCACTTCCTGTTCCCGTTCTCAATAGCCTCATTTCAGAAGCTATCTCAGAGAAGAAGTGGAGCGATGAAGATATCACAATTTACAACGGTCTCGATCAGAAGCAGAGAAAGAACTTTGTAAACTTCATTTCAGACGCTGCTTATGCTGCTCTTGTTGAAATTGCAGTTGCTCACAAGGCTGAAATCGCTGAAAACAAGATCTTTGTTGGTCTTGTTCAGGGCCGTCTTTCAAAGCAGATCAAGGAAGTTTGTCTCCTTGAACAGACATTTGTTCGTTCAGACCTCTTCGAAGGCGACGTTAACGGTTACATCAACTCAGTTGCTAAGGCCCTCGGCGCTGACATCAAGCTTAAGAGCTTCACACGTTTCGCTAAGGGCGAAGGCATTGAAAAGAAGGTTGACGATTTTGCTGCTGAAATCGCTTCAATGGTTAAATAAGTTTAAGCCCATTAAATCCTCCTCAATTTTTGGGGAGGATTTTTTTGAAGTAAAAAGTAATAGGGAATAGTGAAGAGGTTTTACCGTTGTAGTGAAATTCAATATATTTATTAATACATAAATATTCAAATAATTCTTGACAAATATACATTTTAGTGTATAATAATTCCATTGATATGCAGAAAGCATGCATAAATATCCCTGAAGAAGGTTTTTTCATGAATATAATCAAAGTCTTTATCGACGGTCAGGCTGGCACAACCGGTCTGCAATTAAAAAGAAAATTGGTAAATCACCCCGGTGTGATTTTACTTGAAATAGACGAAAACAAGCGAAAGGATACAGCAGAAAGACAGCGTCTTATGAATGAAAGCGATGTAGTTTTTCTTTGCCTTCCCGATGCGGCGGCTATAGAGGCTGTGAAGCTTGTCACAAACCCCGATACTGTTATAATTGATGCAAGCACTGCTCACCGTACAGCTGATGGCTGGACTTACGGTTTTCCCGAGCTTTCGGATAAACACCATGAGGCAATCAAAAATGCGAAGTATATTGCTAATCCCGGTTGCCACGCTACAGGCTTCATATCTATTGTTTATCCCTTGATTAACGGTGGGATTATGCCCTCGTCTTATCCTGTAACTGCTCATAGTATAACAGGCTACAGCGGCGGCGGAAACAAAATGATCGCCGACTACGAAGACCCTGACAGAGCTGAAGAATTCGGCACACCCCGACAGTACGGCTTAGGTCAGACACATAAGCACTTACCCGAAATGAAAAAGGTGACAGGTCTTGACTCTGAGCCTGTATTCAACCCCATAGTCAGCGATTACTACTGCGGTATGGCTGTGTCAGTGCCAATTTACACTTCGCTTTTAAATAAGAAAATGAATGCCGAGGAGCTTTACACATTTTTCAGCGATTATTATAAAGACAGCGAGTTTATCTCGGTATACCAAGCACCCGAAAGCGGCTTCCTTTCACCGATAGGCTTAGAGGGGACCAACAAAATGGAAATTCACATCTGCGGCAACGAGGACAGAGTTACAATTACATCTGTTTTCGATAACTTAGGTAAGGGTGCTTCCTCTGCCGCTATTGAGAATATGAATGTTGCTATGGGCTTTGACATAGCAACTGCTTTGTAAGAAAAGAGGTTTTACTATGAAATATATTGATGGCGGTGTTACTGCGGCTAAGGGCTTCAAGGCTTCGGGTATCCACTGCGGAATAAGGAAGAATCAGACTAAAAAGGATCTTGCTATGATTGTGAGCGAGACAAAGTGCACAGCAGCGGCAGTATACACTCAGAATAAGGTTTACGGTGCACCCATAACTGTGACAAGAAACAATATCGCTGACGGTTATGCTCAGGCTGTAATTGTAAACAGCGGTAATGCCAACACCTGCTACGCTGACGGTGTGGAAAAGGCACAGATGATGTGTGATATAGCATCAAAGGCTCTCGATGTTGACTCAAAGGATGTTATTGTTGCTTCAACAGGTGTTATCGGTATGACACTTGATGTTACTCCTATTGCCGAGGGTGCTCCCACACTTGCTTCTCAGATGAGTGAAAAGGGCGGACATGACTGTGCCGAGGCTATAATGACAACAGATACACTTCCGAAAGAAGTTGCCGTAGAAATGGAAATCGGCGGTAAAAAGGTTACTCTCGGTGCCTGCTGTAAGGGCTCGGGTATGATTCACCCCAATATGGCTACTATGCTTTGCTTTATGACTACAGACTGCAATATCAGCTCCGCTTACTTGCAGAAGGCTCTCAGTGCCGTTGTGAAAGATACCTTCAATATGATAAGTGTTGACGGTGACACTTCAACTAACGATATGGTCTGTATTTTGGCAAACGGTAAGGCTGAAAACGATTTTATCGACAGCGACTCTGCCGACTTCGAAACCTTCAAGCAGGCTCTTATGTCTGTATCCGTCAAGCTTTCACGCCTTATTGCAGGTGACGGTGAGGGCGCTCATAGACTCCTTGAGTGCAATGTCACCGCTTGCACAGATGAAGCAACTGCAAAGAATATCGCAAAGGGCATTATCTGCTCATCACTTGTTAAAACTGCTATGTTCGGTGCTGATGCTAACTGGGGCAGAATCCTCTGCGCTATCGGTTATACAGAGGGAGATTTCAAGGTTGACACCATTGATGTTTATCTCTCTTCCTGCAAAGGTACAATAAAAGTCTGCGAAAACGGTGCAGGCATCCCTTTCAGTGAAGAAAAAGCTAAGGAAATACTCCTTGAAAGCGAAATCACCCTTGATGTTGATATGAAGCAGGGTGAATATTCCGCTACAGCATGGGGCTGTGACCTTACCTATGATTACGTTAAAATCAACGGCGACTACCGTACATAAGAGGTGGATAAAATGAAACCAATCGATCCTTCAATGAAAGCGCAGGTGCTTACAGACGCTCTGCCTTACATACAGAAATATTACGGCAAAACCGTTGTTGTGAAATACGGCGGTAATGCTATGATTAACCCTGAACTGAAATACGCTGTAATGAGCGATATTATCCTTCTTTCTCTGGTTGGCATCAAGGTTGTCCTTGTACATGGCGGAGGCCCTGAAATCAGCGGTATGCTTAAGAAATTAGGCATCGAATCAAAGTTTGTCAACGGTCTTCGTTATACCGATAAGGACACTGCCGAGGTTGTTCAGATGGTGCTTTCGGGTAAAACAAACAAAGACCTTGTTTCTCTCATTGAAACCGAGGGCGGCAAGGCTGTAGGTCTTTGCGGTATTGACGGTGCAATGATCAAGTGCGTAAAGAAAAACGACGATGAATTTGACTATGGCTATGTTGGTGAAATTACAGAGGTTGACCCTTCGCCTATTGTTAAGGTACTCGAGGAAAACTATATTCCTGTTATCGCTACTGTCGGTATTGACGCCGAGGGTCAGGTATATAACATAAACGCTGACACAGCTGCGGCTGAAATCGCCGCTGCCTTAGGTGCGGAGAACATCATCACACTTACGGATATACCCGGTCTTCTCCGCGATGTAAATGATGCAGATACACTTATAAGTCAGATTCACGTTGACGAGGTTGCTTCGCTTATTGACAGCGGTATTATTTCAGGCGGTATGATTCCCAAAATGCTCTCCTGCGAAAAGGCAGTACGCTCAGGAGTTAAGAAAGCCGTAATGATAGACGGCAGAGTACCCCACTCAATCTTAATTGAAATGTTCTCAAGTGAGGGTATCGGTACTCTTATGACAAAGTGAGGAAAAGACAATGAGTAATTTTGATATTTTAAGTGCAAAGGATAAAGAGTATGTTGCGAATACCTACGGTAGATTTCCTGTTGCGATAAAAGAGGGAAAGGGTGCTCTTTGCAAGGATTTTGACGGCAAGGAATATATCGACTTTTCAAGCGGTATCGGCGTAAACTCTCTCGGCTTTTGTGATGACGGCTGGGTGAGTGCAGTTACAAAACAGTTGACAACTCTTCAACATATCTCCAATCTGTATTACACTGAACCCTGCATAAATGCGGCTAAGCTTCTTTGTGAAAGGACAGGGATGAAAAAAGTCTTCTTCTCAAACAGCGGTGCCGAAAGCAATGAGGGTGCCATCAAGTGTGCAAGAAAGTATTCCTATATGAAATACGGCGAGGGCAGAAATAAGGTCATTACTCTCGTAAACTCCTTCCACGGCAGAACGGTTACAACTCTTGCAGCTACGGGTCAGGATGTATTTCATAAGTATTTCTTCCCCTTTACAGAGGGCTTTGAATACGCACCGGCAAATGATATTGATGCTCTCAAAGAGGCTCTTGACGGCAGTGTATGTGCTATTATGATGGAGCTTATCCAGGGCGAGGGCGGTGTTATGCCTCTTGACAAGGCTTATGTTAAAGAGGTTGAAGCTCTTTGCAAGGAAAAGGATATTATTCTTATAGTCGACGAAGTACAGACCGGTGTAGGCAGAACAGGCAAGCTTTTCTGCTTCCGGAATTATGATATCTCTCCCGATGTTGTGTCTGTTGCAAAGGGTATCGGTGGAGGTCTGCCTCTTGGCTGTGTGATGTTCTCGGAAAAGACGGAGAATGTACTTGTAGCAGGTGATCATGCAACAACCTTCGGAGGTAATCCCGTAGCTACTGCAGGTGCAGAGTACATTCTTAAGACTATGGACGATGGCTTCCTCAATGAAGTGACAGCAAAAGGTGAGTATATGAGAGAAAAAATCCTCAGGATGCCCCACGTTGTCGGTATTGACGGCTTAGGTCTTATGATGGGTATTCGTCTTGATGAAAATAAATTAAGCTCAGATGTTGTCAAAAAGGGTATTGAAAAGGGTGTTTTACTCCTTACGGCTAAGACTAAGGTGCGTCTTCTTCCGCCCCTTAACATTACTTATGATGAAATCGACAGAGGACTTGAGGCTCTTTGTGCTGCTTTAAGTGAATAAACTGTTAAAAGGGTACTTCTTATGAGGTATCCTTTGCTTTTTAGTTGAAAGTATTATTTTACTGTGCTATAATTATAGCATATTATTTTATTAGGAGAGAAATATGAAAATCAATTTAAACGGCGAATGGAAATTTAAGAATGTTACAGATATCAGTTGGTTCCCTGCGACTGTACCCGGCTGTAACTATCTTGATCTTATGGATAACGGCTTGTTAAAAGACCCGTTTATCGGTCTCAATGAGAAAGACAGCTATTTTGTTGCCGAAACCGATTGGGAATATCTTAAGACAGTAACCTTAACAGATAAAGAACTTAGTCACGATGAAATTTATCTCAAGTGCGATATGCTTGACACTCTTTGTGAGGTTTTCGTCAATGACAATGCGATAGCTAAGACTGAAAACTGCCATATAAGATACGCTTTTGAAATCAAAAAATATCTCAAAGCAGGGGAGAACACTCTTCGTTTTGTTTTCCGTTCTCCCGTAAACTATGTAAAGAATATCGCCAAGACAAGACCGGTGCCTCCCAATGCAAACGGTCAGAACGGCGTTTGCTTTGTTCGTAAGCCTCAATGCCATTTCGGTTGGGACTGGGGCCCCGTGCTTCCTCCAAGCGGCATTTCGGGTGATATTTATCTCGAGTCTGCGGACTCTGCCGAGGTCTGTGAGGTTATCGCTTTGCAGAAGCATTATGAGGGTAAGGTTGATGTTGACGTTAAAGCAGTAATCAGAAACATCGACAGTTCAGCTGTAAACTGCGTAATTACTCTCACCGCACCCGACGGCAGCGTACAAAAGCTCGAGGGCGAGGAGGTTAAGTTTACGGTTGAAAATCCTGAGCTCTGGTGGACTTATGAGCTTTCAGGTAAGGATAAACAGCCTCTTTATACTCTTAAAGCTGAAACTATAAAAGACGGCAGGGTGCTGAGCGAAAAAGAAATCAGAATAGGTCTTCGTACTCTTTATCTTGACAGAAGCCGTGACAAATGGGGACTCAATTTCCAATTTGTGCTCAACGGTGTACCAATATTCGCAAAAGGCGGTAACTATATCCCCTCAGACAGCTTTATCAATCGCTTCGATGATAAGAGAATGAGACAAATGCTTGAAGCCGCGAGATTCTCAAACTTCAATATTATCCGTATCTGGGGCGGCGGCTACTACGAAAGCGACAGTTTCTATGATCTTTGTGATGAGATGGGTATACTTCTGTGGCAGGATTTTGCTTTTGCCTGTATGCCGTATCCTTTCTTTGATGAAGCTTTCCTCTTGAATGTTAAAAATGAAATCGAAAGCAATGTAAAAAGACTCAGACATCATGCCAGTCTCGCATTATGGAGCGGTAACAACGAAATTGAAACCATGTCCGGTGGCTGGATGAATATGAGAAAATACATAAAGTGGACAGAGATTTTCTTCTATGAGATACTCGAAAAAGAAATCAGAAAGTATGACTCTGCTACATCCTTTATACCCGGCTCGCCTTGTGGCTCAGCTTACGGTGAGGGCATAAACAGCGACAATGTTGGTGATACACACCTCTGGAGCGTATGGCACGGTATGTCCTCAATGAAGCAGTACAGAAGCAGAATGACACGTTTTTGCAGTGAATTCGGTTTTGAAAGTCTGCCCGACATCAAGTCAATAAGAGTTTTCGCTGAAGAAAAGGATTACAGCCTTTCAAGCGAAGTTTTCAAGAATCATCAGAAGTGCGGCAGCGGTAATGATAAGATGCTCTATTATATCCGCTCGAGATTCAAGCTTCCGCAAAATTTCGAGGACTTTATCTACCTTTCTCAGGTAACTCAGATGGAGTGTATCAGCGATGCTACAGAGCACTGGAGACGTAACAAAGGCCGCTGCAACGGTGCAATTTACTGGCAGTTCAATGATTGCTGGCCCGTATGCTCCTGGTCGAGTATCGACTATTACGGCAACTACAAGGCTCTTCAGTATTCGGCTAAGCACTTCAATGCTCCTCTTAGTGTATCTGTTGAAGATACCGATGATTATGTGAAAATCCATCTTCTTAACGACCTTAACGAAGCACAGAGTGTAACTGTACGCTATGACATCTTCGACTTCTCAAAGGGCAGTGTTCACTTTGAGGAAAAAGATATTACTATAGACTCCGTTGAAAATAAAGAGATATTCACCATTTGGCTCGAAGACCTTAAAAAGAAATACAGCCTTAAGAAATCAGGTATACTTGCAAGACTTTATAAAGACGGTGAAGAAATTTCAAGAAAGACCTTCCTTTTCTCTCAGGAAAAGAATCTTATTATGCCGAGAACAAAGCTTACAAAAGAAGTTACTTCAGAAGACGGCATGATAAAGGTAAAGGTTACTGCCGATAAGTTCGCAAGAATCGTTTGTGTTTCTTCAGACATTTCTATGGAGCACTTCAGTGACAACTATTTTGATTTGCTTCCCGGTGAAAGCAAGACGGTAACTATACCTCTTACTGCCGGTGCCGACGAAAAAGAACAGCTTGAAGCGATAAACGTAATGTCCCTTACAGATATACCGACAAGAAATATTACGCTTAAAGAGCGTTTCGAACAGTTTAAGATGATGGTTTCACCCGTCAATATCGGTAACTGCGCTTTCCACAGAGCAGTGCCTAAAGATGTAGTATTAGATTGATGTTGAAAAAAATACGGTAATATGCTACAATCATAATATTAAGGCTCAGGAGGACTAATATGAAGTATCAGATTAAGAAGCTTTTAATCAACAATTTTGATGTTTATGAGGAAAACAAGCTCCCCGGCAGAAGCTACTTTATACCCTATGGTGATAAAGATGTGCTTAAGGGTAAAACCGCTACCGATGAGCGTTTCGGCTCAGATATGGTAACGGTGCTGTCAGGTGAATGGGAGTTCAGATATTATAAGCAGATTTCCCGTCTGCCTAATATCATTGACACAGATAGCGTTGTCTTTGATAAAATTACCGTTCCGTCTGTCTGGCAGAGAACAGGTTATGAAGAGCCCTGCTATCTCAATACGAGATATGAATTTCCCGTAACTCTTCCGAGTGTACCCGATGAGATGTCAGCAGGTGTATATCTCAAGAAGTTCAATATCAGCAATACTGCTAACCCTATTATCACATTCCTCGGTGTCTGCTCAAGTCTTACTCTCTATGTAAACGGCAAGTATGTCGGCTACAGTGAAGGCAGTCACAACAGTGCTGAATTTAACCTCAAAGAGTTTGTAACTGAAGGCGAAAACGAGCTTCTTGCTATAGTGACCAAGTGGTGTAACGGCACTTATCTTGAGTGTCAGGATATGTTCAGAGACAACGGTATTTTTCGTGATGTTTATATTACTGAGAACCCTGCCGTATACATAAACGATTATGCTGTAAAGACTATTAAAGTTGACAGTGAGTATAAGTTCAGTGTTGATGTGAGCGTAGTCGGCGATAACCTTATAGATAAAACAATTACAGCAGAGCTTTATTACGGTGATGAAATGATAGCTGAAAAGTCCTGCGACGCCAACAGAGATTCATTTATCAATTTCGGCTCACTTCAGGTCAAAGAATGGAATGCCGAAAACCCCGAGCTTTATACACTCTACCTTTCTCTTGGTGACGGTGATAAGGCTATGGAATACATAAGAAAGAAAATCGGCTTCAAGAAAGTTGAGATTAAGGGTGAGATATTTACCTTTAACGGTGCACCCATTAAATTCAAGGGTGTAAACCATCACGATACACACCATAAGACAGGCTTCGTGATGAATGCAAAGGATTTACTCAAGGACGTTAAGCTTATGAAAGAGTTTAACTGTAATGCAGTGCGTACCTCTCACTATCCTCCCGACCCCATATTCCTTGATCTTTGCGATGAATACGGTCTTTACGTAATTGACGAAGCTGATATCGAAACTCACGGCACACAGTTCAATGAGGGCCTGAGATTTACGGGTAAGCCTAACATTATCTCCAACGATAAGAACTGGCTCCCGAGATATAAGGACAGGGTTTTCCGTATGTATCAGCGTGATAAGAACCATCCGTCAGTCACAATGTGGAGTCTCGGTAACGAGTCAGGCGGTTGGAAAAACCACGATGCATGCTGCGAAATGCTCAAGGCTTATACAGATATTCCCGTTCACTATGAGGGAGCTATCAGAACACCCAGAGGATCTTATGATGTTATCTCGGAAATGTATCAGATACCCGCTCTTCTTGAGAAAATCGGTGAGCATAAGCTGACAAAGAGATATAAAAATAAGCCCCACTTCCTTTGCGAATACTGTCATGCTATGGGTGTAGGCCCCGGCTCACTCGAGGATTACTGGAAGCTTATTTATAAGTACGATAACCTTTCCGGCGGCTGTATCTGGGAATGGGCTGACCACAGTGTATATGACGAAAATGCCAAGTATAAATACACCTACGGCGGCGACCACGGTGAAAAGATACATGACGGCAACTTCTGCGTAGACGGTCTCTTCTATCCCGACAGAACACCCCACACAGGTGCTTATGAAATGAAAGCTGTCTACAGACCCATAAGATGCGAAAAGGCTGGGGATAAGACCTACCGATTCAGAAACACCAATGCTTTCACAAAATCAGATATTTATGATGTCAAATACAATCTTGTAGTTGACGGTGAAGTAACAGAAAAGGGCAGCATTGACCTTGATATTCAGCCTCTTTGCTCTGCTGAAATTAAGATTTCTCACGCCGATATCGACCGTGAAAAGGATGTATTCCTTAATCTTATCTATACGGATAAAGACGGTAACGAAATCGCCAAGGAACAGCTTATTCTCAACGAAAAGGTGAAAGAGCCTGAATATATCGAAAAGAAGAAGGCTGAGTTCACACGCAAAAAGGACAGACTCATTGTTGACTTCGAAGGCGGTACGGCTGTATTTTCCCTTGAAACAGGCGCACTTATAAGCTATGAAATCGGCGGTAAGCAGATGCTCGTGGGCAGTGACGGCTTTGCTCACAATCTTTACAGAGCTTTCCTTGATAACGACAGAAACATCGTCAAAGGCTGGGAGCCCCTTGAGAAGCTCGTATACAGCGGCAGACTCTCTTCCTATGAAATGAAGGATAAAGAGGGTAGGGTCAAGATTGTTTCTAAGGGCAGTCTTTCCTTTGGCGGCAAGGTGCTCTTTGAATGCGAAATCAAGTACACTATCTTCCCCAGCGGTATAATGAGTGTTAAACCCAAGGTCCGGTACAAGAGCAGATTCCAGAAGAGATTTGAAGTGCCGAGATACGGTCTTTCAATCAATCTTGACAAGAGTCTTCAGAATGTAAGCTACTACGGTCTTGGTGAGCTTGAGAATCTCAACGACTTCAAGGCTCAGAGTCTCATTGGTATCTATAATGCTAAACTCGAAGACCTTAACGTTGACTATATCCGTCCTCAGGAAAACGGCAACCACGGTGAATGCAGATACGCCAGCTTCAAGGACGATGAGGGCAAGGGTATTATGATTCATTGCAGAAAGGATTTCTTCTCTTTCTCGGCTCATAACTATTCAAACAAGACCTTAAGAAAGGCTAAGCACCTTGAGGATATAAAAGACGATTCTCTTGTTTGTCTCAACATCGACGGCTTTATGCGAGGCACAGGTACAAACAGCTGCGGTCCGGGCACTCTCAAGGAATACAGAGTTGACTTTAAGGATGAGCTTTCTTTCAGCTTCTACATCATTCCTGAAGTGTAAAAAATTAACAATAAAACCTCTCAATATTCGTTATAATCTACAACTGATTAATGCTTGAATATTGAGAGGTATTGTGCTATAATGACAGTAATTAGGTATATATTTACCCGGTATTTTTAACACAACGGAGGCTATCATCAATGAAGCAGTTAAACATTGGTATCATCGGTGCCGGCAGAATCGGCAAGGTACACGCACAGTCAATTACATTCAATGTGCCGACAGCAAAAGTTCTCGGTATCACAGACGTTTACAAAGAGGGTCTGCAGGAGCTCGCTGACAAATACGGCATTGAAAAGGTTTATGAAGATTACAAAGAGATGCTCGCAGACGAAGAAATCGACGCAGTTCTCGTTTGCTCATCAACAGATACACACGCTGACATTTCTATCGAGGCTGCAAAGGCAGGCAAGCACGTATTCTGTGAAAAGCCCGTTGACCTCACTCCCGCTAAGGTTCAGGCAGTTATCGACGCTGTTGCAGAAGCAGGCGTAAAGCTTCAGGTAGGTTTCAACAGACGCTTTGATCACAACTTTGCTCACGTAAGAAGCCTTATCAACGAAGGCAAGGTAGGCGAGCTTGAGCTTATCAAGATCACTTCACGTGACCCGGCACCCCCACCGGCTGAATACGCTGCTGTATCAGGCGGTATGTTCCTTGATATGACAATTCACGATTTCGATATGGCTCGTTTCCTTGCAGGCAGCGATGTAACAGAGGTTTATGCCAATGCTACTTGTCTTGTTGACCCCGCGATCGGCGAAGCAGGCGACGTAGATACAGCTATCATCAACCTTAAGTTTGAAAACGGTGCTCTCGGTGTTATCGACAACAGCCGCCGTGCTGCTTACGGTTATGACCAGAGAATTGAAGTATTTGGTTCACTCGGTGCAGCTATGGCAGCTAATGACACACCCACAAACGTTACAATTATGAATAATGACGGTGTTACAACAGATAAGCCTCTTTACTTCTTCCTTGAAAGATATATGCAGTCATTCCGCGATGAAATGATTCAGTTCGTTGAAGCTGTTCTCGAAGACAAACCCACACCTACAACAGGTACAGACGGTCTTAACTCAATCCTCGTTGCTCTTGCAGCCAAGAAGAGCGTACAGGAAGGCAGACCCGTTAAAATTTCAGAAATTCTGTAATTTCGCATTCTGGAGTGTCCCGTAAGGGATACTCCTTAACGTGTTTATATTGACAGTATTCACTTTAAGGTGAATGAAAGGATTTGATTACTTATGAAACTTACAATGGCACAGGCTCTTGTCAAATTCCTTGACAATCAGTATATCTGCTTCGACGGTAAGGAAAGCAAGTTCGTAGACGGTATCTTCGGCATTTTCGGCCACGGTTGTGTTGTCGGTATCGGTCAGGCTCTCGAGCAGGGCGGTCACGACCTTCGCTACTATCAGGGTCACAATGAGCAGGGTATGGCTCACGCAGCCATCGCTTATGCTAAGCAGATGAAAAGACGCAAGATTATCGCTTGTACTTCATCAATCGGCCCCGGTGCTCTGAATATGGTAACAGCCTGCGGTACTGCAACAGCAAACCGCATTCCCTTACTCGTACTTCCCGGTGACACATTCGCTTGCCGTCAGCCGGATCCTGTACTTCAGCAGATTGAGCAGTATGACTCTTGTGCAATCACAGCAAACGACGCTTTCAAGGCAGTTTGCAAATACTGGGACAGAATCAGCCGTCCCGAGCAGCTTATGACAGCTTGCATCAATGCAATGCGTGTTCTTACGGACCCTGCCGATACAGGTGCTGTTTGCATTGCAATGCCTCAGGACGTTGAGGCTGAAGCCTTCGATTACCCCGACTACTTCCTTCAGAAGAGAGTATGGTATATGGACAGACGCGTACCTTCGGAAAGAGAAATTGAAGCAGCTGCAGAAATGATTAAAAGCGCTGAAAAACCTATGATTATCGTAGGCGGCGGTGTTACATATTCAGACAGCGAAAAGGCAGTTCTTGCTATGGCTGAAAAATACAATATTCCCATCGGCGAAACTCAGGCAGGTAAGGGACAGATTCCCTTTGAGCATCCTCTCAATATGGGTGGGTGCGGTGTTACAGGCGGTCCTGCCGCTAACGCTATCGCTAAGCAGACAGACCTTGTTATTGCTGTTGGCACAAGACTTACTGACTTTACAACCTGCTCAAAGTGGGGCTTCCATAACCCCGACTGTAAAATGCTTTCAATCAACGTCTGCTCATTCGACGCATTCAAGATGGATTCAACAGCAGTTATCGCTGACGCTAAGGAAGCTTGTGAAGCAATCACAGCTAAGCTTGACGGCTACAATTCAAAGTGGACAAATGAAATTGCTGATGCAAAGAAAGCTTACATCGACGAAATCGACCGCTGCTATGCTGACGAGTCGCACGATATGCTCTCACAGATGAAGGCACTCGGTATCATTAACGAGGTTGTAGCAGACGACAGCGTTATCATCGGTTCATCAGGCTCACTTCCCGGCTGTCTTCAGAGAATCTGGAAGACAAAGGCTCCCGATACATATCACGTAGAATACGGCTTCTCTTGTATGGGCTATGAAATCTGCGGTGCTCTCGGTGCTAAGCTTGCAGCAGGGGACAGAGAGGTTTACTCAATGGTAGGCGACGGCTCATTCCTTATGCTTCACAGTGAGCTTTATACGGCTATTCAGGAGGATAAGAAAATCAATGTAATGCTCTTTGATAACAGCGGTTGGGGCTGCATTGAAAATCTCCAGAATAACCAGGGTACTGACACATTCGGTACACGCTTCACAAGAAGAAACGAAGAAAGCGGTCTTCTTGACGGTGCAATCATTACAACAGATTACGCTAAGATTGCTGAAGGCTACGGCTGTAAGGCATACAGAATCACAACAGCCGAAGAGCTCTATGCAGCTCTCGAGGATTCAAAGAAGCAGACAGTTTCAACTCTCTTCGACATCAAGGTAGCTCACAAGTCAATGACAGACGGCTACGACAGCTGGTGGAGAGTCGGTGTTGCCGAAGTCAGCACAAGCGAAACCGTTCAGGCTTGCTATGAAGATATGGCAGCTAACATCAAGAAAGCACGTTTATATTAATTTAAAGGAGTAGATTAAAATGCTTAACAAAGATAAAGTAAATCTTGCCTGTGCTCCTATCGCATGGACAAATGATGACCTTCCCGATTTAGGCGCAGAAAACACCTTCGAGCAGTGTGTAAGTGAAATGGCTCTTGCAGGCTTTACCGGCAGTGAAATCGGCAACAAGTACCCCAAGGATGTTGAAACACTCAAGCACAAGCTTGATGTAAGAGGTTTAAGAATCTGCAACGCATGGTTCTCCTCTCTCCTGCTTTCCGACGGATATGAAGCTACAATTGAAGCCTTCATCAAACACAGAGATTTTCTGCACGCGCTCGGCGCAAAGGTTATCGGCGCATCCGAACAGGGCAACAGCATTCAGGGCAAACCCGTCAGCATTTTCGGGGAAAAGCCCGTATATACCGACGAGCAATGGGCTCTTGTAGCAAAGGGCTTTAACGAAATGGGCAGACTGGCAAAAGAAAAAGGCATGTACTTCACCGTACACCACCATATGGGTACCGGTGTTCAGACAGAAGAAGAAATTGACAAGCTCATGGAGCTTACAGACCCTGACCTTGTTTATCTTCTTTATGATACCGGTCACCTTTCATTCTCGGGTGAAGACGCTATAGGCGTACTTAAAAAGTATGTTAACCGTGTTAAGCACGTTCACCTCAAGAGCATCCGCCA
>JAZSMR010000154.1:0-18129 GCA_045535965.1 Acutalibacteraceae bacterium
CAAGCTGAGCATCCATTGTCTTACCCTTATTCTTACCGAAGAAGTTATCGGCAGCACCTGCGATAGCGCCAAGACCCTGCTGTTTACCTTCCTGAAGCATAACTAATGCGATAATTGCAATAGAAACAAGTATAATAACAATCGCTAATACATACTGAAGAGCTGTCATGAGATTAAACCTCCGAAATTTTTATACTACGGTATTTTACCACAACCATATACAAAAAGTCAATAGCTTATTCAGACTTTTTACGTTTAGGTAAGGGTATCTTTGCATTTTTAACCTGAGTGATATCTTTTTCCTCAAAAATCGGGTCTTCACCTTTTTCCACAGTGTCCTTTGTAACGGTCAGTACACCTGTCTTACCGCTTGAGGGGAAAGAGTACATATATTCCATAAGGAGCTTCTCTATTACGGAGCGAAGTCCTCTTGCTCCGGTACCTGCTTCGAGGGTCTTCTGAGCGATGGTTCTCAGAGCCTCTTCTTCGAAGTTAAGCTCAATGCCGTCAATGGAGAAAAGATACTGATACTGCTTTACAAGAGCGTTTTTAGGATCACGCATAATTCTTACAAGGGCATCCTCATCAAGGTTGTCGAGAGCCGTTATAACGGGAAGTCGGCCTACAAGCTCAGGGATAAGACCGAACTTTACAAGGTCGTGATGTATAACCTTATGCATTACCTTATCCTTGGCGTATTCGTCTTTACTCTTTATCTTGGCACCGAAGCCCATACCTGAGTTGCCGAGTCTCTTCTCAACCTGCTTTTCGATACCGTCAAAGGCACCGGCACAGATGAAAAGAATATTTGATGTGTCTATCTGGATAAATTCCTGCTGAGGATGCTTTCTGCCACCCTGGGGAGGTACATTGGAAACAGTACCCTCGAGGATTTTGAGCAGAGCCTGCTGTACACCCTCACCGCTTACGTCACGGGTAATTGAGGTGCTTTCACTCTTACGGGCAATCTTGTCGATTTCGTCAACATAGATGATACCCTTTTCTGCTCTTTCGATATCGAAGTCAGCAGCCTGAATGAGTCTTAAGAGAATATTTTCAACGTCCTCGCCAACATAACCTGCCTCAGTGAGAGTTGTCGCATCGGCAATGGCAAAGGGTACATCAAGAATTTTAGCCAGAGTCTGGGCAAGCATTGTCTTACCCACACCCGTAGGACCGAGCATAAGAATATTGCTCTTGCTTACCTCAACGTCGCCCTTATTGCCGGTATATATTCTCTTGTAGTGATTGTAAACAGCCACACTCAGAGCTTTTTTTGCCTCTTCCTGACCGATTACATATTCGTCAAGCTTTGCCTTGATTTCCTGAGGCTTTTTAAGGGAAGTGAAGTCAAGGTCACTTTCCTTTTGTTTTTCCTCATCCATATCGGCTATAATGTCTTCGCAAAGAGCAACACACTGGTCGCAGATGTATACACCGGGACCTGCAATCAGGGATTTTACATCATTCTGCAATTTGCCGCAAAAGGAACATCTTACGGACTTGTCTTTGATGTCGCCATCTCTTGCCATAAATAATTACCTCTTCTGATTATCTTTTATACATTATCTTATCAACAAGACCGTATTCAAGAGCCTCTTCGGCTGTCATAAAGTTATCACGTTCTGTATCGGCAGCGATAACCTCAATGGGCTTACCTGTATTTTCAGCTAAAATCTTGTTGAGCTTTGCTTTTGTTCTGAGAATGTGATCAGCAACAATCTTTATATCTGTTGCCTGACCCTTGGCACCGCCTGAGGGCTGATGAATCATAACCTCAGCATTGGGGAGAACATATCTCTTACCCTTTGCACCTGAGGAAAGAAGAAATGCACCCATACTTGCAGCCATACCCATACAGATAGTTGAAACGTCACACTTGATATACTGCATTGTATCGTATATAGCCATACCTGCTGTCACACTGCCGCCGGGGCTGTTGATGTAAAAGCTGATATCCTTTTCGCTGTCCTGACTTTCAAGGAAGAGCATCTGAGCCACAACAAGGCTTGCAGTTGCATCGTTAACCTCGTCTGAGAGAACAATGATTCTGTCGTTTAAAAGGCGTGAATAGATGTCGTACTGTCTTTCACCGCGATTTGTCTGTTCTACAACATAAGGTACTAATGGCATAATTATACCTCCTGAAAATATATTTATATTGCAATAGAGGAACTGACAATTTCAGCCAGTTCCACTCTATTATAGTTATTCTGTGTTAAATTAACCTTAAATAATCAGTTATAGATTATTCAGCGTCAGCCGGAGCTTCTTCCTTCTTAGCTCTGGGCTTTCTGGCTGTTGTAACCTTAGCGTTATCAATAACAAACTTGATAGCTCTTTCCTTGAGCATATCAGCCTTGAGACCGTCAGCAGGAACCACTTCCTTGATCTTGTCTGCTTCCATACCGTACTGCTCAGCGAACTTCTTATATTCAGCTTCGATATCTTCTTCTGTTACATCAAGGTTTTCGAGAGAAGCAATCTTTTCAAGAGCAAGACGGATCTTGACGTTCTTGAGAGCTGCTTCCTTAGCCTGCTCCTTGTACATATCAACTGTCATACCCATATACTGAAGATATGTTTCAAAGTTCATACCCTGCATACTGAGTCTGTAGTCGATATCTCTGATCTGACCGTTAATTTCGTTATCAACCATAACCTCGGGGATTTCACCCTTTACGTTTTCAGCAAGCTTGTCGAGAAGCTGGCTTTCGATTTCCTTTTCGTTTTCCTGCTCCTTATGAGTCTTGATTTCTTCCTTTATCTGCTTCATAAGGTCTGCAACTGTATCGCAGTCTGCTGCTTCCTGAGCGAAGTCGTCGTCAACCTCGGGGAGCTCCTTAACCTTGATTTCGTGAAGCTTGATCTTGAATACAGCATCCTTGTCAGCGAGCTCGGGAGTGTACTCTGAGGGGAACTTGACGTTAACGTCAAACTCTTCACCGAGAGTATGGCCGATAATCTGCTCTTCAAAGCCGGGGATGAACTGACCTGAGCCGATTGTAAGCTCATAGTTTTCGCCCTTACCGCCGTCAAATGCTACACCGTCAACAAAGCCTTCAAAGTCGATAACTGTAATATCGCCGTCAGCTACTGCTCTGTCTTCAACAACTATAAGACGGGCGTTTCTCTCTTTGAGGTCGCTGAGTCTCTGCTCAACCTCTTCATCAGTTGCTTCTACCTTTTTCTTCTGAGCCTTGAGCTCTTTGTATTCTGTGATTTCAATTTCGGGCTTTACATAGATTTCAACTGTCATGAGAACACCGTTTTCACCGATTTCCTTAACGTCAGCTGTTTTTGTACCTACCATATCGAGACCTGCTTCTTTAACTGCATCCTCTACAGCTTCACCGAAGCAAAGGTCAAGAGCATCTTCATAGAGCCAGCCCTTACCGAAGAAGTTTTCAGCCATTTTACGTGTTACCTTACCCTTACGGAAGCCGGGAAGCTGAATCTTACCCTTCTGCTTATTGAAGGCTTTGTTCTGAGCAGCTTCAAAGGTAGCAGCATCGATCTCGATTTCGAGAGCGTAAACGTTTGTTTCAACATTGTTTGATGATTTTAAACTCATTTCTAAACTCCTATCCGTGAGCATTATACACTCACTTTGCATTTTAACCCGTATATTATATCAGCATTGATTTCAAATTTCCATAGTTTTTTCAAAATTTTTCCACTAATTGAGGACAAAATGAAAGAAAATCTGCTGAAATCAGTGAAAATTTAATGCCGTCTACTGTTTCATTCACACTGTGACGGGTGGATTCCCCATGTAAGTGACCGTAGAAGCAGCGTTTTATACCGTGTTTTTTCAATACATCAAATATCTCATTACATCTCTGAGACTGCATAACGGGAGGGTAATGGAGAAAAACTATCAGATTATCCCCTAACTTTTTACCCTCTTCAATAGAACGTTCAAGTCTTGAAGCTTCACGGAGAAGCACCTTCATATCGGCACTCTTTTCAGCATCGTAAAACCAGCCTCTTGTACCGCAAAGGACATAGTCACCAACCTTAAAGGCATTGTTATGAAGTATGCTGATAGAGTCAAGACCCTTTTCGGTAAAGAAATTATCCATTTTCCTTTTGGTGTTCCACCAATAGTCGTGATTGCCCTTGAGGATAATCTTCTTACCCGGGAGATTGTGAATGAAACGGAAATCCTTCTCGGCACCCTCGAGACTCATAGCCCAGGAGATATCACCGGGAATAACCACAGTATCCTCATCACTGACGAGATTACGCCAGTTGGCTTCAAGTCTTTGGGCATAGTCCTGCCAGCCACCGAAAATATCCATAGGCTTATCGTCACTGAGAGATAAATGTGTATCTGCTATTGTAAATATTGACAAAAGAGTTCACCTCTTATCAGATACCGAGCATCTGATATACCATATTTATCATATCTTCCTTGTTGCAGCAGTCGGTAAATCTCGGTGTCTTACCCTTGAGAGTAGCAAGCTGAGGGGGACACTCCTCACCTGTTGTCTCTTTAAGAAGCTCAACCTGACGGAATTCATCAGCGTCAGCGGGTACTTCTGCAACAGCTCCGAGTACCGCTGCCGAGAACTTATAGGGATTAGCTGTAGAAGCGATGATAGTTTCTTTCTTGTCGCCTGTAGCTTTTACATATTCATCATAAACCTTGACTGCAACAGCAGTGTGAGTATCAAGAAGATAGCCCTCTTTATATGTAGAAGCGATAGTCTCGGCCGTCTGCTTATCGTCACAGCAGCCTGCATCAAAGAGGTCAAGGATAAGGGACTTCACACCGTCACATACAGTATATTTACCTTCACTTGAAAGAAGACCCATCCACTCTCTTATAGTTTCATCGTTTTCACCTGAAAGATGATAGAGAAGTCTTTCAAGGTTTGAGGAAATAAGAATATCCATTGAGGGGGAGGTTGTTGTAAAGAACTTTCTGTTTCTGTCGTAAGTACCTGTCTTGAGGAAGTCGGTGAGTACGTTATTGGCATTGGAAGCACAGATAAGCTTACCGAAGGGAATACCCATTTTCTTAGCATAGTAAGCGGCAAGGATATTGCCGAAGTTACCTGTGGGTACAACAACATTTACTTCGTCGCCGTTTTTGACAGTACCGTTTTCGATAAGGTCACAGTAAGCAGAGATATAGTAGACAATCTGAGGAACAAGTCTGCCCCAGTTGATTGAGTTGGCTGAGGAGAACATCATACCGTTTTCATCTAATTTAGCGGCAACCTTTTTATCGGTGAATATTTTCTTTACGCCGTTCTGAGCGTCGTCGAAGTTTCCGTTAATAGCGCAGACAGCAACGTTTTCACCTGCCTGAGTCGTCATCTGAAGCTTCTGCATAGGACTTACACCGTCATTGGGATAAAATACCATTATCTTTGTACCGGGCACATCCTTGAAGCCTTCGAGAGCCGCTTTACCTGTATCACCTGAGGTAGCAACGAGAATAACTATAGTCTTATCGGCTACAGTCTTTTTGGCGGCAGTTGTGAGAAGATAGGGAAGAAGCTGAAGAGCCATATCCTTAAATGCACAGGTGGGACCTCTCCAGAGCTCGAGAATATTTTTACCTTCGGCGATAGTCTTTATGGGAGACACCTTATCACTACTGAACTTACCCTCAGCATAAGCACCGCTGACACACATATCAATTTCATCTTCGGTGTAGTCGGTGAGATAAAGCGAGAGGACTTTCTTGGCTCTTGAGATATAGTCAAGACCAACGAGTGAATCCACGAACTCCTTTGAAATAGCGGGGATTGTTTCGGGTACGAAGAGTCCTCCGTCCTTTGAGATACCCTGAGCAATAGCCTGAGCTGAAGTAACCTTTACGCTTTTGTCTCTTGTACTTGTATAAAGCATTTTTATACCTCCATTACTTTCAGAGATTTATAATCGGTTTATTGTAACACATTAAAAGGAAAAAGTAAAGATTAATTATGAATTTAGTGAGGAGTTACCAATGAAGCTTCGCTTCATTGACCTCTCCGCCCTTCGGGCACCTCTCCTGAGAGGAGAGGCTTCGACTCATCCGTCACTTCGTCCACCTTCCCTTCCAGGGAAGGCTTATTTCCTCGTCAGTAACTCCTGACTCATAACTGAAAATGGCGGAACAGGAGCGGTTTACTTTACAATATTTAAACGGATAAAATCGGAGCGAAGCGACCCTTAATTTTGCATTTTGCATTTTGCACTTTGCATTTTTAATGAATTGACCTGCGGTCATGAATTGGCTTCGCCATGAATTGCCTTACGGCATGAATTGAAGCGAAGCTTCATTAACTCCTACCGTCCACGGTGCTACGCAGCAAAACATATCAATAAAAAAAGCTACATCCACCTCAGCCTCAAAGGTCAAGGTGGATGTTTTGTTACTGATGATTAAGGATAGAAAAGTGTAACCGGGTAACCAGGTAACCAAGTAACTAAGATTTACAGAGATTATACATTTATATATTAACCTATTTAAAAATAACAAATTTATATATTTTTTAGTTACCTTGGTTACAAATACCTCAGAACCCTTATAAACTCTAGGTTTTTGAGGTAACCAGCAATAAGGTTGGTTACCTTTTACAGTGGAATAAACTCTCTTTTCCAATATCTCTGCGTTCCGTAGTACTTAAACCGTTTTGAATCCTTCCTTACCCGGCCTTCAAGAGCACCGGGGACGCTTCTTAAAGTTAGGAGTTAGGAGTTGTGTGGGAGTGCAGAGTGCAGAGCTGTTCCCTGTGCGGACAGGAATGAATTGACCTGAGGTCATAAATTGGCTTCACCATGAATTGCCTAACGGCATAAATTGAAGCTTCGCTTCATTAATAACTCCTAACTGTCAACGTTTTCCTTTGAACGGAAGCTGTATCCGTGGTCCTCAAGCTTTTTCATATTTTTAAGCATAAAGCCTGCGCCTTTAGCTGCGCAGTGCTCAGGGTCCGCTGCCGGAGAGACCTTGATGGTGAGTCTCTTGCTCAGCTCTTTATCTATACCCGGGAGCCTTGCAAGACCGCCTGTGATAATGATACCCTCACTGCATATATCAGAGTAAAGCTCAGGAGGTACCTGCTCGAGAACGTCAACGATGCCTCGGAAAATCTCTTCGATAATATCCTTGAGGGCTTCGTATATTTCATTTGAGCTTATTTCAAAGTTTTTGGGCATACCTGTTATATGGTCCTTGCCTGTGCAGAACATTACAAGCTCTTCACTTCTGTGCTGAGCACAGCCTACGGTGTGCTTTATCTTTTTCGCTGTTGCAAGACCGATGTCTATCTCTTTATTCTTCTTTACATATTGGAGAATAGTCTCGTCCATAGCGTCGCCGCCGGTGCGAAGAGAGCAGCAGTAGGCGACAGTACCCATAGTGATAACGGCAATATCAGCCGAGCCTGCACCTAAATCCAGTACCATAACACCGTGAGGATTGTCAATAGTAAGACCTGCACCTAAAGCAGAAATAATGGGCTCGTCTATGACATAGACCTTGCCTGCACCTGCAGAGCAGGCGGCTTCGACAATGGCCTTTCTTTCAAGGGATGTAACACCGCTTGGTGCACTGATAATTACATTGGGTCTGAAAACGCTGTTTTTACAAAGCTCGCTGAGAAAGTGAGAAAGTATCTTCACTGTCGATGAGAAATCCGAAATAATACCGTCGGCGATAGGCTTTTTCAGTATCAGGGATTCGGGAGTCTTCTCAAACATTTCTCCTGCACTGTTGCCGACACATATTATTTCACCGTCGTAAGCGTCATAGCATATAGCTGTGCTTTCGGAAAAAACAATGCCCTTGCCCTGTACAAAAGCTGTTACAGAGCTTGTGCCTAAATCTATTGCAATATTAAGTCCCGGCATTGTTTCACTTCCTTCGTTTTTATAAGATTAATTCTACTGTTTTTTACTGTCTTTGTCAATAGTAAATAGTGGCTCAGAATGGGTCGGTATAGTCGAGATAGGGAGTAATGGCAAGGCAGATACAGTAAACATCTTTGGCTTCTGTCCTCATAAGAGCATCGCTGCATTCTCTCAGGGTTGCGCCTGTTGTTTTAATATCGTCACATAATATGAGAGTCTTACCTGATATGCTGTATTTGTCTTTTGCTTTGAAGCAGTTTTTGACATTGAGCTGTCTTTCTTCAGCGGTGAGGTCCTTCTGAGCGTGGGTGTCTTTAGTCTTTTCAAGGCAGGGTACAAGAGAAAGATTCAGCCTTTTTGCAATTCCTTTTGCAAGAAGCTCGCTCTGGTTATAGCCTCTGATTCTCTCGTCGGTTTTTGTCATTGGTACATAGCAGACTCCGTCGAAATCCACCCCGGGGTAAACCTCGGTTATTCTCTTAGCCATAGCTTCAGAGAAAGGGTGACATAGGTTGCTTTCACTCATAAATTTAAAGCGAAGAAGACTCTTCTTAAGCTGACCCTGATAGTAGTACACTGCCGTGAAATGAGGCAGGTTTACATTTGCTCCGCTATGGCACATACATTTTTCGTGACCGCAGTCAGGACAGGCGAGAGAGCTTATGGGAATTGTATCAATTCTGCACCTTTCGCAAGGCTTCATAAAAGGCTTTATCCTGCCGCATATTCTGCATCTTTCGGGGAGAAATATCCCTTTAATCAGTCTTTTAAGTTTCATATCAGTCCTTTAAAAGCAAGTGCTTTAAAAATGAATAACGTCTTGTCTTTTTATCGTTGTCAACCATTTCTCTTACCTGTTGAGGAGTACCGACAAGTATTAGACGGTTTTTGGCTCTTGTTACGGCAGTGTACAAAAGATTCCTGTAGCTCAGCTGAGGTATTACGCTGCATACGGGCATTATAACTGCGTCAAATTCACTGCCCTGACTCTTGTGTACCGTTATTGCGTAAGCGAGCTCAAGCTCACCTATATTGTCAAAGGGATAAAGAGAAATTCTGCCGTCGAAGTCGATTTTCATAAATGAGGCATTGTGGTTGATGGCGATAATTCTGCCTATATCACCGTTAAAAATGCCGCTTGAAACCTCTTTGCCCTTAGTCCAGATAATATCGTAGTTGTTCTTTATCTGCATAACCTTGTCACCCTCACGGAAAAGCTTACTGCCTCTTTCCATATCCTCTTTATCGCGGGAGGGGGGATTGAGTATTTTCTGTAGCTGAGTGTTAAGGCTGACAGTACCCGTAAGACCTTTTCTCGAGGGGCATATAATCTGAATATCAGTTAAAGGGTCATAGCCGTAGGCTTTAGGCAGACGGCTGACATAAAGCTCTGTTACCGTATCGGCTGTAGAAGCAACATCGCCTCTGTTCATGAAGAAGAAGTCCTTATCCGTCACATCAAGAGTCGGATATTCACCGCCGACAATTTTATGTGCATTGGTAACAATGAAACTTTCCATTGCCTGACGGAAAACCTGAGTTAGGCAAACTGTAGGAAGAAGCTCCGATGCAATTATATCCTGAAGAACATTGCCTGCCCCGACGGGCGGAAGCTGGTCCGAGTCACCGACCATAACGAGCCTGCAGCCTAAGGGAAGTGCGTTTAAAAGAGCGGCGAAAAGATGAGTGTCAACCATTGAAAGCTCGTCAACGATAACGGCATCGGCCTCAAGTGGGTTTTCGATATTTCTTGTGAAAATCTGTCTGTCGCCGTCTGACCACTCTGTTTCAAGAAGTCTGTGAATAGTTTTAGCCTGTCTGCCCGTCACCTCGCTCATTCGCATGGCGGCTCTGCCTGTGGGTGCTGCTAAAAGTACGCGGAGCTTTCTCTTTTCAAAGAGTGAAAGTATACCGTTGAGGGCAGTGGTTTTACCCGTACCCGGACCGCCTGTAAGGACAAGGAGACCTCTTGTTACGGCGGTGGTAATGGCAAGCTTTTGTTTTTCTTCAAACTCGATGCCTTTTTCTTTTTCGATGTTTTCTATATCCTTGTCAAGAGCTCTGCCCGATGCAGGCGGAAAGCGAAGCATAACCTTTATTCTGTCGGCTATGGCTTTTTCGTCATAGTATTCATAAGGCAGAAACAGATAGCTCTTGTCATCGAGAAAGTCTTCTATTATCTCTTTATCTTCAATGAGTTCATCTATTACAGTACGGACTTCATCGTGGTCTATGCCTAAAAGCTCCGAAGCCGGAGCAATGATTTTAGCTCTTGGAAGGCAGGTATGACCGTTGCGGAGATTGTGCTTTAATATGTGTACTATGCCTGCTCTCTGACGGAAAACGCTCTTAACCTGAATTGGAAATGACATAGCTATTTCATCGGCTCGCTCGAAGCGGAGTCCCACCTTATCTGAGCAGAGGATATACGGGTTTTCAGTTATTCTTTCTACGGCGTTACTGCCGTAAGCCTTGTATGCACTCAGGCACTCGGTAGAATTCATATTGAAGCGCTCGAGAGCTATAATTACCTCTCTTACGGCAAACTGACTCCTGAAGCTTTCGGACATACTTATAGCCTTGTCACGGGATATACCTTTAATCTGAGCCAGCTCTTCGGGGTGGTTTTCCAATATTTCAAAGGACTGCTCACCGAAACGCTCGACGATTTTTCTTGCCGTTGAGGGTCCGATGCCTTTAATTGCACCGCCCGAGAGATAACGAAGCATATCGCCTGCGGTTTTCGGCAGAGTACGCTCACACTTATCGGCTTTGAACTGTCTGCCGAAGGAGGGGTGATTTACCCATTCGCCCAGAAGCTTTACTTTTTCACCGACGCAGACCGAGGGCATAATGCCCACGGCAGTAACAAGCTTACCCTCGACACTAAGGTCTACAACACTGTAGCCGTTTTCAGGGTTAGAGTAAACAATATTCTCGATGTTACCTTCAATTAAAATTTCTTCGTTCATGGGTACGTCCTTCAATACTTATTGATCTTAATTATACTACAAATGCTCCTGCTTTTTCAATCACTATCGGCGTTAATTTTATATAATCCTCTTAATTCTTCCCTCTTTATAAAGTGTACCGTGCCCATTTCTTGGGTGATGAGCTGACATTTAAGCTTAATGTGGTCTGAAAATTCACTATCAACAACATATACCTGCCTTTTGCCGAAGGAACTGTGACGGCTCAGAAGCATTGCCGAATAAACCTTGTCGGGGAGAGTGTCTTCCTCTTCGAAGTGGTAAATGACGGTGTAGATGTTACGGCAGTTGCGTTCACATAAAAAATAGCAGTAAATACTTTCAAAAGCATAATAAAGACCTACAAGAGCAAAAATCAGACAAAAAGCATAAAAAACAGATTCTGACATAAAATCACCTCACTACATTTTACTCGAGAAGGGAAAATCAGTGATAAAATCATAAAGAGAAGCCTGAAAGAATATATATTAGTTGTAAAAAGCAATAAGGAGATGTATATTCATGGAATTCCAACTTAAAAAGCAAAAGCTCATTTGTGACGAGCTGTGGCAGGAAATATCCTCCCAGCAGAACATTGAAACGGAAATAACCCTGCCCGATTACTGCGGTGACATCAAAAGGATTCTCAAGTGCGTTTTGCGTCCGGGTATTACCAATATTTCGCTTTCAGGGGAAAATGCAACTGCTACGGGCAAGGTAAGTCTCAAGCTTATTTACGTAAACGATAAGGATAAAATTGACTGCTATGAGTCAGCGGAGGACTTGTCTGTCTCTGCGGTAATTAAAGACCTGCCCGAAAATCCGCTTTTATGTGCCGAGGCAAAGACAAACTATGTCAATTGCAGGGCAACAAGCCAGAGAAAAATCAGCGTCGAGGGCAACATTGCGGTTATATTCAAGGTCTACGGACAAAAGGAAACATATCTTGCCCATAAAGCCGAGGGTAAAGGAGTACAGTGCCGTGAAAAGCAGGTGCCTTATGAAAATCTTATATGCCGTAAGGAAAAGGTGTTCGATTTAGGAGAAACGGCAAAGGTGCCCCAAGGCAAAGCAACAGTAGGTAAAATATTAGGTGTATCGGCGAGAGCTACCCTTGAATCGAAAAAGGCGGTTTCCGATAAGCTTCTTATCAAAGGTAATCTTTATACCGAAGTTTTATATTTAAGCGAAAGCGAAGAGGGTAAGACGGAAAAGCTCACTCATTCCATGCCCATAAGTCAGATTATCGATATTCCCGGTATTGACGAAAAAAGCCTTTGCAATGTTATTTTAAATGTAAGACAGATAAACGTACAGAGAAAGGCAGACTCCTCTTCTCAGGGCTCACTGCTTGAAATAGCCGCCAAGTGTAGTGCTATGGTGAAATGCAGTGAGGTTAAAACTGCCGAAGTAACCGACGACTGCTACAGTACGAGTCACGATATCGAAAGCGAATACACTATTCAGGAGTTCACTTTACCCGTACACTCTGCCGATGAGCAGAAAACTGTTGCAAGCACCGTTGGTATGCCATCTGATGTTTCCTCTGTGCTTCATATATGGTGCAGCGACCTTACGGGTAGGATGAAAGGAAAGGGAGATAAAGCCGAGGCAAATTGCAGTGCTGTTTTGTGTATTCTCTATGTTGACGGTAAGGGCACGCCTGCCTATACGGAGAAAAACGCCGACTTTCAGATAAGCTGTAAGCTGAAAGAAAGCTATGAAAACCTCAAGTGCGACTTCCATATTCAGATGAGGGATATAGAATGGAAAATCACTGCCAAGGATAAGCTGGAAGTGAAAATGAAAACAGGTGTGATTTATAATATATATGCCTGCGAAAGCATAAGAGCGGTAAAGGATATAAAAGTCCTGACTGAGAAGAAAAACGCCGACGATGCGGCGCTGACTTTGTATTTTGGTTCTGAAGGTGAAGATTTATGGGGTATAGCAAAAAAATATAACACTACCAAGGCAGCGATAAAAAGCGAAAACGCTTTGCAGGGTGATGTTACTGAAAAAGACGGAATGATACTTATTCCTTGTGTGAGCTGATGAAAAAAGCAGAAGCCCTTGGGTTTCTGCTTTAAATTAACATTATAATGAGGATTACCGCAACAATCTGGAGTATAATCATAAGAGGCAGACCAATCATAAAACGCTTGTGAAGAGTCTTGTGCCTTATGAGTTTCATTGTCATATACTCGGCTAAAGCTCCGCCGATTGCCGCTAAAAAGAAAAGCGTAGCTTCGCTTATGCGGAAAGCACCTTTTTTCGCCTTGTATTTATCTATAGCTGTAATGAGTGCTGTTATAAGTGAAACTGCAAGAAAATAAACTATAAAAGGAAGATAGTGCTTCATTATTTTCTCTCAAGACCTTCGAGATCTTTTTCCGTCATAGTGACAAATGTGCCGTTTTTTCTCTCTTTATAGTAGTTGTCGGCAACCTTATAAACTGCTGAGCATAAAGGACAGACGGCAATAGCCATATTCTGCTTTTCGGGGAAAAGCTTACCTACGGTTGATTTGTCCTCGGCACCGAAAAGTCTCATACCTACGGTTTTACTGCAAGAGGGGCAAATGACAGGATTTGATATATCTTCGTCTGTGACGTTGAGCTTGTTGATTGTAGAAATAGCCATAATTATTTCCTCCGTATATCTTCTAAGTATATTTTAGTGTCTTTTGCCCTGTCTGTCAAGTGAAATTTATTATATAAAAGGAGTCACCGAAAAATCACGATGAAAAGGCTTATATATATTATTCTTCTTATTCTGTTACTGCTTTGCTTTGCAGGCTGCGGTATTCACTCCAGTGAAGATAACCCGACCTTGGATATTCACGAAAACGCTGCCTATGACGGTAAACTTGACAATACCACTAAAGCTATAAGTGACGATGACTCTTTTATTTTCACATGGCTTACCTACGGTGAGCTTAATGTAACTGATAGTCTCAAAGAAAAAAGCTCCTATGAAAGCTACATAGACGGACTGTTTAAGGATATGAAAGAAATCGGTGTAACGGATTGCTTTGTTCAGGTAAGACCCTTTGCCGATGCTATGTATGAGTCTGAGCTTTTCCCTCTGAGCGTTTATGCTGAGAAAGCTGAGGACTTCGACCTCTTTGAGGTTGTTATAGCCGTCAGTGAAAAATACGGCATTGGAGTGCATGCCTGGATAAATCCTTACCGTATTAGCAGTGGGAAGCTCTCGGAAGACAGTGTATATTATGAGGAATACAAAGACGATATAATGGCTCTGTCAACGGGTACATATTTCAATCCTGCCTCTCTCAAAGCTCAGAAGCTTATTCTTTCGGGAGTAGGGGAGCTTATGACAAAGTACAACATCAGGGGCATACATATAGATGACTATTTTTATCCTGAGACGATAGAAGCTGAAGACAAAAAGCAGCACGACAAGTACAAAAAAGACGGCGGTAAAAAATCCTTAGGTGACTGGCGGCGTGAAAACGTAAACAGCCTTATATCAGCGATATATCTTAAGGTGAAATCCTTTGGTGAAGATAAAATTTTTTCCGTAAGTCCTTGCGGAAATATAGAGAAAAACAACAGTCAGCTTTATGCCGATGTTAGTTTATGGTGTAAAGGCGGTTACTGTGATATAGTCCTGCCTCAGATATATTTTGGCTTCGAGAATGAAACTCTGCCTTTTGAAAAGTGTCTTGAGGACTGGCTCAGGATAACCGACAGCGAAAAAGTCGCTCTTATCCCGGGACTTGCCCTTTATAAGTGCGGAAAGGAAGACGGATTTGCAGGAAACGGGAAAAACGAATGGCAGGAAAACAGCAATATAATTTCCCGTCAGGTTAAGCTCATAAAAGAGAAGGCGTGTCAAGGTTTTGCTCTTTACAGCGGCTCATATATAAATTTTTCTGAAACATTTACAAAGAAAGAGTTAAATAATCTCAAAAGTGTGCTATAATCACCATTGACTTCTCGTTAAAGCAAGGAAAGACGAAATGAAAAAGATAAGAAACACTATAATAATCTGTCTTACGGTAACTGCGGTTTTAATCGCAGGTTTTCTTGTTGTGAAATTTACGGGAGACTCCCGGGGTGAAGATGTATTTGTAACGGAAAAAACTTATGCCTCTATGGAGGAAATGTATCTCGAGAATCTCATAGACTCTGTTTCGCCATCAGGCTCGGTATATGTTTCACCCAAAGAGAAAATTCTCATCAGCGTCGTGGCTTATTCCAAGGCAGAGGTAACTGTCAGAGTTGGTACAAAGAGATATGATGCCAAGCCTGCCGACACTGAAGCTGAAGGCTATACGGCTTTCACCGTCAAAGTGGCTATGCCCAAGACAAAAGAAGAAATTGAGTCTCTCGGAACAATTTCAGTTGCGGCTATATGCGGGGAAAGCTCTATGCAGATGTCAGGTGCTTCTGTGTACCCTGCCGAAAAGGTCAGCGAAACTGTTGCTCAGTCCACCACATCGCTTTCAGCAGGTAACTATGTCCCCGATTTGCCCGATGATGCCTATGAATTCACAACCTTACCCTCATATAATAATCCGACATCAGGTACAACAACACCTCATAATACCTCAGACTTTACGGGTAATCAGATGTGTATTGTAACAAATAGCTTTGCTGATACCTGGCCTCTTATTGCAGGTGACGACACCTATGTGCCCTATTACACTCCGCTTATCTACGGTACTGTGGACTATGTGACAGCGGCAAGCGAAGCCTATAACGAAGATGACGGCGAAATGGTATATTTCTATGAGCTTTCTTCGGGAAGAAAAGTAAAGCGTGAGTGTGTACAGCTTATCCCTCAGCAGAGCCTTAATAAAAACACTGTCAGCGTAGTTTCCTCGGCATCTTACGGCGGAATGCTGACAGTCAAGCTTAAAACCGATTGGAAAGTACCCTATGCCTTTACATATAATCCTCAGAATTACTACTCGGCATACGGCAAAAAATATAATGTTACATCGTTTACAGCGAATACTCTTCAGATGACCTTCTATCATACCTCGGCAGCTACCGGTAATATTGATGCAAGCGGAAGTGATGTTATATCCTCGGCTTACTGGAGTGTAAACGGCGACACGGCTACACTTACAATGCCTCTTCGTTTTGCGGGTCAGTATTACGGCTACAGTGTTGAGTATGACGATAACGGTTATATGACGCTCATTATTCATAATAAACCTCAGACTCTCAGAGGAAGTGTCATTCTCCTTGACCCCGGCCACGGCGGAAACGACCCGGGTGCTCTCGGTCTTAACGGTGGAGTTTACGAAAGCAACGTCAACTATGCTTTGGCTTATTATACCAAACTTGCCCTTGAAGCAAAGGGTGCAACTGTCTATATGACAAGAGGCGGCGATACTACAGTAGAGCTTGAAGAAAGAAAAGCAATGGTGCGTTCACTTAGGCCTGATTTATTCGTTTCAATTCACTGTAACGGCAGTACGGATAAGAATAAAATCGGCACATCGGTTTATTACTATAAGCCTTTCTCATATAAGCTGGCGAACAGCATTTACAATCAGCTCTTAGCTGTATTCAAAAATAATCTTTACTACGGTCAGAGCGACCTTTATGACGATGTTTCCGACGGTACAGTTTACTATCCCTTCAGCGTCGCAAGACTTGAGGACTGTCCCTCGGTGCTTATTGAAACGGGATACATCACCAACGATAACGAATGTCTCAAACTCATAGATTCAGGAAATCAGCAAAAGCTTGCGAGTGCCGTTGCGGCAGGCATAGAAGCTTCTCTTTCTTAAATTGCAAGTACAAGAGCAATGACTCCCGATATACCGAAAATACTGCTGACAGATAAAGTTATGTAGTTAAGTGCAATGCTCACTCCCGTTATTTCCGAGAGTAAATTTACGGCGAAAAGTGAGCCGATACCCGATATTACGGAAAGTATCAGATAAGAGAAAAAGCGTTTAGATTTTACTAAGGCGGTCAGCACCATGACAGCACCTATGGCAAGGGCGATGATCATTGGAGTCAGGTTGGTGTACATATAAGAGACCTCCGTGAAAAGGAAAATTTTATTGACAGCTTTAATAATAAATAATATAATAAATGAAGATGAAATATGATAAGGAGACTTTTAAAATGAAGATTCTTAAGCTTTTACCTACAATAAAAGACTATATCTGGGGCGGTACACGTCTGTCACGTGAATTCGAGATGGTGTCCTTTACCGACAGACAGGCTGAGGCGTGGGTGCTTTCCTGTCACGGTGATGGCGAATGTACAATAGAAAACACTGACTTCAAGGGCAGAACTCTCAGCGATGTGCTTAAAAATGAGGGGAAGGGCTATCTCGGTACTAACTGCGAAAAATATGAAAACTTCCCAATACTCATAAAGCTTATCGATGCCAAGGATAATCTTTCAGTTCAGGTGCATCCTGACGATGAATATGCTCTTCGTGTAGAGGGCGAATACGGTAAAACCGAAGCCTGGTACATTATGGACTGCGACGAGGATGCCGAGATTATCTACGGCTTTAAGAAAGATATAACCAAAGAGGAGTTCAGAAAAAGCATAGCAGAAAACACTCTGACCGACTACGTTAACAGAGTCAAGGTTAAAAAGGGTGACATCTTCTTTATTGAAGCAGGTACTCTTCACGCTATATGTAAGGGCATACTTTTAGCAGAGGTACAACAGAATTCCAATACGACCTACCGTGTTTATGACTACGGCAGACTTCAGAACGGTAAGCCCCGTGAGCTCCACGTTGAAAAGGCTCTCGATGTAACTTCAACCAAGGCGCTGGATGCTTCGGGTAAGCCTATTGGTGAAACAATCGACAAGGGTACATATAAGGAAACCCTTCTTACAAAGTGCGACATATTCTCAATGAAACGCCTTGATATCACCGAAAAGGCTGAAATTATAGCTGACGAAAAATCCTTCGTGTCTCTTGTAGCACTTGAGGGCAACGGCGTAGTTATGCACGAGGACACCTGTGTAACTCTCTATAAGGGAGAAAGTCTCTTTATCCCTGCCGGGTTTGGTAAGGTTGAGATTTTGGGTGCGGTTACGGTGCTTGAGTCAAGAGTGGAATAAGTCAGGAGTTATAACTAGGCTCTTACTCTTTCACATTCTCAGAATAGAAAAATCAGGTAGCAACTTTTTTACGGTTGCTACCTTTTATCGGCTCTTTGTCAATAGTTGGGGTAAAGAGTTAAAACAGAATTATCAATCAAGCAGTTGTAATCAAGCAGCTGCTTGATTTTTGTTTAGTCTTTGGTGAGAGAATATATGTAAAATACGGTTTCTGAAGCGTCTGAAATTTT
>JAZSMR010000085.1:0-14327 GCA_045535965.1 Acutalibacteraceae bacterium
CTACTCCGCTCATGCCGCGGGGGCACTTACTTTGTCCGGAGTGACAAAGTAAGAACCTTTCGTGCTGTGCACTCAAGAACCTTGTTACTTGCGTAATAAGCAAAGCACTCTTTTTTTGTTGACACTACCTCTTCCTTTTTAGATATACCTTTAGTACGCCTTCAACAACAGACTACGAAGCGCCTTAACATCTGCTTTTTTATTACTTACTATGATTCCCTGACTCAGTTGCTTTTTATAAAGCTTCTGCCCGCCTGCGTCTGTTGTTTCCGCAGCGGGTCAGCTTTTTTATACTTGAACAAACAACAAATGAAATGTTATCTCTCAGAAAACCTGAAGCAAATCTTTTTTCCTTAAGTTAATGACATTGCCTGACAGGGGAGTTACCTAAAAGGGACGGCAAGTCTATGGTGGCACCTGCGGTGCTATTATAATCGGAGCGGAGCGACCCTTATTGCTAATTGCTAATTACTAATTGCTAATTATTCCTCTCTCTTGTTTTTTGCATAATTTTTGGTCTTCGTGGCAAGATAACTACAAAACAGTAAGGCGGTGAGATTTTGCGTAAAAGCGGTATACTTTTACCTGTGTTTTCCCTTCCGGGCGATTACGGCATCGGCACTCTCGGGAAGAGCGCATTTGAGTTTGCGGATTTCCTTTGTGCTTCGGCACAGAGCCTCTGGCAGATACTCCCCCTGACTCCCACATCCTACGGCAACAGTCCCTATCAGAGTCCCAGCGTCTTTGCAGGCAACCCATATTTCATCGACCCTGAGGTGCTACTCGAATGGGGACTCATAACCAAAAATCAGCTTGGCGATTTCAAAGCCGAAAACACCGGTTATGCGGACTACGCTTATCTCTATGAAAACCGACTTCCCCTACTTAAAAAGGCGGCTTCGTATATCGGTGACAATGATGCTGACTACCTTGCCTTTCAGGAAAGAGAAAGCTTTTGGTTGGAAAAATACGCGGTCTTTACGGCACTCAAAGAAAGAAACGGTATGACCTCCCACAAAAAATGGAAATACAAAAGCGCATCTGATATAGCTTCAGTCAAAGGTTCGGCAGGTATTCACAGTAAAATTCAGTATATGTTTTTCACTCAGTGGTTAAAGCTGAAAAAATACGCCAATGATAAGGGTATCGCTATTATCGGCGACCTGCCCATTTACCCTGCCGAGGACAGCTGCGACTACTATTTTTCTCCTAAGATGTTTCTTGAGGATACTCTTGCCGCCTGCCCGCCCGACGCTTTCAATATAAACGGACAGCTGTGGGGCAACCCCGTATATGACTGGGGGAAAATGCAGGCTGACGGCTATAGTTGGTGGAAAGAGCGACTGAAAAACGCCTCTCTACTCTACGACAGTATACGCATCGACCACTTCAGAGGCTTTTATGAATACTACAGCGTAAAAGAGGGAATGAGCGCCAAGGATGGCAAATGGACAAAGGGCCCGGGACTCTCTTTCTGCCGTA
This sequence comes from Acutalibacteraceae bacterium, assembly GCA_045535965.1. Lineage (GTDB taxonomy): Bacteria > Bacillota > Clostridia > Oscillospirales > Acutalibacteraceae > UBA6857. Next base: position 1,483 of record JAZSMR010000085.1, read on the forward strand.
TGGTGAGGGAGACTTTCCCGAAGCTGGATATCATTGCCGAGGATTTAGGCTTTCTTACCGAGGACACGAGACGTTTTTTTCGGGAAAGCACCTTTGACGGTATGAAAGTGCTTCTCTTTGCTTTTGACGAACAGAACAGCGAATATCTCCCCCATAACCACATAAGAAACTGTGTAGTCTATACGGGCACACACGACACACCCACAGCACTCGGGTGGATTTGCCGAAGCGACTCGGCTACTCTGACACGGGCTATGGACTATCTCGGTGCACCGTCTATATATACTCTCGGGGATTATTTCATAAGAGGTGCTTTTTCCTCTGTGGCTGACAGAGCCGTTATCCCCTTGCAGGACTGGCTTAAGGTGGGCTGCGGCGGCAGGATAAACACTCCCGGTGTATCAGGAAAAAATTGGGAGTGGCGTATAAAAGACGGTGAACTGTCAAAAAATCTTATAGAAAAAATCTTATCATACACCAAAATCTACAACAGAATTCCGGAGGAATGAAAATGAAAAAACTCATCAGCATTTTAAGTGTCTTTGCCCTCATACTGACCTTTGCCGCCTGCGGAGGTAACGACGGCAAGGTAACCACCAATGACTATTCTTCCACCTCTGAGTCTCAGAGTGATGTGCAGACTGCAAAGGGTGAGGTGTATTTCCTCAACTTCAAGCCCGAGGTCAGTAAGGTCTATGAAGAAATTGCAAGGGAATATGAAACCGAAACAGGCGTAAGAGTCAAGGTTGTAACTGCAGCAAGCGACACTTACGAGCAGACACTCACCTCGGAAATTGCCAAGAGCAATCCCCCGACTATATTTCAGCTAAACGGCCCCGTTGGCTATCAAGGTTGGAAAAACTACTGCGCCGACTTAAAGGATACAAAGCTCTATTCCATTCTCACCGATAAAAGTCTTGCCATTACTTCAGAGGGCGGAGTATACGGTATTCCCTATGTTATTGAGGCTTACGGCATTATCTATAACGAAGAGATAACTGACAAATATTTTGCCCTTGATAGTAAGGCTACTGACTTCACTTCTATGGAGCAGATAAACACCTTCGACAAGCTTAAGGCTATAGTCGAGGATATGACAAAGAATAAAGAAGCTCTCGGCATTGACGGTGTGTTCGCTTCAACATCATTTTCACCGGGCAATCAGTGGAGATGGAATACTCACCTTCTGAACATCCCCTATCACGAGGAATTTGACGAGCTGGATAACTACGAAAACAGTACTCTTGCAGGTCTCAGCGACGAGGAATTCAAGTTCACACACAGCAAGAATTTCAAAAACATCTTCGACCTTTATCTTATGAATTCCGTCACCGATAAAAAGCTGTCCGGTTCAAAGAGTGTAAACGACTCAATGGCTGAATTTGCTCTGGGTAAAGCGGCTATGGTACAGAACGGCTCATGGGCATACAGTGAAATAAGCTCCACTGAGGGCAACACCGTAAAGGCAGATAAAATCAAAATGCTTCCCATTTATATGGGACTCGACGATGAAACGGACCAGGGACTTTGCATCGGTACGGAAAACTATCTCGCTATAAACGCCAAGGCTTCCGAAGAAAACAGAAAGGCTTCCGAGGATTTCCTTTACTGGCTCTTTTCATCGGAAAAGGGCAAGAGATATGTAAGCGAAGAATTGGGCTTTGTAACACCATTTAAAACCTTATCCGATGCTTCACTGAAAGATCCTCTTGCCAACGAAGTTCTCTATTGGTCAAACAAAGAGGATATCGACTCAGTACCCTGGGCGTTTACGGCTTTCCCGGGTATCGCATTCAAGGACGAAGTGGGCAGTGCACTTTTAGAATATGCACAGGGCTCTGCACCCTGGGAAGAGACGGCAGAGAAAATCAAAGAGGCTTATCAGAACGCCAAAACCTCAGGTAACAACGAATAATTTATAACTCGCGAAGCGAATAACACTTGCGAAACAAATAACACTTTGCCCATAGGCAAAATAAAACTTGCCGACAGGCAAATAAAACTCAGAAAGGCAGGCGTATACCAATGAAAAACAATCTGAAAAAATACTACGGTATATTCGCCCTGCCTACAACTCTGGCCTTTGCCGTAGTGTTTCTCATACCCTTTATACTCGGCATATACCTTTCATTCTGCGAATTTACTACCGTCGGCGACAGCACCTTTACGGGAATAGAAAACTACATCAGAGCTTTCTCCGACAGTAACTTCAGAAATGCTCTGTGGTTCACGGTGAAATTCACGGTTGTAAGCGTAATAAGCGTAAACCTTATTGCCTTTTCCCTTGCTCTTTTGCTGACAGGCAAAATAAGGGGCAGAAACTTCTTCCGTACTGTCTTTTTTATGCCCAACCTTATAGGAGGTATCGTTCTCGGCTATATATGGCAGCTGATTATCAACGGTGTACTCGCTTCGTTGGGTGTCACTATAACCTATGACCCGTCTTACGGCTTCTGGGGACTTGTGGTACTGATGAACTGGCAGATGATAGGTTATATGATGATTATTTACATTGCAGGCATCGGCAACATACCGAAAGACTTAATTGATGCGGCAAAGGTAGACGGTGCAGGTGCTTTCGGGATACTAAGACACGTGATTATACCTATGGTTATGCCCTCGGTGACTATCTGTCTGTTTCTCACTATCACCAACGCTTTCAAGCTCTTTGACGCTAACCTTGCCCTTACAGACGGTGCGCCCTCAAGACAGACGGCAATGCTGGCTCTGGATATTTACAAGACCTTCTACGGTGCTGTAGGCTCTCAGGGTATCGGTCAGGCGAAGGCAGTTGTGTTCTTCCTGCTGCTGGCTGTAATATCTCTCATTCAGCTGAGATTCACAAGAAAAAGGGAGGTTGAAGCGTGAAAAAGAGTAGAAATATAATAGCCTTCATTCTCCTGCTTCTTGTTTCGGCGGCATTTGTTTTCCCCGTTTTCATAGTGCTGATGAACTCCTTTAAGAGTAACCTTTATATCAGCTCAGAGCCTTTTACCTTTCCCACTGCTGAAAGCTTTGCAAACCTTAGAAACTATACCGAGGGTCTTGCAAAAACGGGATTTTTCTCAGCCTTTGTAACTTCCCTTTTTGTAACTGTGCTCTCTGTTGGCGCGATAGTGATTTTCACCTCAATGACAGCCTGGTACATTACGAGAGTGAAAAACCGCTTCACGAAATTCAGCTATTACGCCTTCGTTTTCTCTATGGTAGTACCCTTTCAGATGGTGATGTTCACTACGGTTAAAATGGCAAACCTGCTGAGTCTCGACAACCCCTGGGGACTCATTATCATATACCTCGGCTTCGGTTCGGGTCTGAGTGTCTTTATGTTCAGCGGCTTTGTAAAGGGCATACCCATAGAAATAGAGGAAGCGGCAATGATTGACGGTTGCGGACCCATAAGGACATTTTTTCTTGTAGTGTTCCCTCTTATGAAGCCGACAACAATTACTGTAGCAATTCTCAACGCCATGTGGATATGGAACGACTATCTCCTGCCCTATCTTGTCATCGGCAGTGACTATAAGACTATCCCTATTGCTATTCAGTATCTCAGAGGCGGTTACGGCTCTATTGATATGGGTGCTATGATGGCGATGCTTGTGCTTTCAATATTACCTATAGTTGTTTTCTATCTGCTTTGTCAGAAGCACATTATCAAGGGCGTTGTTGCAGGGGCAGTGAAGGGATAATTAGCAATGAGTAATTAGCAATTAGCAATAAGGGTCGCTTCGCTCCGGATTTTATCCGTTCAACCCCATACAAAAAATAAAGTCCTCCTCCGCCAATCACAAAAAGTCAAGAGGCAACTTTCTGAAAGTCATCTCTTATAATTTGCTCGTTTCCTGTTTTGAGAAGCTTTTCTCTGCGGAGCAAACCCCACTGACTGCACTTCTCAAATCCGCGACCTCATTGCTAATTTCTCATTGCTAATTGCTAATTTTAAAAACCGGAGGTTTTTATCGTGTCATCAATAACTTTAAGCAACGTAAGCAAAGTTTTTTCCGACGGCTATAAGGCCGTTGATAATTTTGACCTGACTATCCCCGACAAGGAGTTCGTTGTATTGGTAGGTCCCTCAGGCTGCGGCAAGAGTACCACTCTTCGTATGATTGCAGGACTCGAAACTGTCAGCGGCGGAGAAATCTATATCGCCGACAGACCCGTAAACAACGTCCAGCCAAAGGACAGAGATATAGCTATGGTCTTTCAGTCCTACGCTCTCTATCCCGATAAGACCGTATACAAAAACATAGCATTTTCCCTCGAGCGACGGAAGGTACCCAAGAAAGAAATCGACTCCCGTGTACGTGAGGCGGCGAAGATACTTCACATCGAGCATCTCCTTAACAGAAAGCCCAAGGCACTCTCAGGCGGTCAGAGACAGCGTGTCGCTCTCGGCAGAGCTATTGTCCGAGACCCCGCGGTTTTCTTATTCGATGAGCCTCTTTCCAACCTTGACGCAAAGCTCCGCACTCAGATGCGCACGGAGATATCTCTTCTTCACAAGCGTCTGGGCACAACCTTTATATACGTCACTCACGACCAGACGGAAGCTATGACTATGGGTGACAGAATTGTGGTTATGGACAGCGGTGTCGTCCAGCAGACGGATACCCCCGAAAATCTCTATCACAAGCCTGCCAACATATTTGTGGCGTCATTCATCGGCTCACCCTCTATGAATTTCCTCGAGGGTACTCTCGAAAGAGATGAAAAGGGATTTTATGTGAGAGTGGGCAATGACATTATACCGACGGACAAAATCACAGGCGCAATGGAAAGTCATATCGGCGAAAAAGTGAAAATCGGCATACGACCCGAGGACATAACCGCAGAAACCAAAGGCGACAACCTAAAGGGTACTCTTAAGGTCCAGGAAAACCTCGGCAGTGAAGCATACATTTATATTGAATACGGCGACACACTCATAACGGCGAAGTCACCGCATATTATTCAGAAGGCTTCGGGCGAAGAAACTGCCTTCGGCATAAAAAGCAATAAGGTTCATATTTTCGCATACGACAGTGGTATAAATCTGAGCACAGACTAATAAATATGCAGATTTCATACCAAGACTTTGTAAAAAAATGCAAATAGGCTTGACTTTATACTATTATAGTGCTAAAATAGCCAAGCAAATAAAAAGTGTAAAATTTACGGAGGTAAAAATCAATGAAAAAGTTTTTAGCAATCGCTCTCGCAGCTCTTATGCTTTTCGCTCTTGCAGCTTGCGGCGGTAACACAGACGAACCCACAGACAAAGTAAAAATCATCGACATTAACCTTACAGAAGAAGAATACGCTTTCGGCGTTGACAAGAATCAGCCCGAGCTTCTCGAGGACGTAAACGAATTCATCGACAAGATTATGGCAGACGGCACATTCGACGAAATCTGCAATAAGTATTTCGGTGACGGCGAACCCACAGCTGTCAAGTCAGCAGTAGAAGACCCCGCAAAGGATCAGCTTGTAGTTGCTACAAACGCTGCATTCGCTCCCTTCGAATATATGGAAGGCGACTCATACTACGGCATCGATATGGAAATCGCTGCACTTCTTGCTGAAGAACTCGGCAAAGAGCTCGTTATCAACAATATGAAGTTCGACTCAGTTTGCCTTTCAGTCGGTGAACACAAGTGTGACATCGCTATGGCAGGTCTCACAGTTACAGAAAAGAGAAAGGAAGCAGTAAGCTTCTCAAACTCATATTACGGCGCTTATCAGAAGCTCATCGTAAAGGCTGACGATACAACATTTGATGCATGCACAGACGCTGCTTCGGTTGATGCTGTACTCAATGCAAGCGAAGGCACAAAGACAGTTGGTTATCAGAACGGCACAACAGCTGACTTCTATGTAAACGGCGACGCTGACTGGGACTTTGACGGTCTCAATGTTCAGCCCAAGGGTTACGACAACGGTGCTCTTGCTGTTCAGGACCTTCTCAACGGCAACATCGACTATGTTATGATCGATGCTGACCCCGCAGTACGTATCGTTGAAAACTTCAACGCTATCGGCTGAGAACTTACAAAATAAAATACGCAGTGCCTTACTCCCCTAAAGTAAGGCATTGTTACTGTTAAAGGAAATATTTATATGAACGGATTTATGTTTAAAGTAGAGAAGTTCCTTGATATCCTTATAAATAAGGGCGGCTATAAAGAGGTTCTGACAGGCCTTCAGAACACTATGATTATAGCTGTTATGGGTCTTCTCATCGGTATCGTAATCGGTACTCTTATTGCAACAATAAGGGTTATGCCGAAATATAAGGCTACCGTCAGGGCAATGGATAAGTTCTGCAGCTTCTATGTAGGTCTTTTCAGAGGCACTCCCATGGTGGTACAGCTCCTTGTTTTCTATTATGTTATGCTCCCTCTTATGGGCATCAAGATGTCCTCGGTAGTCGTTGCAATTACCGTCTTCGGTCTCAACAGCGGCGCTTACATATCAGAAATTATGCGCGGCGGTATCCTCAGCGTTGACCCGGGACAGATGGAAGGCGGACGGAGCGTGGGTCTGAGCTACGGCACAACAATGCTCAAGATAGTTATTCCTCAGGCTGTCAAGAACATCCTCCCCACAATGGGCAACGAGTTTATTGCCCTTGTAAAGGAGACATCAGTTGTTTCTTTCGTCGGCGCAAAGGACTTATACCTTGCTTTCCAGAGCATCGGCTCAGGTACTTACGAATATATGGTGCCTTATCTCGCTATGGCGATTATCTATATTGTAATTGTCTGCATTATCACACTTCTCATCAAGGTTATGGAAAGGAGGCTGCGTAAGAGTGATAGAGGTCGTTAATCTTTGCAAATCCTTCGGCGACAATCACGTACTCAGGGATATCACCACCACAATCAAAAGAGGCGAAAAGGTAGTTGTTATCGGCCCCTCAGGCTCAGGTAAAAGCACATTCCTTCGCTGCCTTAACTGTATGGAGGACCCTACAAGCGGTTCTATAATCTTCGGCGGTGAAAACATCGCAGACCCCAAGGTAGACATCAATATCCACCGTCAGAAAATGGGAATGGTTTTCCAGCACTTCAATCTTTTCAATAACAAAACGGTTATTGAAAACATCATGATGGCTCCCGTTTATGTGGGCATCAAAAACCTTAAAAAGAATAAGAGAAACCCCGATTACAACGGCCCTGCCACCAAGAAAGAAATAAAGCAGCAGGCTTATGAGAGAGCTATGGAGCTTCTCAAGAGAATCGGTCTCGAAGATAAAGCCGACGCTTATCCCTCAAGTCTTTCGGGCGGTCAGAAGCAGAGAGTTGCTATTGTACGCTCCCTTGCTATGGACCCCGATGTAATTCTCTTCGACGAGCCTACATCAGCTCTTGACCCTGAAATGGTAGGCGAAGTACTCGAGCTTATGAAGGACCTTGCTAACCAGGGTATGACAATGGTTGTTGTTACCCACGAAATGGGCTTTGCAAGAGAAGTGGGCACAAGAATTATGTTTATGGACGAGGGTCGCTTCGTCGAGGAAGGTACACCCGAGGTGTTCTTCTCAAATCCGCAGAGCGAAAGAGCCAAGGATTTTCTGTCAAAGGTATTATAATTTTCACGCAAGCCGGGTATGCCGGCTTGTTTTTTTGTTTGTTAATACTATGTTAGTAAATCAGTAACCTTGGTTGAACCAATTCGTGATAGTATGATTTTTATGTAAAATTGATACATTGTGTCTTATTTTCAGCTCTAAATCTCAGAAAAATCATTGACTTTTCTTTCTTAATTTAATATAATATAATGGTTAAAGTGTAACATTACATTTACTCTACTATCATATTTGAAAGAAGGTCAGTAATATGAAGAAGACAACACCTGAGGTTTTGTACGACCTTATACCTTCTCAGCAGACTATGTACCTTATGTTCAAATACACCTTCAGTAAGCAGATTTCTCAGATTCCTACATCTTTCAGTGTTGACAAGGATATGAACTTCGAACTGCTGACAAAGGCACTGAACATTGAATTTCAGCGTAACGACTCACTTCGTCTGAGATTTATAAAGGTGGACAAGCAGCTCAAGCAGTATTTCCTGCCTGAGTTCAGAATGAGCAAAGTACCTTATAAGTATTTCCGCAGCGAAGAGCAGCAGGAAGCGTTCTTTGCAAAGGACGCTCAGACTCCTGTAAGATTTGACAAGGGTCAGAACTTCAGAATTTATTTCTACAAAAACGCAAACGGCAACAACGGTATCTACTTTAACGTCAGCCACCTGAATATGGACGCTATGGGTGCAATGATTTTCTATGTTGACCTCATACTCGTATACAGAGCTCTCAAAAACGGCACCGAAATGCCCGACCCCCTTGCTTCCTATGAAGAGTACATAAAAGAGGAACTGGAAAGACTCGGCAACGAGAAGAAAATGGAAAAACACGAAAAGTTTTACCGTGAGTATTTCGAATACGGCGGTGAACCCTTCTATGCCGGCGTACACGGTCCTGCTTTCCTTGAAAAATACAGAAAGAAAAAGAAGAATCCCGACCTTCGCGTGCCCCCTGCATATAATCCCCTGTTGGACAAGTGCAATATGATTACAGGACACATCGGCACTGAGGATGCAGCTAAAATCTTCGCTTTCTGCAAGGAACGTCTCATCGCTCCCGAAAGCCTCTTTATGCTCGGTCTTCGCACTCACTGCTCCGCTATCAACTACAGAACAGATGACGTGTTTATGATGGCAACCTGCTCAAAGAGAGCAACAGTAAAGGAAAAGAAAATGAGCGGCTGTCTCGTTCAGCCCATCCAGGTGCGTACCATTATCCCCGAAACTGCAACCTTCGAAGAGGGTCTCAAGGAATATACAAAGGTAAGAACAAACCTCTACCGTCACAGCGAATACCCCTATATCACTGCCCGTGATATGTCAAGAGATATGTATAATTACAGTCTTATCCAGGGTCCCGCTTGTATGATGTTCTCGTGGATTCCCATTCCTATAGACCTTGACGGTATGGGTCTGAAGCTTGACTTCAAGTTTGACTTCAGGACCTATGACCTTGGCAGATACTTCACGCCCCTTTATACTATCTGTTCACCCGACCCCAAGGATAAGGGCATCAACCTTAACTATATGTACAGAATCAAGCTTTCAAAGAAAGAGGATATCGAGGCTCTCCACAAAAACTGCATGAAGGTGGTTATGGCAGGTATTGATAATCCTCAGATCACAATGAAAGAGCTGCTTGATATGTGCAGCGAATAAAAACGCAATTAAGTAACTAAGCAGTAAAGGATACTGCACAATAATAAATAATATTAGGAGAATCAGAAATGCACATTGAACTGACAAAGAAAGAGATTAAAGCTCTCAAGAAACTCCGCCACGAGATCCATCTTATGGGACCTCTCGGCACAATCAAAGACATGTTCACAAGAAGTGAAGCCTTCGGCCCTAACGTAGCTGTTGTTGAAAAGATCAAGAAGCAGCCCGTTGCTTACACCGTAAAGGAATTCCACGACAAGGTAAGAGAAGTAGGTACAGGTCTTTACGCTCTCGGCCTTGGCGGCAAGCACATTTCTATCGTAAGTGAAAACTCCTACAACTGGATCGTTGCTTTCTTCGCTATCGTTTGCGGCGGAGGCGTTGCAGTACCCATCGACAAGGAGCTTCCCGACAAGGATATCAGCATGCTTATCTCAAAGGGCGACGCTGAAGCTGTTTTCGTAAGCAAAACCTACATTGATACAGCTGCTCTTCACCTGAAGAACGACGACAGATGCCAGAAGGTATTCCTTATGAGTGGTAAGAGCGATGCCGACAAGTTTATGACTATCGACGCTCTCGCTGAGCTCGGCAGAGAAGAACTCAAGAAGGGCAACAGAGATTTCCTCGACTTCACACCCCAGAAGGACGATCTTGCAGCTATCCTCTTCACCTCAGGTACAACAGGTACAAACAAGGGCGTAATGCTTTCACATTACAACTTTGCTTCAAATGTTGAGGGTGTTATCGACTTCCTCAGCCCTGAGCTTTCAACTATGTCAATTCTTCCTATGAACCACGCTTATGAGCTTTCATGCAGTGTTATGACAGCTATCTATATGAACGGTATCATCTATATCAACGACAGCCTTAAGAACATTCTTCCCAACATCAACGAATTCAGACCCAACGCTATGGCTGTTGTACCCCTTGTACTCGAAGCTATCTACAACGGTATCTGGTCAAAGGCTGAAGCAAGAGGCAAGGCTGATATCATGCGCAAGATGGTTAAGATCAGCAACAAGCTTCTCGACATCGGCATCGACATCAGACCTATCGTATTTAAGCAGATTTCCGAAAACTTCGGCGGTCAGTTCCCCACAATGTCATGCGGCGGCGCTCCTGCAAGAGCTGACCATATCAAGAGTCTCAGTGAGCTCGGCTTCAATATTATCGGCGGTTACGGTATGACAGAAGCTTCACCCACAGTTACTCTTCACAACAACGGCAGAAAGAAGCCTCTCTCAGCAGGTAAGGCATTCCCCAGAGCTAAGTTCAAGATTGACAATCCCGACGAAGACGGCATCGGTGAAATCCTCCTCAAGGGTGACAACATCACCAAGGGCTACTACAAGGATCCCGAAGCTACAGCAGCTTCATTCACAGAGGACGGCTGGTTCAAGTCAGGCGACTACGGCAGACTCGACGAAGACGGCGACCTTTACATCACAGGCCGTAAGAAGTTCATCATCATTCTTCCCAACGGCGAAAACATCTTCCCCGAAACCGTTGAAAGTAACATTATGGAATGTCTCCTCTACGCTCACGAGGTTGTAGCATTCGAAGATATCGTTAAGTTCGGCGACAAGGAAAACACCGTAATGGCTGCTGCTGTTTACGTTGAAAAGGAAGATCCCGTATTTGCAGGTATGTCCGAAGAAGAGATTATCGCTAAGGTCAAGGCTGACGTTGCTGATTCAAACAAGGGACAGCCTTCATACCGCAAGGTACAGAACGTATATGTATCCTTCAAGGAATTCGAGAAGAGCTCCACAAGAAAGGTTATCCGTCAGAAGGTAATCGATACTTATGCAGTTAAAAAGACTACTGTTTGATCATAAAACAATCGGTACCCATAAAAGATTATCAGAAGGAGGGAAAACCTATGCTTGAAAAGCTTATTGAAGTAATCTGCAGATATGTTGATATCAACCCCAATATGCTCAGCGCTGACACAAACATCAGAAGCGAGCTTGGTCTCAACTCACTTGAGCTTATTAACATTGCAGTTGCAATTGAAGATGAGTTTGATGTAGAGATTCCTGACCGTGAGGTTATGAACATTGAAACACTTGCTGACGCAGTAAAGATTATTGAAAAGTATATGGACTGATAAAGCAAGTAAAGTTTTGTCAAACTTTTTCAAAAGTTTGCGAGGTGTGGAGCAGAGCTCCGCAAAACAAAAAAATCAAGGCAACCTGAAAAACAAAAGGTTGCCTTTTTTTAATACTTCTTTATTGACTTGGGTGCACAAGAAGGTATATACTTTTTATAACAAACACACGAAAGGAAGAAAATCATGAAAAAAATCATCTCATTAGCACTTGCGGTAATTATGGCACTCACTATCGGCGTACCTGCCCTTGCTGCCGAGGAAGCAAAGAATACAAAGTTTGTCCTTTTGGGCGACTCTATCGCTCAGGGCTTCGGTCTCGGTGAGGAGCCTGCTGACTGGTACGCTCTCGGGTACGGACAAATCATTGCAGACGCTAACGGCTATGACTATGTAAACCACGCTATAGGCGGTCACACAACCTACAATCTGAATAAGCGTCTCCAGGAGGAAGCAGTTATCAAGGACGTTGCCGAGGCGGACATAATCGCGGTATCAATCGGCGGTAACAACTTCCTTTTAGGCGGATTTTACCAGATGATAATAGATGCTCTTATTTTCAGAAAGTACGATCTTGTTGAGAAAACCGCCGAAGAGTTCTATGTGGATTTCGGTCTTGCACTTGACAAAATCAAGGCTATCAATCCCGATGCACAGCTTATGGTGCAGACTCTTTACAACCCGAGAGACGATATCCTCGGCAAGGTTTACCAGTACGCCGTTGACCTGCTTAACAGCAACATCAGAAAGATTGCAGAAGAGAGAAAGGGCGCATACGTTATCGTTGACGTTTACACTCCCTTTGTAGGGCACACGGATTACATTCAGGACGACCGGATCCACCCCAACGAGGCAGGACACTATGTCATTGCCGCTGAGTATCTCAAGGTCCTCAAGGATTTAGACTTAGGTAAAGCAGACAAGCCTCTCGGTGATATGCCGGAGATAGTGATTCCCCTTACCTTCTGGCAGAAGATTGTGGAATATTTCAAGAATGTTTTCTCGTTTATATTCGGTGAATAAGAAGAGTTAGGGCGGCCTTTGCGGTCGCCTTTGGTTGTTGGTTAGTACGCGTCACACCGAAGAAGAAACGGCAGGTTTTATCCCGCCGTTTTTATTTATTCCGCAATAGGATAATAAGCGATATTGCAGTTGTATGTTGTTGCAAGTTTTCCCTCATCATCAAAATTAAGAGTGATTGTGAAAAGTTCTTCAGTGCCGTCTGTGTAAGTTATCTTACCTGTGATGGTGTCGCTGATTTCTGAAAGAGCTGTATTCTCATCAAGCTCTTTAATATAGTTTTCCGATAAGAACCATTTGATATTCATACCCTTATCCTGCTCGTAGATGTTTGCATATTCATCTCCGGTTATTACTATCTCACTGCCCTCTTTGATAGACTTGGTAAATTCCTTTATATTACCCATTGCACTTTCGTCAAACACGGTAAGCTTACCTTTATCCGTGCAATAAAGAGTAACATAATCAACTGCTGACGGATC
>JAZSMR010000065.1:0-1605 GCA_045535965.1 Acutalibacteraceae bacterium
AAATTTTGATTTATCGAGCAGTTGCTCAATAAATCAAAATAATGAAGCATCAGCTACGCTGATATGAAGTCAGGCTCCGCCTTAATGAAGCAGGACTAACGTCCTATGAAGTGTTTGCCAAAGGCAAACATTCAGGTTCAAAGTCGCTATGGCGACTTTGTTCCATAATTTTCGCTTCAGCGAAAACTTCATATGACCGAAGGTCATACTTCATTTATGCGAAGCATAAACTTCATGCGTGCTTTAAGCACGTGCTTCATTGTGAGTCAGCTTTGCTGACTCACACATAAATCCGTATTTGTCATTTACTCTAAAATTAAAGCAAAAGGCAAAAAAGATGAAACTCCCAAGCGGCATGGGTATGACTCATATTTTTTTCGAAGTGAACCTGCAGGAATGGAAGCCAAAGGCGGACATTCCGAAGCCCTAACGGAGAAAAAATATATGAGTTATACCCATGGATAACATATGCTGTCGGCCTTTTGCATCACGCTCACATCTCACCGATAAATCCGTATTTATCAACCAATCAATTTCATTTTTAAAAATAACATGTTTTTAAACAGTATTCTGTTCTCCGGATAAATAGCTTTATATATAATGGGGAATCTCAAAAAATGTAGTGTGACTTATCATATTTCCGGAACAATGTAGCCTCTGCACACAAGCTCGCTTTCAATTGCATCAAGCACCGCATTTGACTCTGCTCTGACAGTATGATAATGATAGCCGTCGGTTATGTGCATAAGCTCTGTGGATTTACCACTTTTTATACCTTCCATAAATTTTTCAATGCTTAATTCTGAAAAAATATTAAGATTTGCTTTTATTTTGCCATACACCTTGTGCCACACATAAACATCTACAACGGTACCACCCATATTAACTATAAGCGAAAGCTCATCTTCGGTCTGTAAACTTGAATGCCGAACCTTAAAAACTCTTTCTGCAAGGGGCGACTCCCTCAATACATAACCGGAATGAGTGGAAAGTATTTCGTATCCGGATGCCTTGAGCACGGCTATATCCTGAACTATGATTTGTCGTGATACACCAAGCAACGAAGAAAGCTTACTTCCGGACACCGGATTTGATTCTGACATAAGTATTGAGGATAATTCTTTTCTTCTTTCATCCGCTTTCATCAGATTCACCTCAGATTGCGTGGAGATTTTTGAGCGATAGGTCAAGAATGGGGGCAGAGTGAGTGAGCGCTCCGCTTGAAATATAGTCAACACCTATATCGGTAAGACGTTCAATATTTTCTTTTGTAACATTACCGCTGCATTCCGTTTCGGCTCTGCCCTTTGCAAGCTTTACTGCTTCTTTCATATCATCCACACTCATATTATCAAGCATGATTATGTCGGCACCGGCATCAAGAGCTTCCTTGAGCATTTCGAGATTTTCAACCTCTATCTCTATTTTACGCACAAACGGTGCATATTCCTTAGCCATTTGTACAGCTTCTTTTACTCCGCCTGCGGCACCTATGTGATTATCTTTAAGGAGCACACCATCGCTCAGGTTATAGCGATGATTATAGCCTCCGCCAACCTTTACGGAATACTTTTCAAACACACGCATATTCGGAGTTGTTTTGCG
>JAZSMR010000113.1:0-1519 GCA_045535965.1 Acutalibacteraceae bacterium
TAAAATAGAGTTATAAATATTTTTGTATGCCTCTTCTCCAACATTTGTATCAAACTGTCTTATACGAAGAAGCAGCTTTAATTTAAGTCCGTAATAGAGAACATAATCTTCCGAAAAACTATCCATGGGTCTAAGCGTTTCTAAAATTCCTAAACGGTAGCTGTTTAGATATTTTTCCGCTTCCATAGGATTTTCCATTTCTATTGCCGTACCTGCCGCCTTGATATACTCCAACGGAAAAACTCTGTTTTCCGTATCAAATGCTTTATTCATTCTTTCTGCACGAACTTTACCAAGTGCAAACCGAAGATTTCTCTCGCTTTCGTTCCAAGCATCAATTAAGGCTGAACCCGTACTTTCACTGCTTTTAGGAGGTGATAAAGTAAGCTTATTCATCGCTTCCTGCGACCTTTTTCCTAAAAACCTGTTGCAAAGCTCTGTAAATCGTTCTTCGGTAATCGGTAGCGGAGTGTTTTCACTTATTCCATCCAAAGACGGCAACTGCGATATTAAATAATATTCAGCCATAGTTATTACTTCGCCTCTTTCAAAAGCTCGGTAACCTTAGGGCTAAGATAATTTGAAAGCATATCCACAACCGCCTCCGCAGAGTAATCGTAATATGCGCTGCCGTTATTTACAGCAATGCGGAAACCTCCGTCAAAATTATCATTCGCCTTCAAAGTAATACCCTTTAACATTTTTTCTTTAAGAGCTACAAGTAAGGTTTCTTCTAATTTGTTAAGGTCTTGAGCATTCAAAATCACCGCGATATCTTCTGCATCAGGCTTATTTGCCCAGCTTTCAACAATGCTGATAATCAGCCCTGCGAATGCATCCGATGAATATACAGCAGTAACGTTTTCGCCAACAATAGCTTTAAGCTCCCTTGTTACACTTTCTCTGAAAGAAATCAGCAGATTTCGACCCGCCTGACGAATAGCGTCTTCACTTGATCTCGTCATTCGCTCGGTTTCGGTTTTTGCACCGGCTAAGATTTTATCTGCCTGTGCCTGTGCATCAGCAATAATTCTTTCGGCATCTGATTTTGCCGCTTCGATTATGGCTTTGGCTTCCGCCTCAGCGGCCTCCGCACCGTCTTTCTTGATCTGCTCAATAAGCTCCTGAAGTTGAACTTCCATAATTCTATCTCCTTTTTGTATTTAGTTGAAATTACTGTTAAAAAGCAAAATGGATCTAGCTTCCTCTGCAGACAGCTGGTTCCAAAAATATATTGTTACAATTATTCTATTATGTGCATTATAGCATACTTTTCTTATTTCGTCAAGACTTTAGAAGGGTAAAGACACAAAAATTCCAATTATGACTTTTGAGAGTTACCCCAAAAGTACAAGTATGTGTGAATGAAATTACAGGCAGAGTGAAAAACAGCATATACTATCATCGGCAAAAATGAATTTGATAAACGAAATATTCATTTACATTTTTGCCGATAACGGCATTTTTATTTTGTCCGTTGATTAGCCGACACGATTTTGTGTGCTGTATGCCTCAACCG
>JAZSMR010000107.1:0-42882 GCA_045535965.1 Acutalibacteraceae bacterium
ACATTGTTGTTGCTCTTATCGAAGACGAGGCTACAGTCAAGACCTTCTACAAAGAAAACGGCCATTTCAGACTCCAGCCTGAAAATGACAGCTTCGACCCGATTATAGTTGACGAGCTTATTATTCTCGGTAAGGTTGTAGGACTTACAAGATACTTCTGACAATTATGAATTGCGAGAAAATTCGTCCTCAAAAAAAACAGTTTTTATCTTCAGAAGAGTATTTTATACTAAACCGCATCTTTTTCAAGGTGCGGTTTTTTCTCTACTCAAATGAAAAAACTCTTTCTTTCTGACTTTCTGACTTTCTCACAATTCATAATTCATAATTTTTTCACTTCTCCCGCATATCCCGAAACGACAAAAATCACAACTAAACCCTGACACATAAACCGTTTTTTGTCCTTATTACCGAAAACCAATTTAAGCGGCGTTTTTCATTGACAATAGCTCAATTTTTATGGTATAATTCTGATGTAATTTTTACTGTATCATATTACAGTATACGTTCCCTTGAAACTGACGGATAAGTGGAGCACCACATGAATTGGGGGAAATGATATTTGTCGACCGTCTGGGCAACTTACAAGGGACTTCCCTTGTGTAAGTGTGCCCTTTTTTAATTATGAATGAGGAATTATGAATTGTGTTCAGGTTCCTGCATACGGGTAAATAAGTACCCACAAAATTCACTTTGTTAAAAATACTCTTTTCAGAGGAGGTCTTATAATGAAAAAAGTTGCAATCATTATGGGAAGCGACAGCGATTTACCTGTTGTTTCCAAAGCCGCTGATACTTTAAAGCAGTTCGGCGTACCCTACGAGCTTCACATCTACTCAGCTCACCGTACTCCCGTGGAAGCTAAAGAATTCAGCGAAAGTGCAAGAGAAAACGGCTTCGGCTGTATCATTGCAGCTGCAGGTATGGCAGCTCACCTTGCAGGTGCCATCGCAGCCAACACTACCCTGCCCGTTATCGGCATACCCATGAAATCAAAATATCTCGACGGTATTGATGCCCTTCTTTCAACAGTTCAGATGCCCTCAGGCATACCTGTAGCTACTGTTGCTATTGACGGAGCTGTCAATGCCGCCTTGTTGTCTATTGAAATCCTTGCAGTCACTGACGAAGAGCTTGCAAAGAAGCTCAAAGCCAAGAGAGATTCAGATACAAAAACAGTTCTCGAAAAGAATGCAGCTGCCGAAAAGCAGTTCAATATATAAATAATTTTATTAAATAAACGGAGGTCATTCACAATGGAAAAAATTTACACAGGTAAAACAAAGGACGTATACAAGCTCGAGAACGGCAATTGCCTTCTTAAGTTCAAGGACGATTGCACCGGCAAAGACGGCGTATTTGATCCCGGCGAAAATGCAGTAGGTCTCACAATTGACGGTGTGGGCGATGTCAACCTTCGTATGTCAATTTACTTCTTTGAAAAAGTTAATGCAGCAGGCATCAAGACTCACTATGTAAATGCTAACCTTGAAGATACAACAATGGAAGTTCTTCCCGCAAAGGTATTCGGTCACGGTCTTGAGGTTATCTGCCGTCATAAGGCAGTAGGCAGCTTTATCCGCCGCTACGGTGATTATATCGAAGAAGGCGCCGATCTTCCCGCTTATGTTGAAATGACATTCAAAAACGACGCAAAGGGCGATCCCCTTGTAATCAAAGACGCTCTCGTTGCTCTTGGCGTTATGACAGACAAGCAGTACGAGGATATCAAAGAAATGACTCAGAAGATCACCCAGATCGTTGCTGACGACCTCAAAGAAAAAGGTCTTGTTCTCTATGATATCAAATTTGAATTCGGTTATGATCCCGACGGCAATGTAATGCTCATCGACGAAATCGCATCAGGTAATATGCGTGTTTACAAGGACGGTAAATACATCGATCCCATGACACTTTCAGAACTTTTCTTTGCATAATCAGCAATTAAAAATGATGAAGAATATCTTCGTCTGAACTTTTACCCATTACCTAAGGAGGTATTAATCTATGGGAGGATTTTTCGGTGCAACATCTAAAAGAGATGTTGTTCTGGACGTATTTTTCGGTGTTGACTATCATTCACATCTCGGCACCCGCCGCGGCGGCATGGCTGCCGTAAATGAAGAAAAAGGGTTCCAGCGTGATATCCACAACATTGAAAATTCACCTTTCAGAACCAAATTTGCAGGCGTGACTGACGAAATGCATGGCAACGCCTGTATAGGCTGTATCAGCGACAATGACCCTCAGCCTATACTCATACGCTCAAACTTAGGCGTTTATGCAATAACCACCATCGGTATCATCAATAACGCTGATGAACTTATAGAAAGGTTTCTCACCCTCAGTGGCGGACACTTCACAGCTATGACGAGCGGCAAGATCAATTCAACAGAGCTCGCCGCAGCTCTCATAAATCAGAAAGAAACTTTTGAAGACGGTATCCGCTTTGCTCAGGATAACATCGATGGCTCACTGTCAATCCTTATCCTCAAAGATGACGGCTCAATCATTGCCGCAAGAGATAAGTTTGGTCGTACCCCCATCGTTGTGGGTAAAGACGCTGACGGTCACTGTGTATCCTTCGAGTCCTTCGCTTTTGAGAAGCTCGACTATGAATATCTCAGAGAGCTTAGTCCCGGCGAAATTGCTCTTTTGTCACCCGAGAAAGTAATCACTCTCAAAGAGCCACACAAAAAAATGAAAATCTGTTCATTCCTGTGGACATACTACGGTTACCCCAACTCAACTTACGAGGGAACCAACGTAGAAGTAATGAGAACACGCAACGGTGAAATCATGGCAAGAGACGATATGTCCAAGGGGCTTTGCAATGACATTGACTTTGTCAGCGGAGTTCCCGATTCGGGTACTCCCCACGCTATCGGCTACGCCAACGAAAGTGACATTCCATTTGCAAGACCTTTCATCAAATACACTCCCACCTGGCCCAGAAGCTTTATGCCCACCAACCAGAGTGAGAGAAGCAAGGTTGCAAAAATGAAACTTGTTCCCGTACATGAACTTATTCAGGGCAAAAAGCTCCTTTTCGTTGATGACAGTATCGTAAGAGGCACTCAGCTTCGCGAAACCGTTGATTTCCTTTACAGCCACGGTGCTAAGGAAGTTCATATGAGAAGTGCTTGTCCTCCGATTATGTACGGCTGCAAGTTCCTCAACTTCTCAAGAAACACTACCAACAACGACCTTATCGCAAGAAAGACCATCCTTGAGCTTGAAGGCGAAGAAGGCGAAAAACATATTGACGAATACAGCGATGCAACAACCGAGAGAGGACAGGCTCTTCTTGATGCTATATGCAAAAAACTCGGTTTCGCATCCCTGGGTTATCAGAGTCTCAGCGGTCTGATTGAAGCTATCGGTCTTCCCGAAGACTGTGTATGCACATACTGCTGGAACGGCAAGGAATAAAAAACAATACAGGAGAATCATCATGGATCATAAAAATTCTTTTTCTGCCAGCTATGCTGCTGCAGGCGTAGATATTACTGCCGGTTACAAATCGGTGGAGCTTATGAAAAAACACGTTGCAAGAACCCGTAATGAAGGCTCTGTTGACGATGTAGGCGGCTTCGGCGGTTGCTTTGATCTGAGTTCAATTGTCGGAATGGAACACCCCATTTCAGTTTCAGGTACTGACGGCTGCGGTACAAAGGTTAAGCTTGCTATTCTTATGGACAAGCACGATACAATCGGTATTGACGCAGTTGCTATGTGCGTAAACGATATCATCTGTGTCGGCGCAAAGCCCTTATTCTTCCTTGACTACATTGCCTGCGGCAAAAATGTACCCGAAAAGATTGCAGAAATCGTAAGCGGTGTTGCTGAAGGCTGTGTACAGTCAGGTGCTGCTCTTATCGGCGGTGAAACTGCAGAGCATCCCGGTCTTATGCCCGAGGAGGATTACGACCTTGCAGGTTTTGCAGTAGGCGTAGTAGACAAGCCCAAGATGATTGACAACAGCAAGATGGCTGCCGGCGACGTAGTTATCGCACTTCCATCTACAGGTATTCATTCCAACGGCTTCAGCTTATGCCGTAAGGTTTTTGATATCGACAACAACAATCCCGAGCTTTATGTACCCCGCGAGGAGCTTGGCGGCAAAAGTATTGCAGAAGCTTTACTCGTACCCACAAAGATTTATGTAAAGCCCGTCCTTGCCCTTATTGAAAAAGTAGCAGTAAAAGGTATTTCTCACATTACAGGCGGCGGCTTCTATGAAAATATTCCCCGCTCAATCCCCGACGGACTTTGTGCCAAGATTGACAAAAGTGCCGTTAAGGTGCTTCCGATCTTCGACGTTATTGCTAAGTGGGGCAATATTCCCGAGCGCGACATGTATAACACCTACAATATGGGTGTCGGTATGAGTATCGTTGTTCCCAAGGATGACGTTGAGCTTTCAATCTCAATTCTTAAGGAAAACGGCATCGACGCTTATGTTATCGGTGAAATTATCGAAGGCGATGAGAAGGTGATTCTGTAATGGGCAAGAAAATTGCAGTTCTTGTATCCGGAGGCGGAACAAATCTTCAGGCTCTTATAGATGCTGAGAAAACCGGTATGTTCGGCGAAAGTAAAATCACTCTCGTTATAGCATCAAAGCCCGGTGTATATGCCCTCGAAAGAGCAAGCAATAACGGCATTGCCTCTGCGGTGCTTTGCAGAAAAGACTATGCAGACATCGCCGCCTACTCCAAGGCACTGACAGAGACCCTCAAGGCAAACGATATCGACCTTGTTGTTCTTGCAGGTTTCCTTACAATTATCGATGAGCAGGTTTACGAGGCTTATCCCAATGCCATTATCAACATTCACCCCGCTCTTATCCCCTCATTCTGCGGCAAAGGCTACTACGGTCTTCACGTACACGAGGCAGCTCTTCAGAAGGGTGTCAAGGTTTCAGGTGCAACGGTACACTTTGTAACCCCCGAATGCGATGCAGGCCCCATAATATTGCAGAAGGCTGTTGAAGTAAAGCAGAATGATACGCCCGAAACTCTTCAGCAGAGAATTATGGAAGAGGCTGAGTGGAATATACTTCCCGAAGCAGTAAAGCTTTTCTGCGAAGATAAGCTGACAGTAAAAAATAATATAGTTTATATAGGAGAGTAAGTATGAAAGTTTCAACTATCAAAGACGAGCTTAATTCACTTGCCTACCACGGCAGAGGTATCATCATCGGCAAAAGTGCCGACGGCAAAAAGGCTGTAACTGCTTATTTCATTATGGGCAGAAGTGAAAACAGCCGTAACCGTGTTTTCGTACTCGAAGGCGATGCAATGCGCACCAAGGCTTTTGACGAAAGCAAAATGACTGACCCCCACCTTATTATCTACTATCCCGTAAGAGTACTCGGCAACAAGACTATCGTTACAAACGGTGACCAGACCGATACAATCTACGAGCTTATGGACAAGCAGATGACATTCGAACAGGCTCTTCGCACAAGAGAATTCGAAGACGATGCACCTAACTTCACTCCCAGAATCTCAGGTATTATCCGTCTTGACAAAGAGGGTATGAACTACGCTATGTCAATTCTCAAGAGCGCTGAGGGTGACGACAGCTCATGTGAAAGATTCACCTATGCTTACTCAAATCCCATCTGCGGTAAGGCTAAGTTTATCCATACATATAACTGTGACGGCAATCCCCTGCCCTCATTCGAAGGTGAGCCCAAAACTCTCGAGCTTCCCGATGTAAGTATCGACGAGCTCACAGACCTTATCTGGACAAACCTCAACGAAGACAACAAGGTTTCACTTTTCGTAAGATATATTGATATCGAAAGTGGCGAAAGTGAAACAAGAGTAGTAAATAAAAATAAATAATCGGAGGATAACAATGAAAGAGTTCGAACTTAAATACGGCTGTAACCCCAATCAGAAGCCCTCTAAGATTTATATGCACGACGGCTCAGACCTCCCCATCGAAATTCTCAGCGGCAGACCCGGCTATATCAACTTCCTTGATGCTTTTAACTCCTGGCAGCTCGTTAAGGAAGTAAAGGAAGCCACAGGTCTTCCCTGTGCAGCATCCTTCAAGCACGTAAGCCCCACATCAGCAGCTGTAGGCACAATTCTTCCCGAGAAGCTCAAGAAGGCCTGCTTCGTTGATGACGTTGAGGGTCTTGATGAAAGCCCCCTTGCCTGCGCTTATGCAAGAGCAAGAGGTACAGACAGAATGTGCTCCTTCGGCGACTGGGTTGCACTTTCAGACGTTTGCGACGCTACAACAGCTAAGCTTATCAAGAGAGAAATCTCTGACGGTGTTATCGCTCCCGGTTATACAGATGAAGCTCTCGCTATCTTAAAGCTCAAGAGAAACGGTAACTACAATGTTGTTAAAATCGACCCCGACTTTGTACCCGCTGAAATCGAAACAAAGCAGGTTTACGGCATCACATTCCAGCAGGGCAGAAACAATTTTGAGATCAATGAAGCTCTCCTTGGAGACATCGTAACAAAGAATAAGGAGCTCCCTGAAACTGCAAAGAGAGACCTTATCATCGCTCTTATCACTCTTAAATATACACAGTCAAACTCAGTGTGCTATGCTTATGACGGACAGGCTATCGGTGTAGGCGCAGGTCAGCAGTCAAGAATCCACTGCACAAGACTTGCAGGCACAAAGGCTGATACATGGCTTCTCCGCCAGGCTGATAAAGTTCTTAATCTCCCCTTCCTGCCCACACTCGGCAGAGCTGACCGCGACAATGTTATCGACGGTTATATCAACAAGAATGAAGAAGATGTATGTGCTGACGGCAACTGGCAGAAGTACTTCAGTGTTCAGCCCGAGCCCTTCACAAAGGAAGAAATGGAAGCTCATCTCAAGACTTTCTCAGGTATTGCTCTTGGCTCAGACGCTTTCTTCCCCTTCTCAGACAATATCGAAAGAGCATATCGCAGCGGCGTAAGCTATATTGCAGAGCCCGGCGGTTCAATCAGAGACGATGCTGTTATCGAATGTGCTGACAAATACAACATGGTAATGGCATTCACAAAGATGAGACTTTTCCATCACTAATATAAAAATTCAGGAGACAAAAATGCTTAACTATTTTAACGAACTTGAAAAATACGATTCAGAGGTTTTCGCTGCCTGCAATAAAGAATTCGACAGACAGCAGACCTTTATCGAGCTTATTGCTTCAGAAAATATTGTTTCAAAGGCTGTGCTTCTTGCAGCCGGCAGTGTGCTGACAAATAAATATGCCGAGGGTTATCCGGGCAAGCGTTACTACGGCGGCTGTCACTGTGTTGACGAGGTTGAAGACATCGCAAGAGAAAGAGCAAAGAAGCTCTTCGGTGCAGACCATGCCAACGTTCAGCCCCACTCAGGTGCTAACGCTAACCTTGCAGCTTTCTTCGCTCTTCTCGAGACAGGCGACACTGTTATGGGTATGAACCTTTCTCAGGGCGGACACCTTTCCCACGGTTCACCCGTAAACATTTCAGGTAAATACTGGAATATTGTTCAGTACGGTGTTGACGATGAGACAGAAATGATTGACTACGATAAGATGAGAGAGCTTGCTCTTGAATGTAAGCCCAAGCTTATTGTTGTAGGCGCAAGTGCTTATTCAAGAATTATCGACTTTCCCAAATGCAGAGAAATCGCAGACGAAGTCGGTGCATATCTTATGGTTGATATGGCTCACATTGCAGGTCTTGTTGCTGCAGGTCTTCATCCCTCACCCGTACCCTATGCACACGTTGTAACTTCAACAACTCACAAGACTCTTCGCGGTCCCAGAGGCGGCCTTATCCTTTGCACTGCTGACCTTGCTCAGAAAATTGACAAGGCTGTTTTCCCCGGCACTCAGGGCGGCCCTCTTATGCACGTTATCGCAGCTAAGGCTGTTGCCTTCGGCGAAGCTCTTACAGAGGAATTCAAGGCTTATCAGACCCAGCTTCATAAGAACGCTGCCGCTTTCTGTAAGGCTCTCATTGCTGAAGACATTGACATCGTTTCAAAGGGCACAGACAACCACCTTATGCTTCTTGACCTGAGAAAGTATGATATTTCAGGTAAAGAGCTCGAGCACAGACTCGACGAAGTGCACATCACAGCTAACAAAAACACTATACCCAATGACCCCAAGAGTCCCTTTGTTACAAGCGGTCTTCGCGTCGGTACTGCTGCCGTTACTTCAAGAGGCTTCAAGGAAGAGGAAATGAAGCTTATCGCTAAGTGGATCAAGCTCGCTATCACTGACTTTGAAAATTCAAAAGAAGAGATTACAAAGGACGTTCTTGCTCTTTGCGAAAAGTACCCCATATATAATGATTAAGAGGTGCAGCTTATGAAAATTATGGTTGTAGGTGGCGGCGGACGTGAACACGCCATCATCAAAAAACTCAAAGAAAATAAAGCTATAGAAAAAATCTACGCTCTTCCCGGCAACGGCGGTATTGCTGCTGACGCCGAGTGTGTAGCTATAAGTGCAACAGACATCGACGGCATCTGCGAATGGGCTAAGAATAACCCGGTTGACTATGCTGTTGTTGCTCCCGACGATCCTCTTGTTCTTGGTGCAGTTGACAGACTCACAGCTATGGGTATCCCCTGCTTCGGTCCTGAGGCAAAGGCTGCTATTATCGAGGGTAGTAAGGTTTTCTCAAAGAATCTTATGAAGAAATACGGCATTCCTACAGCAGAGTACGAAGTATTCTCCGATATGGAAAAGGCTCTGGCATACCTTGAGACAGCTCCCATTCCCACAGTTATCAAGGCTGACGGTCTTGCACTCGGCAAGGGTGTTATCATTGCAATGACAAGAGACGAGGCAAAGGCCGCCGTTAAATCAATGATGGAGGACAAAATCTTCGGCGACAGCGGCAGCAATGTCGTTATCGAAGAATTCCTTACAGGTCCCGAGGTTTCAGTGCTTTCATTCACAGACGGTAAGACTGTTGTTCCTATGGTTTCATCAATGGACCATAAGAGAGCACTCGACAATGACGAGGGTCTCAACACCGGCGGTATGGGTACAATCGCACCCAACCCCTACTATACGGAAGACGTCGCAAAGGAGTGTATGGAAACTATCTTCCTGCCCACTATCAATGCAATGAACGCTGAAGGCAGAACCTTCAAAGGCTGTCTCTACTTCGGTCTTATGCTCACCGAAAAGGGGCCCAAGGTTATCGAGTACAACTGCCGTTTCGGCGACCCTGAGACTCAGGTTGTTCTTCCTCTTCTTGAAAGCGACCTGCTCACTGTTATGCAGGCTACCACCAACGGTACTCTCGCAGAAATTGAAGTTAAGTTTGCAGACAAATCAGCCTGCTGTGTTATTATGGCTTCAAAGGGATATCCCCAGAAGTACGATAAAGGCTTCGCTATCGACATTGCTGACGAAGTAAAAGACAGCGTTTATGTCGCAGGCGCAGTACTCGACGGCGATACTCTCAAAACAAACGGCGGCCGTGTGCTCGGTGTAACAAATGTAGGCGCTTGCCTTAACTGTGCTATTAACGGTGCTTATGAAAAGGTTAAGAAAGTATCTTTCGGCAACGCATTCTACAGAAACGATATAGGCAAAAAAGCCAAGGAGGCAAAATAAATGGTATATCGCATATATGTTGAAAAGAAAAAGGAACTCGCCAACGAGGCCAAGGGTCTTTTAGGCGATATCAACTCACTTCTCGGCATCAAGAGTGTAACTGACCTTCGTGTCATCAACCGCTATGATGCAGAAGAAATCGAAAAAGACCTTTTCGATTATGCAGTTAAAAACGTTTTCTCAGAGCCACAGCTTGATATTGCAAGCGATGCTCTCTCTGCTGATGGTGCTGCTGTATTTGCAGTTGAACCTCTCCCCGGTCAGTTTGACCAGAGAGCTGACTCTGCCGCTCAGTGTATTCAGATTATCTCTCAGGGTGAAAGGCCCATAATCAAAACAGCTAAGGTCTATGCGCTTTACGGTGATGTAAGCGAAAACGAGCTTGCTGAAATTAAGAAGTATGTTATCAACCCCGTTGAATCAAGAGAAGCTTCACTTGAGACTGCTGAAACTCTCAAGACAAAGTATGATATTCCTACAGAGGTTGAAACTCTCTACGGCTTTATCGACCTTGATGAGCAGGGTCTTGCAGACTTCGTTAAGAAGTATGCTCTTGCTATGGATAACGATGATATCGCTTTCTGTCAGGACTACTTCAAAAAGGAAGGCAGAAACCCCACTATCACTGAAATCCGTATGATCGATACATACTGGTCAGACCACTGCCGTCATACAACCTTCCTTACAACTATCGACTCAGTTAAGTTTGAAGATGACCTTCTTCAGAGAGCTTATGACGACTATATCGAAACAAGAAAAGAGCTCGGAAGAACAAAGCCTGTCTGCCTTATGGATATCGGCACTCTTGCAGGCAAGTATCTTAAGGCCAAAGGCTATCTCGACAAATTAGACGAAAGCGAAGAAATCAACGCTTGTACCGTTAAAATCGAAGTTGAAATTGACGGCAAGAAAGAGCCCTGGCTTCTTCTCTTCAAAAACGAAACTCACAACCATCCCACAGAAATCGAGCCCTTCGGCGGCGCTGCAACATGTATCGGCGGTGCTCTCCGTGACCCCTTATCAGGCAGAAGCTATGTTTACGGCGCTATGCGCGTAACAGGTGCAGGTGACCCCTTAAAGAGTGTTGCTGAGACTATTCCCGGCAAGCTCCCCCAGAGAAAGATTGTTACAACTGCTGCTGCAGGTTATTCATCATACGGTAACCAGATCGGTCTTGCTACAGGTATCGTTGACGAGCTTTATCACGAGGGCTATACAGCTAAGAGAATGGAAATCGGTGCTGTTATCGCTGCTGCGCCTCAGGAAAATGTAAGACGTGAATGCCCCGAAGACGGTGACGTTGTGATTCTTTTAGGCGGTGCTACAGGCCGTGACGGCTGCGGCGGTGCTACAGGTTCATCAAAGTCACACACAATGGAAAGCCTTGAGACCTGCGGTGCAGAGGTTCAGAAGGGTAACGCTCCCGAAGAAAGAAAGCTTCAGAGACTTTTCAGAAACAAAGAAGCTTGCCGTATGATCAAGCGCTGTAATGACTTCGGTGCAGGCGGTGTATCCGTTGCTATCGGTGAACTTGCAGACGGTCTTGAAATTGACCTTAACGCAGTACCCAAGAAGTATGAAGGTCTCGACGGCACAGAGCTCGCAATCAGTGAAAGCCAGGAAAGAATGGCTGTTGTTATCGAGAAGGAAAACATCGATAACTTCCTCGCTCTTGCCAAGAAAGAAAACCTCAATGCTACTGTTGTTGCTAAGGTTAAGGCTGAAAAGAGACTCACAATGTATTGGAACGGCAAGGCTATAGTTGATATCAGCCGCGAATTTCTCAATTCAAACGGTGCTGAAAAGCATATCGATATCGAGGCTGCTGCTCCCCAGTGTCCTATGAAAAAGATTGAGGGCGGCTTTGCAGAAAACCTCAACGCTCTTGCATCTGACCTCAACGTCTGCTCAAAGAGAGGCCTCAGCGAACGCTTCGACTCAACTATCGGTGCAGGCACAGTGCTTATGCCCTTCGGCGGTAAGAATCAGCTGACTCCCATTCAGGCAATGGTACAGCTTGTTTCAACTGAAAAGGATCACACCAACGACTGCTCACTTATGTCATGGGGCTATAACCCCTTCTATACAGAGAAAACTCCTTTCCATGGCGCATATATGGCTGTTATTGAGTCAGTCTGCAAGCTTATTGCAACAGGCGCGACCTTCGAGGATGTTTATCTCACATTCCAGGAATACTTTGAGAGACCCGGTAAGGATCCCAAGCGTTGGGGCAAGCCTCTTGCTGCACTTCTCGGTGCATTCAAGGCTCAAAAGGATCTTAAGGTTGCCGCTATCGGCGGTAAGGACTCAATGAGCGGTACCTTCGAAAATCTCGATGTACCTCCCACACTTGTTTCCTTTGCTGTTACAACTGATAAGGTTGAAAATGTTGTTTCACCCGAATTCAAAAAGGCTGGCAACAAGCTTATTAAAATCACTCCCGAATTTGACGCTGATCATCTTCCCGTAACCGAATCACTTCTCGGTGTCTTTAATAAGGTTACAGAGCTTCTCAGAAGCGGCAAGGCTGTTTCCTGCTACACTCCCGGCTTCGGCGGTATTGCAGAAGCAGTTATGAAGATGTGCTTCGGTAACGGTCTCGGCTTTGACTTTGCTGAGGGTATCGGCGTTGAGAAAGCATTCTCCTATGCTTACGGAAGCTTCCTTCTTGAAGTTGAAGCTGATGTAAACGAGGGCGAAACAATCGGTTATATTACTGATAAGGCTGCTATTTCAATGGGCGGCGAAGAAGTAGCTCTTGATGCACTCCTTGGCGTGTACGAAGATAAACTCGAAAGCGTATATTCCTGCAACATCGATCAGTCAGAGAGCAGGGTTGAAACCTTCTCTTATG
Organism: Acutalibacteraceae bacterium; assembly: GCA_045535965.1. Lineage (GTDB taxonomy): Bacteria > Bacillota > Clostridia > Oscillospirales > Acutalibacteraceae > UBA6857. The sequence goes on from JAZSMR010000107.1 coordinate 12,450, forward strand.
AGGCTACAAAGAGAGTTGCTCCTGCTATTAAGGTAGCAAAGCCTAAGGTGCTTATTCCTGTATTCCCCGGCACAAACTGCGAATTCGACTCTGCTAAGGCTATGGACGATGCCGGTGCTGAAAGCAAGATTATTGTTATCAACAACCTCAGTGCTGACGGTATTCAGAGAAGCGTTGAAACTTTCGCTAAGGAACTTGAAACAGCTCAGATGATATTCATTCCCGGCGGTTTCTCAGGCGGTGACGAGCCCGACGGCAGCGGTAAGTTTATCACAGCATTCTTCCGTAATGCGGCTATCAAGGAGCAGGTAACAGAGCTTCTCGATAAGAGAGACGGTCTTATGTGCGGTATCTGTAACGGCTTCCAGGCTCTCATCAAGCTCGGTCTTGTACCCTACGGTAAGATTGTTGACTCAGAAGAGGATATGCCTACTCTTACCTTCAACACTATCGCAAGACATCAGTCACGCATTGTAAGAACAAGAATCGCCTCAAATATGAGCCCCTGGCTTGCTGACACAAATGTTGGCGACATTTACAATGTGCCTATCTCACACGGTGAGGGACGTTTCCTCAGCGATGAAAAGACAATTCTTGAGCTTGCTAAGAACGGACAGATTGCTACTCAGTATGTTGACTTCAGCGGTGAAGCAACCAACGATATTCACTTCAATCCCAATGATTCAATGTTTGCTATTGAGGGTATCACTTCACCTGACGGCCGTGTATTCGGTAAGATGGGTCACAGTGAAAGAATCGGTTACGGTCTTTACAAGAATGTTCTTGGTGATTATGACATCAAGATGTTCAAGAGTGCAGTGAAGTACTTCAAATAATCGTCAGAACATCAGCGCGTTTTGGTAACTTTTGGGCGCCAGCAAAAGTTACGCCCGTCCGGCGAGGACAAGAGAAAAAAACTAAGAGCAGTTCAGTAGTGAACTGCTCTTTTTTGTATACTATACTATATATAAGGATTGTTCTTTCTTTTTGCTTTGTGGGACTCTGTCCCACACCCTGCAAAGTTTTGTAAAAGTTTGACAAAACTTTGCTTATTCTATTTTCAACTTTAACTTCCGCTTGAAAAGCCGCCGTCAATAACAATCGAAGTGCCCGTAATAAACTGCGCCATATCACTGGCAAAGAAAACCACACTGCCTGCAACATCCTCAGGATTAGCAAGACGGCGCATAGGTGTGCGCATATTCATATAAGCCATCCACTTTTCATTGGCAGTGTTTTCTGCAATAAGCGGAGTATCAACAAAGCCGGGGCATACACAGTTGACATTGATGCCGAAACGTGCCCATTCGCAGGCGAGAGACTTTGTCATCTGCAAGACACCGCCCTTACTTGCACTGTAAGCTACAGCCGAGGGGATACCCATAAGACCGCCAAGAGAGCACATATTGATAATCTTACCTGCTTTCTGAGGTATCATAAATTCATTGGCCATTGTCTGAGCAAGGAAAAACTGCGCTGTGAGATTGAGAGTGATAACTCTGTTCCAGTCCTCCTGCTTTTCGTTTATACTGTAAGCTGAATGTGACATACCTGCATTGTTTACTAAAATATCAAGTCTGCCTGTACCCTGCCGAATGATTTCAGGGATATCCTTTACCTGTTCTTCCTTTGTTATATCGGCTGTGATGGGGATAACTTTGCTTCCCGGGTATTCGCTTCTTAGTCTTGACACCTGCAAGGCTAAGGCATTTTCGTTATAGTCTGCCATATAAACATCTGCACCGCATTGTAAAAAAGCTTTTGCGGATTCAAGCCCGATACCGCTTGCGGCACCTGTTATGAGTACACTTTTACCTTTAAAGTCGAGTTGATAGTTCATTATATTTTATCTCCCTTTTGCTAAATACAATAATATTATACAGCTGTTCAAAAAATATTGCAATAGAAGAAGATAAAAAAATAAAAACCCACATCGGGGTTTTCATTTTCATCTGATTAGGATTAGAGGGGCATAACGATCTTGTTTGAGATTTCGTCAGCAACGTTGTCAAGACCAACGAGTCTGAGGAAGTCAACAAAAAGGTCTACCCATGCCATAACGAGAGCTTTAACGTCCATTATACTTTACCTCCATAGTTTTTTTGACATAACTTTTCTTTGTCCGTGGAAGATTATATAATTATTGTCATTATTTGTCAATGTATTTATTGTTGAATTTTGACTGAAGATTATTGTTTTTTTGTGCAAAACACCAATTTGCAGTGATTTGTCGCATTTTTACCCCTCGTTTTAATTTCGAAATGTTAAAATAATTACTATTAATGAAATTTTGAACATTTTTTTGAAAAAAATATGAATTTTCTATTGACAAACAGTTGCCTATTATATATAATGTAAATGCTTAGGAGTCTCGACTCCGAAAGACTATTGAAGAAGGAGGACACTATAATGAAATTCAACACAGAAAACATCAAGGAAGCTCTTATGGCTATTCTTGAAGAAATCATCGCTTTTGTTAAGGCTATTCTTGGCAAAGAGCTCGAAGGTGAAGACTTCGCAGGTATTCTTTAATTCCTGAAATTAAGCAAAACTAAAAATCTAATAAGGAGGACACCATAATGTTTGATAAGATTAAGGAATTCTTTGTTACCGTTATCGATACAAAGGAATTTAAAGTTGCTGATTTCCTTGCAGTTGTTCAGGAAATTCTTGCAGCTATCTTCGGCTTCATTAAGGAAGAAGAAGAAATCGCATAAGTTATTACTTTTAAGTTATTTGCAAATAACTTATCCGCAGGTCATAAGACCTGCGGTTTTTTTGTCGACTCATCCACCGCAAGCTGTCCCCCTTCCCTTCCAGGGAAGGCTTTTTTTGTTTCATTTGAAAACTTTCAAATCTTCACCTATACGCTTACTTACTGTTTTGTCTATTGTCATACAAACACCTTCAAAATTATTATCTATATCATAATTAGAGAAACGGATAACTTCTACACCAAATTTATTGATTATTTCACTTCGCAAGCTGTCATATTCTATTCCCTCTTCAGAATAATGCTGACTTCCGTCTATCTCAATTACGAGTTTAGCCTTTGCACAATAAAAATCAGCTATGAACTTATAAATAGGTCGCTGTCTGTAAATTTGCACAGGATAGTTTTTCAGAAAATCGTACCATAAATGTTTTTCCTGAGGTGTCATTTTTTTACGCAGCTCCTGAGAGGCTTTCTTCAATTTTTTGTTATATCCTGTAAAACTGCTGTTTATTTCATAACACATAAATTTAACCTCAAAATTCTATTTTCTATCAATTAAAGTATATCTGTATATTATTTACTTGTCAATCTAAAAAGAACAAAAAAATGCCTTCCCTGGAAGGGAAGGGGGACCACGCAGTGGTGGATGAGTCGAGCCTGGAAGGGAAGGGGGACCGCTTGCGGTGGATGAGTCGACCCTTCGACTTCAAGAGAAGAAGCCGCTTGCGGTGGATGAGTCGAGCAACCTCTCTCATTCATCCCTCTCCCTCGGCGGGCTTCAATTCCCCTTTCGGCACGCTCTCCCCCGCGTACCGAAAATGTCGAAAACTCGCTATTGAAATATATCTCTTTTTATGTTAAAATAAAGTAATTATGTTATAAGTTACATGAAATTAAATATATGAGGTGATATAAATGGGCTTACTTCAAAAGCTCTTCGGTGACTACTCCACTAAAGAAGTCAAAAGAGTAAAACCGATTATGAATAAGGTTCTCGCCCTTGAAGAAGAATACGGAAAGCTCTCCGACGCTGAACTCAAGGCAAAGACCAACGAATTCAAGGCAAGACTTGAAAACGGCGAAACCCTCGACGATATCCTCCCCGAAGCATTTGCTACCTGCCGTGAGGCTTCATGGCGAGTGCTCGGTATGAAGCACTTCCCCGTGCAGATTATCGGCGGTGTCATTCTTCATCAGGGCCGAATTGCTGAAATGAAAACAGGTGAAGGTAAAACCCTTGTGGCTACCCTCCCCGCTTACCTTAATGCTCTTTCAGGCAAGGGCGTTCATATCGTTACAGTAAACGACTATCTTGCACGCCGAGACAGCGAATGGATGGGCAAGGTTTATCGCTTCCTTGGTCTGAGTGTAGGTCTTATTGTCAACGGTCTCGAAACCGATGAAAGACGCAAGGCGTACTCTGCCGATATTACCTACGGCACCAACAACGAAATGGGCTTCGACTATCTTCGTGACAATATGGTGCAGTATTTTGACCAGAAGGTACAGCGCGGTCACAACTTTGCCGTTGTAGACGAGGTTGACTCAATACTTATCGACGAAGCAAGAACTCCCCTTATTATTTCGGGTATCGGTTCACGCTCAAGTGAGCTTTACAACACAGCTAATATGTTCGTCAGAAGCCTCAAGTGCCTCAAAATCGGCGAGGTTGACTCAAAGGCTGACTTTGAAGAGCTCGCTAAAGAAGCGGGCGCTGACTATGTTGTTGACGAAAAGGCAAAGAGTGCTACTCTGACAAAAAGCGGTATCAAAAAGGCTGAGCGCTTCTTCAACGTTGAAAACCTCAGCGATCCCGAGAATATAACCCTTTCTCATCATATCAACACAGCCGTCAAGGCTTACGGCATTATGACAAGAGACGTTGACTATGTTGTAAAAGACGGCGAAGTTCTTATCGTTGACGAATTCACAGGCCGTATTATGATAGGCAGACGTTACTCAAACGGTCTTCATCAGGCTATTGAAGCTAAGGAAGGCGTAAAAATTGCAAAAGAAAACAAGACCCTTGCAACTATCACATTCCAGAACTATTTCCGTCTTTACTCAAAGCTCTCGGGTATGACGGGTACTGCTATGACAGAGGAGCAGGAGTTCCAGGAAATCTATTCCCTCGACGTTATTGAAATTCCCACCAACAAGCCTCTTGCAAGAAAAGACGAGCCCGATGTTATCTATAAGACAGAGCAGTTCAAGTTCAATGCTATTATTGATAAAATCATAGAGTGCAATAAAAAAGGACAGCCCGTACTCGTTGGTACTGTTTCCATCGACAAGAGTGAAAGACTTTCAGCAGCACTTAAAAGACGCGGCGTAAAGCACAATGTACTCAACGCCAAGCACCACGAAAAAGAAGCTGAAATCGTAGCTCAGGCAGGTAAATTAGGTGCTGTTACCATCGCTACAAATATGGCAGGCCGCGGTACTGATATTATGCTCGGCGGTAATGCTGAATTCCTTGCAAAGAGTGAGATGCGCCGTCTCGAGTATCCCGAAGAGTTAATCGCAGAAGCTACAGCCTTCGGTGATACAGACAACGAAGATATTATCGAAGCAAGACAGAAGTTCAAAGAGCTCGAAGCCAAGCACAAGGCGGCTATTGCCGAGGAAGCTGAAGCCGTAAGACAGGCAGGCGGTCTTTATATCATCGGTACAGAAAGACACGAGTCCCGCCGTATTGACAATCAGCTCAGAGGTCGTTCAGGACGTCAGGGTGACCCGGGCGAAAGCTGTTTCTATCTTTCAATGCAGGACGATCTTCTTCGTCTCTTCGGCGGTGAGAGAATGGAAGCCATTATGAACTCTCTTCCCGTTGACGCTGATATGCCCATTCAGGTCGGTATCGTTGCTAAGAGCGTTGAATCAGCTCAGAGAAAGGTTGAAGGCAACCACTTTGCAGCAAGAAAGCACGTGCTTGCATTCGATGACGTTATGAACCGTCAGCGTGAGATTATCTATACACAGCGTGATCAGGTGCTCAAGGGCGATAATATGAAGCCCGTTATCACTAAGATGATTGATGAATCCATCGGCGACGATGTTGAGTTCTCCTGTCCTGCAGGTATGCCCAAGGACGAATGGCATCTTGCATCACTCAGAGAGAAATATCTCGGCTGGCTCACCAACGAAAACGATTTCAAGGATGACAGCAAACTTTCCTCAGAGGGCATTTACGATATGCTCACCGCAAGAGCTCACGAGCTTCACGACTCAAGAGAAGCAGCATTCGGCGAAGAGGCTATGCGTGAAATCGAAAGAGCTATCCTTCTCAAGAATGTTGACCTTAAGTGGATGGATTACATCGACGCAATGGATGAGCTTAAGCAGAGCGTCGGTCTTCTCGCCTACGGTCAGAAGGATCCCGTTGTTGCATTCCGCCAGATGAGCTATGATATGTTCGACGAAATGACAAGTGCAATCCGCGAGGATACTGTGAAAATTATCCTTTCAGCCCACTTCAGAACTGAGGAAGAAATCAAGCGTGAGCAGGTTGCAAAGGTTACGTCTGCAACAGCAGGCGGCGGTGACGGCAGCGAAAAGGGCAGAACAGTACGCAACGACAAGAAAAAGGTCGGCGTAAACGATCCTTGTCCCTGCGGCAGCGGTAAGAAATATAAGAAGTGTTGCGGCAGACCGGGTGCTGAAAAAGCATAATAAGTAAAGTTTTGGCGAGCTTTTACAAAAGCTCGTGGGGTGCGGGGCAAAGCCCTGCAAAGGAAAAAATAGATCAATATCGTATACGAAAAGAGCAGTTCGTGGTTGAACTGCTCTTAATTTTTTATGTTGCGGACTGACCCCTCTGTCACTGCGTGACATCTCCCTTTTCAGGCTACCAGACCCTCATAAGCCTCAGCTAATATTGTAGCTGTATTAATACCGAGAGAAAGCGTCTCGTGATAGTGACCGAATGCAAGTGCCATTGCATAGTCATTGTCGGGCACGATATAGCCTATTGCATCATTTGCAAGACCGAAGATAATCACATCTTCACCGAAGATGTCAGTAAGAATTCTGCCCTCATATCCCTTACCTCTTACAGAACCCTCTGCCGTAAGAGATTTGCCGCCGTAGATAAGGTCGGTGCAGATTTCACCGGGTGCAAAGGCAACTTTTATGTTTTCTCCCATTTCCATATAGCCTATTTCAGTTGTTACGTAGTAGTTCCCGCCCGATCTCTTTATAAGATAATTTACAACACCGAGCTTGCCTGCTGCTTTGATAATGGGATTAGTTACGGGAATTTCAACCTTTTCGAGTCTTATGTTAAGTATGGGGGCTACTTGAGTTTCTTTTGCAGGTACCCATCCCTCATACCAGGGTGTGTACCACTCTTCTGTCTGATCCTTCGGGAAGTTGAGACTCATAAGATACTCATCAGCCTTGATTTCATCTTCTGTCTTGGTTAAGCCGAGGACCATTCTGCCTAATTCTCTGCCGTAGTTTGATGCGATATCTACTCGCTTGTCTGCTTTTGCGGCTATTCTGCCGATGTAGATGCCTGCGATAGCGCCGTTGAAGAACATAAAGTTATATCCGGCGTTGGTTATAGTTTCACCCATATAGTAGATGTAATCTCCCGATACGCCGTGTCCCTTGGTTTCATCGGTAGCTACAGGCAGACCGACTACATCAGGATGAGCTGACATATTGACGATTATTGTAGGATAAGCACCCTTTGAATAAGGTACAAAGGTGAAGCGTCTGAGCTTTGTATCAAGTGAAGTAGCAGAGGGTCTGTTTTTGTTACTGAAATATTTTTCGCCGATATCCTTTTCAGCATAAGTCATAAAGCCCTCTGTCATTGAGTCAACGGCAGTCTTGATTGCTGTTGCAACCTTACTGTATAAGAATTCCATATACTCCGGGTCGGTACCCTGCTCAGTTTCGCCGATACCTGTCATGGCACTGAAAATATTCTTGGGCCACTTGCGGTAAATCTCAGTCCAGAGGCCCTGAGTATCAATACCAGAATGGGTATGAGTAGCAAAGATGTTAATCGAGTTGATGCCCATCTTCTGAGCGAACTCACTGAGCATACCTCTTATGATTCTGATGTCATCGTTGGAAACACCTATAGAGTCCACTGTTGCAAAAACGGCTGTGCCTCTGCCTGAACCGTCATTGAGAGCAATAACTCTGACTTTCATATCGTCGATAACCTCACGCACATCGTTGGTAAAAAGGTTCTGTTCACTGATGAAGCCACCGAGGAAAAGGTCGTAGTCCTGCCAGTTTTCGGGTACGAGGCTTACACTGCTGTGACCAAGAGACCAGTGTGCACCCTTTTCAGCCTTATCGATAAACTCCGCTGTGCCCTCAAAGAAGTTATCGTATATATAATCCTCCTCGGGAACAAACTTGCTGTTTTCTTTCATAATTGCGTTGAGCGCAGAAGCAAACCCGTTCATAATTGTATCAACTACATTTGCAAGGCCCTTGGTGAAGGGCTCTTCGGAAGCTTCGAAGTTGATTGCTGATACGGGCATAACGGTTACAGTGAAAAGCATCACCAGAGTGAGAATTAAAGATACGAGTTTTTTCTTCATGTTTTATCCTCCTAAAAAAAGAATTGTGCCATATAAATAATGACACAATTAACCGAAAACATTTTTCTTGTATGTAAATTAGCACAATTATTCTTCCATTTTATACCATCCCATTTCACTCAGCTGCACCAGTGTTTCTTCGGGTATATCCTCCAAGCCTCCATCAGCATATTTAAAAATTAAATGTGCTGATGTGCTTCCGGGATAGCTTTCATTAATAAGGTCGCTGATTATGAGTATCCTGTCGCCGTCTGTAAGCTTTTCCACATCGGTACCGAGAGCCTTATCAAAACTGTAACGTATAGGAGAACCGTTTTCTTCGATTATCATATATGAGCCGTTTTCACATCTGAGACTGTAACCTGTCAGCACAGTCATAGAATCCAGTGCCGTAACAGTGAAAAATCCCAACATCAGTATCAACACTGAACATATCAATATAATTGCTGCTTTTTTCATATCAATCACCTTTTATTTCATTAGATAAATAATACACTCTGATTGTTGCACAAGTATTAAAATTAATTTAATCCTGAAGGCCAAAAACTTCGGCAGGATACAAAACAGAGCAAAAAAACTTGACTGTAAGCCTAATATTTGACTAAAAATCTCTTGCAATAAAACTGATAATATTGTATACTGTTATATGTATGTAAAATGGCGTAGTATAATATGAAGCCACCACTCTATAAATATAACGGAGGAATTACCATGGCAGAAATGGAAAAAAGTAACAGTTTTATTTCCATGGAACACGACATTCTCAAGTTCTGGGAAGACAACAACTGCTACGACAAGCGTAAAGAAAAAAATCAGGGCAAGGAGCGTTTCCGCTTTATTGACGGCCCGATTACCGCCAACAATCCTATGGGTATCCACCACGCTTGGGGCCGTACCCTTAAAGATACCTTCATAAGATACAAATATATGAAAGGTTACGATTGCCGTTGCCAGAACGGTTTCGACTCTCAGGGTCTCTGGGTTGAAGTAGGTGTTGAAAAAGACCTTGGCTTCGAAAGCAAAAAGGATATCGAAGATTACGGTATCGACAAATTCACAAGACAGTGCGTTGACAGAGTTAAGACATACTCAGGTGTTATCACTGAGCAGTCAAAGAGACTCGGTCAGTGGATGCAGTGGGATAACTCCTACTTCACAAATACAGACAAGAATATCACCAGCATCTGGCACTTCCTTAAGACCTGTGACGAAAACGGCTGGATTCAGAGAGAATACAAACCTATGCCCTGGTGCCCCCGTTGCGGTACATCTCTTTCAGAGCATGAAATGACAGGTTCATACAAGACAGTTACCCATAACTCAGTTTTCTTCAAGCTTCCCGTTGAAGGTCTTGACAGCAAAATCATCGTATGGACAACCACCCCCTGGACTCTTTCATCAAACGTAGCTCTTGCAGTTAACCCCGAAATCGACTATGTTGAAGTAAAGGTCAAGAGCGATGAGCAGACACTTATCCTTGCTAAGAACGCTATTAAGTATCTCGGCGAAGATAAGCTTGAAGTTCTTCGTATGTTCAAGGGTGAAGAACTCGTTGGCAGAAAATTTGAAACCTGCTTCCCCGAGCTTGAAGCTCAGCAGGGCTTCGAACATAAAATTGTAGCTTGGGAAGATGTAGACGCTGAAGAAGGTACAGGCGTTGTACACATTGCTCCCGGTTGCGGTGCAGAAGATAACGAGCTCGGCAAGAGACTCGGTCTTCCCGAAATTATGCCCGTTGACGATATGGGTATCTTCCTCAAGGGCTTCGGCTTCTTCTCAGGTAAGAACAGCAAGACCATCGCTGAGGAAGTTTTCGAAGAACTCAAGAAGAGAAATAAGCTCTATCTCATTAAGCCTCACGAGCACAGCTACCCCGTATGCTGGAGATGTAAGGAAGAGCTTATCTACCGTCTTGTACCCTCATGGTTCATCACCACAGATGAGCTCAAGCCCCGCCTTATCAGAAACGCTATGAGCGTTAAGTGGGAACCCGAATCAAACGGCAAGAGAATGCTCGACTGGCTCAACAATATGGGCAACTGGAACATCTCACGTAAGCGTTATTACGGTATGCCCCTCCCCTTCTATGTATGTGAGGACTGCGGCAACGTTCACGTTGTTGGCTCTATCGCAGAGCTTAAAGAGCTGGCTGTTGATCCTGCAAAGGTTGATGCTCTCCCCGAGCTTCACAGACCCTGGATTGACGAAGTAGAAATCAAGTGTCCCAAGTGCGGCAAAGCTGTAAAGCGTATCACAGACGTTGGTGACGTTTGGCTTGACGCAGGTATCGTTCCCTTCTCAACAACAGGATACTTTGACGACAAAGAAGAATGGCGCAAGAACTTCCCTGCTGAATGGGTTGTTGAAATGCGCGAGCAGGTACGTCTCTGGTTCTACTCACTTCTGTTTATGAGTACTGTACTCGAAGACAGAGCTCCCTATGAGAGAGTACTTTGTCACTCAAGTGTTATTCAGGAAAACGGTCAGAAGTTCTCCAAGACAGGCTATATGATCCGCTTCGACGAAGCTGCCGAGAAGATCGGTGCTGACACAGTACGTTACCTCTATGCAGGTGCTCCCGTAGCTAACGACGTTCGTTTCGGCTTCAATCTTGGTGACGAGGCAAGAAGAAAACTCCTTTCATTCTGGAACATCTACACCTTCTTCGAGACCTATGCTAAGATTGACAAGCCCAACTTTGAAGGTTACACCCCTGATAAGAACGCTATGACAGTTACAGACAAGTGGCTCGTTATCAGAACTAACGACTTCATCCGTAAGGCTTCCGCTCAGATGGAAGACTACAAGGCATACAATGTTATCAAGGAATTCGAAATCTTTGTTGACGATATCTCCAACTGGTATATCAGAACAAACCGTCGCCGTTTCTGGAAGACAGGCGACGAAAGCGACAAGATGATCGCTTACTGGACTCTTTACAACGCCCTTATGGCTTGTGTAAAGGTTATGGCTCCCATCACTCCCTTTATGACAGAGAGCATCTGGCAGAATCTTATCCGCCGTGTAATGCCTTCAGTAGAACTTTCAGTACACCTCAGCGATTGGCCCGAGGTTCTCGAAGGCTTTGAGGATGACGGCATTATCGAGCAGACAGCATTTGCCCGTGAAATCATCGCAGTAGCTATGAGACTTCGTAACGAACATCAGATCAAGGTTCGTCAGCCTCTTTCAAAGCTCTTTGTATGCTGCGACGAAGCTAAGAGCGATCTTATCAGGATTTATGAAAAGAACATTCTTGATGAGCTCAACATCAAGACTCTTGAATATATCAGCGATAAAGCAGTCCTCGAAGACAGCTATCTTGCAGTTAACTTTAAGGCTGCCGGTGCAGTACTTAAGCAGAACGTAAATAAGATGAAGCAGGCTCTTGAAAATGCGGCAGCAGAAGAAATGGCAGAGTACACAGCTAAAGCTAAGGCAGGCGAAGCAGTACTTGTAAAGGGCTTCGAAGAAGCTTTCGACCCTGCAATCTTTACAATTATGTCAAAGACCAAGGCAGGTATCGTCTCCGCCGAATGTCAGGGTGATACAGTAATCGCTCTCGATGTTGTTCTCACAGACGAGCTTATCAAGGAAGGCACACTCCGTGATATCATCCGTCAGTGCCAGCTTATCCGTAAGGAGGCAGGCTACGAGGTCGAGCAGAGAGTTGTTATGGCTCTTACATCCGGTAGCGACTTCATTGTATCTTGTCTCACAGAAAACAAGGACTATATGGCTGCCGAGCTTCTTGCTGATGACATCATCATTGGCGGTGAAATTGAAGCTGATCTTGCTAAGACTATTTCTGTTGCAGACAGCGACATCACTCTTTCAGTAAAGAAAGCGTAAAATATAAAACAGTTCAGCCCACAGTTTAACCTGTGGGTTGAAGCAAATTAAAAGGGATTTCTATACTATTATGTATATGTATTTTTATCCCTTACAAAGTGAAAATCCGTATACTATTATATATATGTTTTTTCACAGTTTAAGAAAGGACATAAAACTATGGCTAACGATAAAAAAATGGTTGACGATATTACCTCTATGGAAGAGGATTTTGCCAAGTGGTATACCGACATTTGCAAAAAGGCTGAGCTTGTTGAATACACAAGCGTAAAGGGCTGTATGGTTATCCGCCCCTACGGTTATGCAATATGGGAAAACATTCAGAGAATCCTTGACGGTATGTTCAAGGCAACAGGACACGAAAACGTATGTATGCCTATGTTCATTCCCGAATCTCTTCTTCAGAAGGAAAAGGATCACGTTGAAGGCTTTGCTCCCGAAGTTGCATGGGTAACACACGGCGGCAGTGAAAAATTAGAAGAGAAGCTTTGCGTACGCCCCACATCAGAGACACTTTTCTGTGAGCACTATGCAAACATCATCCACTCACACAGAGACCTTCCCAAGCTTTATAATCAGTGGGTAAGCGTTGTCCGTTGGGAAAAGACAACACGCCCCTTCCTTCGTTCAAGAGAATTTCTCTGGCAGGAAGGCCACACAATCCACGCTACTGCAGAAGAGGCTGTTATTGAAACAGAGAAAATGCTTAATGTTTACGCTGATTTCTGCGAGCAGTACCTTGCCATTCCCGTTGTAAAGGGCAAGAAGACAGAAAGCGACAAGTTCGCAGGTGCAGTTTCAACTTATGCTATTGAAGCTCTTATGCACGACGGCCAGGCTCTTCAGGCAGGCACATCACACTATTTCGGCGACGGCTTTGCAAAAGCTTTCGGCATTCAGTACCAGAGCAAGGAAAACAAGCTTGAATATCCCCATCAGACATCATGGGGTATGACAACAAGACTCATCGGTGCTATCATTATGACACACGGTGACGACAACGGTCTTGTACTTCCCCCGGCTGTTGCCCCCATTCAGGCAGTTATCATTCCCGTTGCACAGCATAAGCCCGGTGTACTGGAAAAGGCAGCCGAGCTCAAGGCAAACCTCGAAGCTGCAGGCATCAGAGTAAAACTTGACGACAGCAACAACTCTGCCGGCTGGAAATACTCCGAATATGAAATGAAAGGTGTTCCCGTACGTATCGAGGTCGGTCCCCGTGATATAGAAAACGGTGAATGCGTACTCGTTACACGTCACAACAGAGAAAAGAGCATAGCTAAGCTTGATACCCTGGCTGAAGCAGTGAGTGCTAAGCTTCAGGAAGTAAGAGACGGCATTTACAACAAGGCTCTTGAAAACAGAGAGAACAGAACCTATGCTTGCACAACTCTTGATGAAATCACAGCAGCCCTTAATGAAAAAGGCGACGGCTTTATTAAGGCTATGTGGTGCGGAAAAGAGGAATGTGAGGAAAAAGTCAAGGAAATTACAGGCGTTGGCTCACGTTGTATGCCCTTAAACCAGGAGAAAATTTCCGACAAATGTGTTTGTTGCGGTGAAAAAGCAGAGCATTTAGTTTACTGGGGTAAAGCGTATTAATCTTTAAAAGAATATTGACGGCTTAACTTGTACACAATATACAAGTTAAGCCGTTTTATTTTATGCAGTTTACCCAAAAATACCTATTTTTTGCTCAAATCGGTCTTTTTTGTAGATTTTCACTAAATGTAGTGGTCCTTTCACTATTTTTTATGAACATTATACTAAAAACCTTCTTATTTCGACACTGTTTTTATTCTGATTCAGACTTAAAAATCCCTCTGAAATGCATAAAACTTGACAATTTTGTCATAAATAGATATAATACCCGATGTTGCCGACATGAAATGAGTAACGGGAAGGCCAAAAGGGCAGTCCCGAAGGCATCGTTGATGACGATAACGACATACATCTGCAAGGTCAGAGACCGAGCGTAACACTCAGTTAACCCATATATAATCGTAAGAAATAATTAAGAAAGAAAGAAAGAGTATTGTGTTACGAAATCAGGTCTATGCAAATATAAAGTGTATGCCCATTCTTTCTTCTATCAAAGTCGTCAGATGCTTAACGTCGAAAAGCATTACAGTGAACGAGACACTGATATTATGACTCATTTAAACATTCGGGCTTTTCGACCAATGAAAATATCAGAGGTGATAAAAATATGAAAAAGGCTTTAATAAAAGTTTTGCTTATTGCAATGACTCTTGTTACCCTAATCACAGTTATACCACTCTCCGCTAACGCTGCTTCCGACAACAAAACACAAATCTTCTCGTATCTTACCAGTGAAATGGGACTCAACTCTGCTGCTGCTTGCGGCATTATGGCAAACATCGAAAAAGAGTCCAATTTCAAACCCTCAACTATCATCCGTGACAGCAACGGCCTTCAGAGCGGCGGTCTTTGCATGTGGAACGGTTCAAGACTCAACAGACTCAAGAATTTCTGTAACAATAAGGGTCTTAACTACCTTTCAATTAAAGGTCAGCTCAGCTATCTTGCTTACGAGCTCAAATTATCCCAGTACAAGCACATTTTCAATTACCTCAAGAATGTGCCCAACAATTCCTCAGGTGCTTATGATGCCGCCTACTATTGGTGCTACTACTTTGAAATTCCTTCAAGCAGAGGCACAAGATCAGTTCAGAGAGGTAATGCCGCAGTCAGAAATTATTGGCCGACCTACGGCAACAAAAAACTTGATAAGCCCGAACTTGAACTTTCATCGAAAAAGACAACTTTCGACCTTGATTCTTCTTTCACTCTTAAGTGGACTTCAGGCGGAGAAAACGCTGACAAATACGAATTATATGTAGCGAAAAAGAACAAGAAGACAGGCGAATACAGTTGGAATGACGCTAAAGTCTATTCAACAACTTCTTTAAAGCAGAAGATAAAAACCAATTCCCTCGGTTCAGGAGACTATGCCGCTTATGTAAGAGTAATCAATAGCGCAACCGAGAATTACAAGGATAGTAAAAAAATAAAGTTTACTATCAAGTGTCTCACTCACGAGTACACCGGTATAGTTACCGAAAACCCCACACTTACAAGTAAAGGTAAGGAAAAGCTTACCTGCACAGTATGTAAAACAACAAAAACAGAAACCCTTCCCCTTCTCACCTACGAAACTCTTGGTGAATATCCTATGACTACTCCCAAGGCTAAAGCGAGAACTACTGATTCAATTACTCTTCAGTGGTCAGAATATATAGGTGCTACAGGCTACTACGTTTACCTTCGCGTGGACAATAAGTGGACAAATGTAGGTACAGCTGAAGGCGTAACAGAATATACTGTAGAAGGACTCGAAAGCGGCACAAAATATAAGTTCGCTGTCAGAGCTTATGTAAAGACCGAAGATGAAACCTACAGAACAGGCTACAGTGCATCTTATGTTACTGCAACAAAAGCAGATATGGTAAAGCTCGAATCTGTAAAAGCAGAGGGCAATGAAGAAGTTGTTCTCAGATGGACTCAGGAAGAAAAAGCTGACGGTTATGCCATCTATATGTCAGTAGACGGTATTAATTTTGAAAGAGCCGCTGTTGTTGATGACGGAAGTGATACAGCACACCGACTCAAGTCTCTCAAGGCCGGCAGAATTTACTACTTCAGAATTCATCCTTACGTTGATGCAGGTGACCACACTGTATACAGCAGTTCATCAAATGTAAGAGCTGCGCTCATACTCAAATAATAAACTCAATCCCACTCTTCGGAGTGGGATTTTTTTGACTGAAAATCATTTTTTTGTGCGCACAAACATCCGCCTCTACAAAATATTGTATATCGCCTCAAATCTCGGCGTTTCGAACGTTACGCGATTAGTTTCACTCTGAACTCTAAAAGCACTGTTATATCGGTGTTTTTGGAAGAATTACAACACACACCATTTTAAACCGATAAAAACAAAGAAGGGGCTGTTGCACTAAGACAGCCCCTTTATATTTATTAAGTTATTTACTGATGCTGCTTGATTTCGAAAATATCGATACAGCCTACCGGACAAGCCTTGTGACATTCTCCACAGCCTGTGCACTTATCATAATCAACCTTAGCACAGAAGTTTTCAATCTTAACTGCATCTGCAGGACAAACCTTTGTACACTTCATACAGCCGATACAGCCTGCCTTGCACTGCTTTCTTGTCTGGGCACCCTTCTCGTGGTTTTTGCAAAGCACTGCCGCTTTAGCCACATTGAGAGGGAAGAGGTCGATGAGATTTCTCGGGCAGGTTTTAATGCACATTTTACAAGCCTTGCACTTATCAGGATTGATTCTTGCAACGCCGTCGCAAAGGAAAATAGCTTCGTAAGGACATACAGCCACACAGTCACCGAAACCGATACAACCGTGCACGCAGTTTTTAGGACCGCCGAAAAGCTGTGTTGCAATCTTACAGGACTTAACGCCGCTGTATTCGAGCTTTTCTTCTACGTTGTTTGTATTGCCCTGACACATAACTGCCGCTACCATAGGTACCATTTCGTCTGCTGTAAGGCCCATTATATCTGCTATTGCTTTTGCTGTGTCATTACCACCGGGGATGCAAAGGGTACATTCTGTGGTTTCGCCCTTTGCAAGAGCACCTGCATAGCCGTCACAACCTGTGTAACCGCAGGCACCGCAGTTTGCACCGGGAAGACACTCACGCACCTGCTCTTCCTTTTCGTCTACGGGTACTGCGAAAACTATTGAGGCAATTGCAAGACCTAAGCCTGCGATAAGACCGATAGCCGCAACAATGACTACTGCTAAAATAATTGAGTTCATCTTATTGCCTCCTTAACCGAAAATATTTTCAACGATACCCGTAAAGCCTAAGAAGGATACGGAAACAAGTGACGCTGCAACAAGAGTAATGGGAAGACCCTGCATAAACTTGGGCACTTCACAGCTGTCAAGTCTTTCTCTGACACCCGCAAACATTACCATTGCAACCATAAAGCCAAGACCGCCGCCTACGGAGTTGAACATTGACTGAGCGAAGTTATATGAGTTATCAACGTTGAGGATAACTACACCGAGTACGGCACAGTTGGTTGTGATAAGAGGAAGATAGATGCCGAGTGCATTGTAAAGCGCAGGCATATACTTCTTGAGGATAATTTCAACGAGCTGAACAAGAGCTGCAATAACAAGAATGAATACAATAGTCTGAAGGTATTCAAGATCGAATTTAACAAGCAGGAACTTGTTTATGGGATATGTTACAGCTGTTGCGAGAGCCATAACGAAGATAACTGCTGCGCTCATACCCATTGCGGTATTGAGCTTTTTGGAAACGCCAAGGAAGGGGCAGATACCAAGGAACTTTGCAAGAACGAAGTTCTGAGTGAGGATAGCCGTTAAAAGAATTGATACGAGTTCTTTTGTCATTGTCATGACTCAGCCACCTCCTTCTTGTTGATTGCACAAGTGGCAGCCATAGGACAAGCTTCGCAGCCACGGAGTTCTGCTCTCTTCTTGCCTTTGCTTTCTGCAAGCTTATTTACAGCGGCCATAAGCACACCGTAAACAAAGAAACCGCCGGGAGGAAGAATGAAGATAAGCATGGGATTTTCTGAAAGGAAGGGTACGCTGTTACCGAGGAATGTGCCTGCGCCGAAGATTTCACGGACAGAACCCATAAGGAAGAGGGCAGCCGTAAAGCCGATACCCATACCGAGTCCGTCAACAGCCGAAGCTAAAACGGGGTTCTTACTTGCGAAAGCCTCAGCTCTGCCAAGGATAATACAGTTAACAACAATAAGAGGAAGATAAACACCAAGCTGCTCATCAAGTGAAGGCAGAAAAGCCTTAACTATCATCTGTACTATTGTAACGAATGAAGCGATAACAACAATATATGCAGGGATTCTTACCTTATCGGGTATAACCTTACGAAGTGCGGAAATAACTACGTTGGAGCATATAAGAACTACAGACGCCGCAAGTCCCATACCGATAGCGCTTTCTACTGAGGTTGTAGTCGCAAGGGTAGGACAAGTACCGAGCACCAGACGAAGAACGGGGTTTTCAGCTATAATGCCTTTTGTCAGCTCTTTGCCGAGAGATTTCTTTTCAGCCATTATTTTGCACCTCCTGTAATTTCTTCGTAGACTGCCGTTACTGCATTTACTGCACTTGTAACAGCCTTTGATGTGATTGTCGCAGCTGTAATAGCCTGAACATTCTGACCGTCATTTGAATTTTTATCAACAATAAGCTGACCTGTTTTTCCGACAAAGCGGTTTTTGAAATCGGGTTTTACTGCATTTGCACCAAGACCCGGTGTTTCAGCGTGGGAAAGAATTTCAACACCTGTGATAGTACCGTCGGTACCGATACCTACCATAACCGATACTGTACCGCCATAGCCCTTAGCGCCTGAGGTGAATACATAACCCACTTCTTCACCGGCTTCATTTGTACCGATACAGTAAGTGATACCGCTATCGAGGGTTGTTACCTCACCGTATTCTTTGCACTCAGGAAGAACAAGCATACGGCTTGCCTTTTCGGTTTCGACTGTATTGAGAGCAATCTTTTCCTGAGTGATGCTGTTGGTACCTGCCAAAAGAGCAGTAGCCACAAGGCAGATAAGAAGAAGTGCGACAGTAGGAATGAGGATATCTTTAATATTTATCTTTTTCATGCCTTAGTCTCCTCCTTTGCCTTTTTCTCTTTAACAGCACCGAAGGGCTTGGGAGTTGTCATATTCTCGATGTGAGGAACCATGATATTCATAAGAATAATTGAGAAGGATACGCCTTCGGGAAGTGAGCCGAAAATGCGGATAACAGAAGTTATAAGTCCGCAACCGATACCGAAGATAATCTTACCCTTCTTATTGATGGGAGAAGTCGAATAGTCTGTTGCCATGAAGAAAGCACCGAGCATAAGACCGCCGCCGAGAAGCTCATAAGCAACAAACTCTAAATTGAATGAGCCTGCTATAAGCATAAACACAGCCACAGTACCGATAAAGGTAAAGGGAATAATGGGAGAAATAACCTTTCTTATCATAAGATAAAGTCCGCCGATAATAAGAGCTAATGAGCAAACCTCACCCATTGAGCCGCCGTGAGCACCGAAGAGCATTTCTGTAAGTGACGGGAGCTGAGTTGCAACTACCGAAACGTCTCCGCCCTCAACATTTGCCAGTACTGCCATAGGTGTTGCTGCAGTAACAGCATCGGGGCTCCATGTATTTGTAAAAGGCACCACCCACTTTGCCATAGCTGTGGGGAATGATGTCATAAGGATAATTCTTGCTGTCATTGCAGGGTTAACGAAGTTCTGACCGATACCGCCGAACATCTGCTTTACTACAACAATAGCAACCAGTGAGCCGATTACAGCCATCCACAAGGGGAGTGAAGCGGGAAGGTTAAAAGCAAGGATAATACCTGTTACCACAGCACTGAGGTCGCCTATGGTATTATCTCTTTTCATAACCTTTCTTGCGATTAATTCAAAGAGTACGCAAGATACTACACATACAGCCGTAAGTGTAAGAGCTCTGAGTCCGAAATAAACTATGCTCATTACAAGAGCAGGCAAAAGTGCTATGATAACATCGAGCATAATACCTGTTGTTGTTTCTTTTGAGCGCACGTGAGGTGATGCGCTAACGGTTAATCTTTTAGCCATTATTTTGCACTCTCCTCTCTGAGCACCTGCTTAGCAAGTCTCATATATTGCACAAGAGGTCTGCCTGAGGGACACGCATAAGCGCATGAGCCGCATTCCATACAAACCATTGTGTTTGAACTCTTGAGTTTATCAGCATCCTTGATTCTTGCGTGACGCTCTATAAGAGTCGGCATAAGACTCATGGGGCAAACGTCAACACACTTGCCGCAGCGTATGCAGGCTCTCTCTTTTTTTAGATGAGCGTTTTTCTCGTCAAATGCAAGAAGTGCATTGTTCTGCTTGCAGATGGGAGCATCAATATCACATATTGCAATACCCATCATAGGACCGCCCGAAATTATCTTTCTGGGTTCTGTTTTAAAGCCGCCGCAGTAGTCAACAATATCAGCAAAGCTCGTACCAATGGGGACACGGAGATTTTTCGGGTTTCTTACTGCACTGCCGTCAACGGTAATTGAACGGCTTACAAGAGGCTTACCTGTTTCGATGTATCTTGCAATAAATGCAACGGAAGCTACGTTGAGAACAACACAACCTACATCTGACGGAAGCTTTCCGGGAGGCACTTTTCTACCAGTTGCCGAAAGTATCATCATTTTTTCTGCACCCTGAGGATATCTTGACTTAAGAGTCATAAGCTTGATACTGTCGCCTGCATCATTGTCTCTGTCAGCGATTTCTTTCATTATTTCGAAAACCTTTGGTTTATTGTCTTCGATAGCAATGATAATCTGCTTGAAGCCTAAAATATCTCTGAGAAGTTCAACACCCTTGAGAACATTTTCGGCATTTTCGATGCACTCACGGTAGTCAACAGTGATATAGGGCTCACATTCAGCCGCATTGACAATAAGCGTATCTATTTCGGCTGTCTCAGATAAATTGAGCTTTACGTGAGTCGGAAATCCTGCACCGCCGAGACCCACAAGACCTGCTTCTCTTACGGCAGCACAAAGCTCTTGTTTATTAGTAACCGTGGGTGGAGTAATACCCTCATACAGACGCATTTCTCCGTCACTTTCAATAGTCACACCTTTTGTGATAATACCGTTTGCGAGTTTGATGTCACCTACGGCTGTTACCTTGCCTGAAACCGTTGCATGAATAGGTGCAGAAACGAACTTATCACTGTCACCGATTTTCTGACCGACAGCAACCTCATCTCCGACTTTCACAAGCGGAGTGCAAGGCACGCCGATATGCTGCTGCATAGAAATTACAACCTTTTCAGGTATGGGCATTCTTTCAACAGGCATTTCAGCTGTGTTTTTGTTGTGGGATACACCTACACCGCCCCGACCTTTCTTGACGGCAGTAAGTACACCTCCAACTGTTTTGCTCATATTTTCAACCCCTTTGTTTTAAGCGCCTCACTCATTGCGCTGTTTTGTGTATTTGAATCCGCCGATTTTTGAAAGCCTCGGCATCAGAAGCATAAGCACCGTGCCTGTGATCGCACCCGTTACGAGCGCAAAAATCAGCAGATATTTACCGTAATTGATAAGTGCAAATGTACCCGACACAATACACGCCGCAATAAGCTGACCGATATTGTGTGTCACTGCACCGATGATACCAAGACCGAGATAAGAAAAAACTCTGCCCTGATATTTTATGAGAAGGCATACTGAAACAGTACTCAGCAATCCTCCGCAAAAGCTCATAAAAGCACCTGTTGCCCCTCTTGTTATAAGAGCAAAAAGAGCCTTCAGGAGTGTTATATATACGGCACCGGAAAAACCCATAGTGCCGGCAATATACATAGTAACAATATTTGAAAGTCCCGGCTTTGCACCGACGGGCAAAAAGGGAATATCCGGAATAAGCATACCTTCCAGAAAAGACAGCACCAAAGCCACTGCACCGAAAATACCGAGCAAGGCTACTTTATTTGTTTTCATAGTCCTCACCTTTCTCAATATGCGACTCCGTCTATTTTATCCTGCCTGTCACTTCTGATAATGACAACTATCTTTTCGGGTACACACGCCATTGTGTCTCCCTGCCTTTTGAGCTTTCCTCTTCTGACACAGAGCTGGTCTGCACAGTCTGAAAAAGAAAATGATACACCGTCTTTTTCTATGAGAAGCTCACAGTAGTTTTCTCTGATATTGTAGCTCTCTTCAACTTCGCTTAAGGCTATGCTGTGTGCTTTTTCTCCGTCAACATAGATTTCCGCTCTGAGATTTTCCTCAGCAGTAAAAGAAGACACAAGCCAGATTAAGTTCAGCGCAAGGATACTCGCTATAAGAATAATATCGCCTTTGGTTATATTCCTTCTTATTTCACTCTTAGTACTCAAAATCAATGTCTCCCACTACGGAAATATTCATATCCTTATCAACAAAAATTGCCGAAGCCTCATATTTTTCAAGAAGAGGCATACTCTTTTCTTCGCCCAGTATAAAGCAGGCTGTTGAAAGTGCATCGGAAACTATACCGCTGTCACAGATTATCGTCACACTGATAAGCTCAGTCTCGGCAGGATACCCTGTAGTTGCATCTAAAATGTGGTGATATCGTTTTCCGTCTTTTTCGAAGTATCTTTCATAGTCCCCCGAAGTTGAAACAAAGCCCTCGTCAAGAGAAAGTACTCCTAAATACTCACCCTCTTTTCTCGGGTGGGCAATGGCAATCTGCCACTTGTCTCCTGCCTTGTTGTAGTCGCCCCAGGCAATAATACTTCCGCCCACAGAAATAATTGCGCCCTGCATATCGCTCATATCGAAATAAGCCCCCAGCATATCACATGCGGCGCCCTTACCTACGGCACCTAAATCTATTTTCACTCCGTCAGGGAGTTCTATATTCTTTTCGCTGAGTCTGATTTTACCGTAGCCTACATTCTTAAGTTCAGCTTCAATCTCCTCATCAGAGGGTATTCTCTGATTTTCTTCGCCGATACTCCAGAGTTGAGAGATACCTCCGACGGTGATATCAAAAACGCCGCCGCTGAGAGCACTTATCTCACTGCACTGTCTTACGATATCGGCAAGATATGCAATTTTTATTGTTTCGCCTGAATTGAGCTTAGCAATTTCTGAGCCTTCGTCTCTCCATGAAATCATATCGTCGAGACCGTCGATAACAGCCTTGGTTTTTTCAATCTCTTTTGCAGCAAAATCACCGTAAACCTTCTGAGTAACAATAGTGCCCATAGCAATACTGCTTTTCTCACTATAATCAAAACGGTCGTGTCTGTCTTTATAAAAAGCAACCAGACCGACGCATCCTAAACAAACGAGCAAAACTAAAATTATGCTTATGACTTTCTTTTTGTTCATCAATTTCACCCATATATATAACTATAATAAATATATTACATAAAACCAATGTCTTTAACTTTTATATTTTATAACATATCGACAGAATTTGCAAGTGTATTTAAATATTTCTTGCTATATTTCCATAAATTTGTTATAATTGCATAAGAAACAAAATCAAAGTTTTACAGGAGAAGAATTATGGATTTCGATATTAAAATTCCCGTCAGAGTTATAAGCGGTAGAGATTGTCTTAAAAAGAACTCAACTATGCTTCGCGATTTCGGCAAAAAGTGCCTTATTGTCACAGGCGGAAAAAGCGCGCTTCTCAGCGGTGCCCTTGATGATATGAAATACGCTCTCAAAGAGTGCGATATCAAATATGAGATATATGACAAAATCGGACCTAATCCGAGAATTGACCACTGCCATGAGGCAGGTGAAATTGCATATAAGCTGGGTGCAGACTTTATCGTCGGTATCGGCGGCGGTTCACCCCTTGATGCGGCTAAGGCTGTTGCTGTTTATGCTGCTAACCCCGGTTTTTCGATGGAAGATATCTACGTTTATGGCGAAAATGAAAGAAACAGAGCTTTACCTCTTGTCCTCGTTGGTACAACTGCCGGTACGGGCAGTGAAGTTGGCAGAGTAAGTGTATTGACTCACCCCGACACAAACAGAAAGAGGAGCATTGCTCCCGATGACTGTTTCCCGACTCTCACCTTTGCTGACAGCAAATACACCTGTTCGGTACCCTACGGTATTACAGTATCAACGGCACTCGATGCTATGGCTCACGTTATTGAGGGTTATATGTCCGTCAAGTGTGGTGATATTCCCACTCTCTTCGGTGAAAAGGCAATCGCACTTATATGGGAGGGTCTTAAATATCTTCACGAAACAAAAGAACTTCCCGATGAGGAAATGAGAACTAAGCTTTATTACGGCTCATTGTACGCGGGTATAACTCTCGCCTATTGCGGAACAGCATTCCCCCATCCCTTGGGTTATATCCTCACCGAAAACTACGATGTTCCTCACGGCAAGGCCTGCACCGTATTTATGGGCAACTTTATTGACAGAGCGGCAGAATTCTGCCCTGAAAAGACACAGAGAGCTCTCGGCATTATGGGAACTGACCTTGAGACTTATAAGAAGGTCATCGACGAGCTTACAGATATCAATGATATCGTTATGACCAAAGAAGAAATTGAGAAGCACTGTGCACGTTTTGACACGGTACCGGCTAACTTTACATTCTCTCCGGGTGGGTATACAAAGGAAGATGCGATTAAGGCGTTTGAGAAGAGGTTTATAAAATAACAGCGTGTTTTTGATTGCTTTTGGGCGATATCAAAAGTAATGCCCCGCGACACGAGGGCTGATAAAAAACTTAAGCAGGTAACTTATGCGGTTACCTGCTTTTCTCATATTATCCGAGTCTTTCATTGATTTTTCTGCCGGTGTTTCTCACGCACAGATAAACAACTATCCACACAGTAAAATATACGACAACAAATATGACAGTGAATATAGCCAGCACTTCAATCTTAAAAGGAATCCATGAGTTAATAATATACGCTATACTATAAACTGCATAAAGCATACTGAAATGACAAGCCATAGACTTAGGCACACTCCAATGCTCTATCTGATTGAACACCGTAGCTCCTGCCTGGATAAAGGCAATCATATAGGTTGAAACAATGCCCAATAAGATCTCTTTGCCTGTAAGAGACAAGTCTTCCTCTGAGAAAGATATACACAGCATTACTATACCGAAAACTATAGGCCCAAAGCCCGAAAACATAAGTCCGCGGTGTATAAACTCTTTAAAATATTTATTCATTATAAACCAAACCTTTCTTTAACAGCTTTCATCTGTCTTCTTGACACATAATCCTTGTAGCCGTTTTTGAATTTAATAAGCAATGTACCGTACACCGATGTATCGAATCTCTCTATCTTTTTTATATTTGCTATGCAGGACTGATTGATTTTCACAAAGTCCTCAGGCAGTGTCTCTTCAAGCTGATACAATCTGCATTTCAGACGGAATCTGTCCTTATCTGTCAGTGCGTATACTTTGCCTTCTTCCACTAGAAAACACACCACTTCATCAGTTCTGAGATTTACCGCTTCATAGCCGCTGTAACCTATCATTTCAAAAGCATTGTCCTTTATGAGATTTTCGATATCCTCGATAAGCTGTGTTTTTTCACGGGCGTATATCACCACCTCCTCTTCATGATTGTCTGTAATAATCAATGTACATTTCATAGAGAATCCTCCTTACACTCACACTATATCTTTTCCGACCTCTGTTTGCAACAGTTTTTCGGTATGCGGTAGCTTTTCTAGGATATTCGGCAAAATAAAAGTGGCGGGAAAAAATTAATCTTCACCGCCACAGTCAGTCGCGTAATTCTATTCGTGTCCTCGCCGGACAGGCGTTACTTTTGCTATCGCCCAAAAGTAACCAAAACGCGATGTTATTTGTTTTTATCAAGTTCTTCGCAAGCCAGTGTCGCCGCAACTGTGCCGTCTGCCGCCGCAGTTGTCAGCTGTCTGACTAATTTCTTTCTGCAGTCACCTGCAATATATATGCCCTCTCTTACCTTGCAGTCCTCACCTGCAATAACATATCCGTATTCATCAAGAGGCAATATATCGGCAAATTCTTTCGTCGCAGGCACCTGACCGATAGCAAGGAAAAGTCCGTTAACCGCAATTTCTCTTTCTTCCTCGGTCTTGACATTCTTAACCGTCACACTTTTGAGAATCGGGGAAGCAGTTGCCGATACGAGAACACTGTCGAGAATAAACTCGACATTTTCTTTTTCTCTGAGCTTTGCTACTAAACTTTCTTCAGCTCTGAAGGTGTCGCGTCTGTGGACAATATAAATCTTTTTGCATATCTCGGCTAAGTAGAGTGCATCCTGCACCGCCGTACTGCCGCCGCCCACAACCATAGTGTCACGGTTTCTGAAAAAGTTTCCGTCACATACGGCACAGTAGGAAAGACCTCTGCCTACAAGTTCTTTTTCGTTTTCGAGCCCCGACTTTCTCGGCTCTGCACCAAGAGCAAAAATAACAGCTTTAGCCTCGTATTCGCCCTTGTTGGTTACAACTTTTTTTGTCTCACCGTCAATAACTTCATTGACGCTTTCATTCTTGAACTCGCAGCCGAAGTTCTCAGCCTGAGAGCGAAGATTCATAGAAAGCTCTGCACCGCTTATATTTTTAAATCCGGGATAATTTTCAACAGCGTGGCTCTGACTTATCTGTCCGCCGTAGCTTTTTCTTTCGAAAAGAAGTACACTCTTACCGCTTCTCCCTGCATACACTGCCGCTGTCAGTCCGGCGATTCCTCCGCCTATAATAATTATATCTTTCATACTTATTACCTTTCTTTTTGTCATCTTTTTTTTATTTTATCACAAACTAAAAGAAATTAATATATGTAACAAAAATTTTTTTCAATTTTTGTCATTAAAAAATTATTTATTGTGGAAATTCTCTTTTTCATGTGATATAATGTTTTAGAATGTGTAATTATGCTCATTTTTAATACATACTTTTTTTGAAGAAAGGAAGTAATGCGTTTTGAATAAAACCGTATGCGGTCTTAATATAAACTATACCGAGCGTGGCGAAGGCGACATTGTTCTTCTGCTTCACGGTTGGGGAAGCAACATAACTCTCTTCAATCAGGCTATCGCCATACTCGAGAGAAAATACAAGGTTCTTGCTATGGATATGCCCGGCTTCGGCGAAAGCGAAGAGCCCAAAGAGCCCTGGTGTGTTGACAACTATGTTGACTTTGTTCTGGAATTTTTAAAAGACTACAATCCCGATAAGATAACAGTTTTAGGTCACTCCTTCGGCGGCAGAGTAATCATCAAGATGTGCTCAAGAGAGCTCCCCTTTGAGATTGAAAAGGTTATCCTTGTTGACTCGGCAGGTGTGAAGCCTAAAAAGACATTTATGCAAAAGACAAAGCAGAGCATCTATAAAACCACCAAGAGCATCTATTCCTCCGATGTGATACAGAAGATGTTCCCCGATGCTTTAGAGAATCTCAGAAAAAGAAACGGCTCAGCTGACTATAACGCCGCTTCACCCATTATGAGACAGACTCTTGTAAAAGTTGTAAACGAGGACCTGACAGAGCTTATGCCAAATGTAAAAGCTCCCACACTTCTTATCTGGGGTACTCTTGACGATGCGACTCCTCTTTCCGATGCTCTTATTATGGAAAAGCTTATGCCCGAAGCAGGTCTTGTAAAGTTTGAGGGTGCAGGTCACTACAGTTTCCTTGAGTGCGCCCCTCAGTTCGGCAGAGTACTCGCAAGCTTTATGAATATCAATCTGTAATTTGAAAGGATTTATGATATGGCAACTGTTTTAGTTTTTATGTGTATGGCGCTGTTTTTTATAAGTACGGCTATGGCTGTAATTGACTCAGTACATTTCTTCCAACTTAACTCCTATCGTTTTGACACTCACACAAAATGGATAAGAGAAAACAGCCGTAAGTATATGACCCACGCAATTATTTCGGTTTTAATGCTGATTGTTGTTTTTGTTCCCGTCAATCCCGTTATCAAAGCTATCGCTCTTGAGGTGCTTTTCATTATCTCTCTGCCCTCAGAAAAACCGAAGAAGGCAAAGAAGCCTCTTGTTTATACCCCGAGAGTTAAGCGTATGCTTTTCACCTGCATACTTCTCACAGCTATAGTTCTTGTTCCCTCAACTATAAAGGGTCTTGCAACTTCTCACGAAACATACCCTCTTTTTGCAATGGTTATGATTTATGCCCTTGCTCCTGTAGTTATACTTCTTGCAAATCTCATAAACAAGCCCGTAGAGCTCAGCATCAACCAGTACTATACCAACGACGCAAAGAAGATGCTCCGAGCATGCCCCGACCTTAATATTATCGGTATTACAGGCTCCTACGGCAAAACAAGTGTAAAATATTATCTGACAACTCTTCTTCGAAGCAAATACAATGTTCTTATGACTCCTGAAAGCTACAACACTCCCATGGGCGTTGTAAAAACTATCCGCGGCTCACTCAAGGCAACCGATGTAATCTTTGTATGCGAAATGGGTGCAAAGTGGGTCGGTGACATCAAGGAGCTCTGTGATATCGTACATCCTCACCACGGCATTATCACATCAATCGGACCTCAGCACCTGGAATCCTTTAAGACTCTCGACGCTATCAAGGGTACAAAGTTTGAGCTTGCCGATGCTCTCCCCGAGGGCGGTATGCTCTTCCTTAACGGTGACGATGAAAATATCGCTGACCACAAGGGCGACAGAAAACACATTTCATACAGCCTCGAAAACGGAGACTACTCAGCTTTTGATATTTCCGTATCAGAGAGAGGTACAACCTTTAAGGTTAAGGCTCCTAACGGAGAAACCCAGGAGTTTTCAACCAAGCTTATCGGCAGACACAACGTACTCAATATTGTCGGTGCCATTGCCGTCAGCCATAAGATGGGTATCGAGCTTAAGGACCTTCGCTCAGCTGTAAGAAAGCTTGAGGGTGTGCCCCATAGACTTCAGCTTTCAGATAAGGGCAATATGACAATTATCGACGACGCTTATAACTCAAACCCCAGCGGTACAAAGGCAGCTCTCGAAGCGCTTTCACTCTTTAACGGCTATAAGATTCTCGTTACTCCCGGTATGGTTGAGCTTGGCAGTAAGCAGGACGAACTTAACAGAGAATTCGGACAGAACGCTGCCGCTGTCTGCGACTATGTTGTACTCGTAGGTGAAAAGCAGGCTGTGCCCATCAAGGCAGGCTTGATTGACAAAAATTATGATGAGAGTAAAATATATGTGGCTTCAAATATAAACGAGGCTCTCAGTCATGTTTACGCTCTTAATTCTCAGGGCAAAAAGAAGATAGTGCTTCTTGAAAACGATTTACCCGATAACTATTAATCTTTCAAAAAGGTGTGATATATTATGAAAATCAAAGTCGGTGTGTTTTTCGGCGGTAAGACCGTTGAACACGAAATTTCTATTATCTCTGCCATTCAGGCTATGGGATATTTAGACAGAAACAAGTATGATGTTATTCCCATCTACATAACAAAAAACAACGAGTTTTATGTAGGTGAAGAAGTAGGCAAAATCGAAAGCTATACTGATATAAACGCTCTTATCAAAAGCTCTCAGCGTGTTATTATGGTCAGAGACGATAACAAGGTCAACCTTATCAAGTATCCCCAGAAGATGTTCTCAAAGGGCGTTGTTGATTATATCGACATTGCTTTCCCCGTTGTACACGGCACAAATGTAGAAGACGGCACACTTCAGGGCTTCCTCAAGATGTTCAATATCCCTTATGTAGGCTGTGACGTGCTTTCTTCAGCAGTAGGTATGGATAAGTATGTAATGAAAACAGTTCTCAAGGATAACGGTATCCCTGTACTGGACTGCAAGTGCTACACCGCAAAGCAGTATGACGAAAACGAAGATGCAATCATAGAAGAAATCGAAAGCGCTATAGGCTATCCCCTTATTGTAAAGCCTGTTAACCTCGGCTCATCAATCGGTATTTCAAAGGCTGAAAACCGCACAGAGCTTTACGACTCTCTTGATACTGCTTTCCGCTATGCGACAAAGGTCCTTGTTGAAACTGCTGTGCAGAACCTTAAGGAAATCAACTGCTCAGTTCTCGGCGACTATGAAGATGCAGAAGCTTCGGAATGTGAAGAGCCTGTATCAAGCGATAAGATACTCACCTTCGCTGAAAAATATATCGGTGACGGCAGTGCCAAGGGTGCAAAGGGCGCTAAAGGCGGTGTGAAGTCATCAGGCGGCAGCAAGGGTATGGCTACCCTCAAGAGGAAGATTCCTGCTGATATCACTGCTGAGCAGAGAGATGAAATCCGCACACTTGCTGTCAAGGCGTTTAAGTGTCTCGGCTGCGGTGGCGTTTCAAGAATCGACTTTATGATGGACACAGCTACAGGCAAAATCTGGCTCAACGAGATTAACACTATCCCCGGCTCGCTTTCCTTCTATCTTTGGGAGCCTATCGGTGTGAAATACAGCGAGCTTCTTGACAGAATGATTTCGCTTGCTCTTAAGAGAGAGCGTGAGGGTGAGAATATTACTTATACTTTTGACTCAAACGTGCTTCAGGGAGTAAAGCTCGGTGGTGGCACAAAAGGAGCAAAAGGCACTAAAGCATAAGCAGGAAAGCAAGTAAAGTTTTGGTCAAGCTTTTACAAAAGCTTGCGGGGTGCGGGGCAGAGCCCTGCAAAAAAATAAAACGGAGCTTTTTCTAAAAGAATAAAAAATAAATAATTGCGGGTAAG
>JAZSMR010000068.1:0-15586 GCA_045535965.1 Acutalibacteraceae bacterium
TAAAAGGAGATAGCGTGAAACGCATAATATCACTGATTTTAACAGCAGTTATGCTTATATCGGCGGCAAGTTTTGCATCTGCAGAAAATGCGCTTCCGTTTGCCGACGTAAAGAGCGGTGCGTGGTATGAGAATGCAGTCGCCGAGGTATACGAAGCAGGCATCATGGAGGGTAAGGGTGACGGAAGGTTCGCACCTAACGCATCTATGACCCGTGCGGAGCTTGTGACCGTGCTTTGCCGTCTTTCGGGGGATAATGCCGAAGGTAAGGCGGAGAAGCTCACCTTCACCGACACGAAGAAAACGGCTTGGTACGCCGACAGCGTGGCGTGGGCAGTTGAGGCCGGAATCGTCGCAGGCTACGAGGGCAACACCTTCAAGCCGAACAAAGCCATACTCCGACAGGAGCTTGCGAAGATGTTCGTGGAGTTTATGGAGTATATGGATCTTCCAATGGAGGGCACCGCGCTCACCGACAGCTTCAAGGACAGCTCGGCTTTCCCCAAGTGGGCGTCACAGTATATCGAAACTCTCCGCAAAACGGGACTTATGGGCGGCGACACCGCAGGAAACTTCAAGCCGAAGGCTGACGCAAGCCGTGCCGAGATCGCAACTGTCATAACGAGACTTCTGCCGAGAATGGCTGAAAATGAGTCGGGGACACATCCGGAGATATTTGAAAAGTGGAGGCCTGTAACTATCATGGAAAAGCTTGTCCCACAGGAGAAATTTTATGCCGATGGAGGGATTATACAGTGGCGCTTATATGTTCCCGACGATTACGATCATACTAAAAAGTATCCTGTGTTTATTTTTCTCCACGGAGCAGATGCTCTTGGGAATGACAACCTTGCGCAGCTTAACAATATGGCGTTTGGTATCTTTAATCAGGAGTGTACTTCAATGAGGGATGCTATCTGCATATATCCTCAAACAATGAGCATTTGGAAGGCGGAAACTATCCATGCGCTAATTGAGCATGTGGCATCCATATATTCAACCGATTCCGACAGATATTATATTATGGGACTTTCTTATGGTGGTTGGGGAACTTGGTGTACTATAACAGAATATCCGGATTATTTTGCGGCAGCAATTTTGATCTGCAGCTCAGGTTATATTCAGGACGTTGATTTGATTGCCGATATGCCTATATACATTATTCACGGTACAAATGACAGAACGGTGAGTGTAACGGCTTCAAGAGATATGTTTGCGGTACTAAAGAATGCGGGCAGTACTTCGGTCGTTTACGATGAAATTCCCGAATACGATCACGATGTGTGGAGATATGTTTTGGAAAACGAGGTTTATGTTAACTGGCTCTTTGAGCAGAGACTTTCTGCGAGAAAATAAAAGGAGATAGCGTGAAAGTTCAAATAGTTTTAACCGAAGCTACAGCGATTTCACGCGCAAACAAACACTAAAAATCAAAAGTCCGATTTTTGTCTGCTACGCAGACACGTGTTTAGCGTGAAAGGGACGAAAAACTATCACGTAATGTTTTACTGTTTCACGCGCAAACAAACACTAAAAATCAAAAGTCCGATTTTTGTCTGCTACGCAGACACGTGTTTAGCGTGAAAGGGACGAAAAAACTATCACGTAATGTTTTACTGTTTCACGCGCAAACAAACACTAAAAATCAATAGTCCGATTTTTGTCTGCTTCGCAGACACGTGTTTGTTTCATAATTTTTTGTGAAACCATAGGCTGAATGGAGATTATTATGAATTTTACATTTGGTGAAAAAATAAAGATGCTGAGAGAAGATATGAATATCAGCCAGACAGAGCTCGGCAAGGCGGTAAATATGACACAGCGCAAGGTGTCATATATAGAGTGCGGAAAATACGAGCCAAGTATCGGCGATATTGTATCGCTGTGCAAATTTTTTAAGGTATCCTCTGATTATCTTCTTTCGCTGCCTAAAAATTATAATTATCCCGAAAGATAAAAGCGAACCGTTAGCGAGACTTCTCATAAGGAAGTCTCGCAGTTTTATTCGCCTTACGGCGAGTTATATTGCTTCGCAGTTATATTCGGCTAACGCCGAGTGATATTGCCCTTCGGGCAGTTAAGAGGCGAATAAAATAACACTGAAACCGCAGATTTCAATAACACTTTCACGGTAGTGAAAATATCACTCTGCCGAAGGCAGAATAACACTAAATGCTTTGTTGCTAATTTGAGCTGTAAACACAGCAAAAAGCACTTACTTAGCGGTAGGTGCTTTTTAATTTTTATATACACCTCATAATTAATCCTTGCAATCAAAATAAATCTATGATAAAATTAAAAGTAACTTTGAAAGGATATGATAATATGAAGTATGTAGTTGTATTATATGACGGTATGGCAGACTATCCCGTACCTGCCCTTGACGGAAAAACTCCTATGATGTGTGCCAATAAACCGATTTTCGACTCCCTGGGTAAAAAGGCTGAGGTGGGTCTTGTAAAGACTGTCCACGATACTCTTAAGCCCGGCAGTGACGTTGCGAATATGAGCGTTATGGGCTTTGATCCCATGAAATACTATACAGGCCGTTCACCTCTTGAGGCTGTCAGCATCGGAGTTGACCTTAAAGACGATGACGTAACCCTCAGATGCAATATCGTAACTCTTTCCGATGAGGAAAACTATGAGGACAAGACTATGGTTGACTATTCGGCAGGAGATATCTCTTCTGAAGAAGCCGCCGAGCTTATCAAGAGTGTCGAAGAAGCCTTCGGCAACGATGTTTATACATACTACAGCGGTGTAAGCTATCGCCATTGCCTTGTGGTACACGGAGGTACAACAGACCTCGGCAATATGACACCTCCCCACGATATCAGCGGCAGAGTGGTAGGCGAGTACCTGAGCACCCACGATAACGCAAAAGAACTCATTGCTATGATGAAAAAGAGCTACGATGTGCTCAAAAATCACCCCGTTAACCTTAAGAGAATCGCTGAGGGTAAGCGTCCCGGTAACTCAATATGGCTCTGGGGCGAGGGCAATAAGCCTATACTTCCCACATTCGAAAGCCTTTACGGCATAAAGGGCAGTGTTATTTCTGCTGTTGACCTGCTTAAGGGTATTGGTCTGAGCGCAAAGATGAGCGTACCCGAGGTTGAGGGTGCAACGGGTTATATTGATACCAACTTTGAGGGTAAGGCAAAGTGTGCTCTTGAAGAACTCGAAAAGGGCTGTGACCTCGTTTATATCCATATCGAAGCTCCCGACGAGTGCGGACACAGAAACGAGCCCGAAAACAAGGTTCGCTCTATTGAGATTATCGACGAAAAGGTTATGTCAATTCTTCTTGAGGGTCTGGAAAAGTACGACGACTACAAGATTATGATTCTTCCCGACCACCCGACACCTATCGTCACAAAGACTCATGCAAGAGATCCCGTTCCCTATATGATTTACCATAAGAGCTCTCCAAAAGACGGTGTTGAGACTGTCAACGAGGAAACTGCAAAGGCAACAGGCAATTTCATTGAGAACGGCCCGAGCATAATGAAGCACTTTATTGAAGACTAATGTTTATATTTAAAAAGGACTGCTGAGGCGGTCCTTTAACTTTTGTAATAAAAGGTGAAAAAACCACTTTGCATTTGCAAAATATCACTCGCCGTCAAGGCGAATAGTACATCTGCGCAGCAGATATATCACTTTCAGTCTGATGTGGAGGGCAGCGCGGCGGCTCCGTCGCCGTGTACGGCGCGTGAGTGCCCGCAGGGCACTCACGGAAAGCACCGCCCCGGGCGGTGCTTTCACGGAGCCGCCTCCCACCTTTACCGCAATCTAACGGAAATCGTCAGTAATCCCACTGAAAAAACAAGCAGGACCCTGAATGAGTCCTGCCACTTTAATTATTCCTCTATACTCTTTCCTGCATAAGCATTAAGCTCAAGGGAAGCAATATTGCCCGAAAGATATTCGTAGTAGCCCTGAGAGCCTACCATAACGGCATTGTCGCCGCAGAGTGAGAGCTCGGGGAGATAGAGCTTCCAGCCGTGCTTTTTGCAAAGGTCAATGACATCTGCCCTGAGAACACTGTTAGCCGAAACACCGCCTGCAAGCACGAGAGTTTTGTAGCCTGTGTCAAGCATTGCTTTTTCGGTGTTTTTGATAAGACAGCCGGAAACAGCTTTCATAAATGAAGCACCAAGGTCAGCCTTGTTTATTTCGGTACCCTTCTGCTCTGCATTGTGAATTGTGTTTATGACACTTGTCTTAAGACCCGAGAAGCTGAAGTCGTAAGGACAACCCTCAACCTTAGGCGTGGGGAATTTGAAAGCGGTGCTGTCGCCGTCTTTGGCAAGTCTGTCCATATTGAGACCGCCGGGATAGGGGATTCCCATTGTGCGTGCAGCCTTGTCGAGAGCTTCGCCTGCCGCATCGTCTCTTGTTCTGCCGATAACCCTGAAGTCAGTGTAATCTCTGACCTCAACCATCATTGTGTTGCCGCCGCTGACAACCAGACAGAAGAAAGGCGGCTTCAGGTCCTGATGGGTGATATAGTTAGCGGCAATGTGTGAGCGCAGATGATGCACGGGGATAAGGGGAAGACCCTTTGCATAGGAAAGACCCTTTGCATAGTTTACGCCGACTAAAAGTGCACCGATAAGACCGGGTGCATAGGTAACGGCAACGGCATCTATACTGTCGAGAGTGCAGTCAGCGTCTTCGAGAGCCTTTTCTACTACACCGCATATAGCTTCTGCGTGACGTCTCGATGCTATTTCCGGTACTACGCCTCCGTAGATTTTATGCTCTGCCACCTGGGAAGCGACTACATTTGAAAGCACCTTTCTGCCGTCTTCAACGACACTTGCGGCTGTTTCGTCGCATGATGATTCTATTGCTAAAATTTTCATATCACTGTTCCTCGCTGAGAGTTTTTGTCATAATAAGGGCATTTTCTGTCGGACTTGAGTAGAAATTCTTTCTTTCGCCCATAGAGATATATCCGTTTTTTTTATATAGCTTTATGGCAGAGGTGTTGCTGACTCGCACTTCAAGGGAAATAAAACTACAACCCTTGCTCCTTGCTGTTTCTTCGGCAAAGTGCAAAAGAGCGTCTGCAATACCCTGACGTCTGAAGCAGGGACTTACGGCAACATTGGCAATATAGCACTCGTCAAGAACGATATGCATACCCATATAGCCCGCAACTTTTCCGTTTTTTTTCGCTGTGAAGAAGTGCGCGCCCTCGTTAGTGAGCTCACTGCGAAGTCCATCCTCGCTCCAGGGGGAGCTGAAGCATTCTTTCTCTATCCGGGCGATAGATTCTATGTCCTCTTCGCTCATTTTTGTAATTTCGGTTTCCTCGCATCTTGCCATAAGAGTGTCGATTGCCTTTTCGATTTCCTCGGCACATTTTATATATTCATCTGTACCCATACCGTAAGGGTCGGGGATGCCGCCGCCGAGAATGATGAGGTTTTCTTTTGGCACAAGCCTTGAGAGCACCTCATAATGCTGAGAAGTCATAACAGCATAGATGTCATATTGACCGAGCATATATTCACTGAAGGCTCTTGCTCTGTGACTGCCAAGGTCAATGCCGTAGCTTTTCATAGCTTCAATGCTTTCTCTCGTTGCACTGTCGCCGGAAAAGGCACAAAGTCCGCAACTTGAAGTCTCTGCCTCGGGATATTTTTTCTTCATAAGAGCTTCTGCCATTGGGCTTCGACAGGTGTTGCCCGTACAGATAAAAAGAATTTTCATTTTTATGTCACCTATCATAAAACTGTTTATCTAATATATAGTAATATTTTTTATTGTAAAAGTAAATATCTTTTTCATTTTTATTTTTAATTTTAATTTCCAAAGTGTTAATAGTTTGCGGAATGACAGTTTTTTACATCAATATTCTAAATTGTAATTATTTGTAAAATTCTTTGCTGTATAATATATACACTTATAATAACAGGAGGTTAAAATTATGAAAAAACTACTGGCTGTTCTGCTGTGTCTTGTCTGCCTTATTTCTTCAGTAGGTATGACTGCTTCTGCGGCAAACATATTCAGCGAAGTTATAACAAACATCACTATCAATATGGGTATGGAACCCGACGAACCGATTATCTACGGTATAGTCTATGATACAAACAGACTTTTAAGCGGCGTTTCAATTATGTATAAGCCCAGTCCCACTTTCACTTTCACAAGACCCGGTACATATACCGTAACGGATGATATTCCTCTTTCGGTTGACTATAAGTTTGTTTGCTGGGAAGATGAGGATACCCACAAGCTTTACTATGCAGGCGATAAAATCTATATCGACGGTCAGAAGACTCTGCTTGCTGTATGGGAACCTAAGAATGACGGCAAAAACCGTGTAGTAAGAACAATCGTTACTGCTGTTGAAGCTCTCAGAAGAACCCTCCAGGCTTTCTTCGGCTTCTATAAGATGGAATTCGTAGAAGACCCCACAGCAAATATCGAAGAAAGTAAGTTGCTTGTCATAGATAGTCTTATAAGTGAAGAACACGACTATAATACCAATAAAAGATATTTTAAAATTGCAATTGAACCCTGCGCAGAAGGCGTTGTATATGAGGCGTTCAGTAAAAATGATAAAATTTTCTTCGGCGGTAGATTCGAAGATGTAGAAGTGACTGACAATGAGGGCAACAAGTCAATTCAGACTCAGCTTCGCAATGCAACGGAATATTCGGCATACTACAATATGACAGAGTACATTCATGAGGCGGAAAACGGCAAAAAGTATCAGCTTATTGAAGTTACTCTTACAGACGGTGTGCCCAATCCTCTTCAGGGTGAATATATCACATTCGTTATCCCCAGAGGTATGATCAGATATACCGATGCATCGGGCAACATCCAGACAAACAAGACCTATGCGTTTGCCGTTCACACAACAACAATAATGTAAAAACCAAATTTGCTTTAGCGGAAAGGATGACCTTTCCGCTGTGTTTTTTTTTGTAAGGTTGAGGTAACGGGGAGGCGGGGGCTCCGTGAACCGCCCTTTGGGGCGATTCACGAGAGTGCCCTCAGGCACTCTCGCGCCGTAGACGGCGACGGAGCCCCCGAGGCTGTTTCCGGCACACGGTTCCGCGAAAAAAGCAAAACCCACGTTTAAGTTTGTAACACACTTTTCCTTTTAGCGTATAATGATGATGAAAGCGGAAAGGAGGTAGGTTATATGGCTTGTAACAATGGTTTATTCGGTGGCAACAGCTGCTGCACTTGGATTATCATCCTTCTTATCTTATCAATGTGCTGCGGCGGTGAAGGCGGTCTTTTCGGCGGCAATTCATACGGTTGCGGTAATAACTGCGGTTGTGACAACAACTGCGGCTGCTAAAACAAAAATGTGAAAGCGGTCTCTGCATTTGCAGGGACTTCTTTTTTGTATAATGAGCGTTATAAGGTCAAAAATATTTCTATAAACTTTATAGGAGAGTATGATGGAAAAACTTCATTTTACCCCCGGGTACCCTGCCGAAAACTTTGACCTTCACAATATAAGGGACCCTCTGGGTGAAAATCAAAGGTCAAAGTCTGTGGAGCACAGTCAAAGATTTATAAAAAGTGAAAATTCTCAAAAATCGCAGAAAACAGAAGAAATTGAGAGTTAATCTTCGAAATTAAAACTCTGAACTTGATTTTTGACCTTTTTTGACCTTTGAAAAACCGCCAAAGATGAATATAATAAAATCAAGAAAGGTCAAAGTTAGTCAAAGTCAAAGGAAGTGATTTTATCAATATTTCAAATTCAATAGCCCAGATGATAATACAGATGCTGGAGGATAAAGACGAAATCGAGTTTCAGCGAAACATATTAGCTCAGAATGTCGGCTGTGTGCCCAGTCAGATAAACTACGTTCTTTCTTCACGCTTTACTCCCGAAAGGGGATATATAGTCGAAAGCAGACGCGGCGGTGGCGGCTGTGTCAGAATAACGAGAGTCAGCTATGATAAAAATACACTTCTTATGAGTGTTATAAACAGCATAGGCTCTTATATCTCGGAAAGCACTGCGGGAGATCATATAATAAATCTTATGCATCACAATCTTATAAGTCGCCGGGATGCGGCAATAATATCATCAGCACTCGGCGACAGCAACTTCAAAGGCTTACCTATAGAAATAAGAGATGCAGTAAGAGCCTGCATATTCAAGCAGACACTTCTTTCAATAATAAAACAAGAGTATTAAATCTTTAAGGAGGTAATTATTATGTTATGTCAGAATTGTAAAGTAAATGAAGCCAATACCCATATCAAGCGTGTCATCAACGGCGAAGCCACACAGAAGCATCTTTGCTCATCCTGTGCTCAGAGCTTAGGATACGATAACTTTTTCAGCGATTTCACCTTTAATCTGCCCTCACTGTTTTCAAGCTTTTTCGATGACAGAAATCTCCTTTTAGGAGAAAACAGAGCAGACCGCTGCGAAATCTGCGGCTGTAGCTTCGAGGATATTATCAAGTCAGGCAATGTAGGTTGCAGTAACTGCTACAAGAAGTTTTACAGCAAGCTTCAGCCCTCCATTCAGAGAATCCACGGCAAGGTGAAGCATTCGGGTAAGGTGCCTGCGAAAACCGATGAGCCAATTCAGATTAAAGAAAAGACTTTGGAAGAAAAAATAAGCGATCTCGAAAAAGAAATGGCAAAGGCTATTGAGACTCAGAATTTTGAAAGAGCCGCCGCCATAAGAGACGAAATAAAAGAGCTGAAAGGAGAAAAATAAGATGAACTGGTATAAAAACAAAGGGGCAGAAGGCGATATAGTTTTAAGCACAAGAGTACGCCTTGCCCGTAATATTACCGAGTATCCCTTCCCTGCAAGACTCGATGAAACCCAGAAGAGAGATATCGGCAATATTGTAAAGGATATTTTAAACTCCGACAATACCTTTGACCTCAGCTTTACCGATATGTCAACACTCACTTCAGCTGAAACTGTATCTCTTGCAGAAAAGCATCTTATCAGCCCCGAATTTGCCTGCGACACTCTCGGCAGAAGCCTTCTTCTTTCGGCTGACGAGGATATCAGCATAATGATATGCGAAGAGGATCACATCAGAATACAGACAGTTTATCCCGGTCTCTCACTTGAGGAGGCTTTTGAAACTGCACTTAAAATTGACAAGATACTCGAGGAAAAGCTCTCTTATGCCTTCGACGAAAGCTTAGGCTATCTCACTCAGTGTCCCACCAATATCGGCACAGCACTTCGTGCAAGTGTAATGCTTCACCTGCCTGCTCTTTCAAAGAAGGGCGCAATGCAACGCCTTTCCACTACCGTTGCAAAGCTGGGTCTCACTCTCAGAGGCTCCTACGGTGAGGGCAGTGAAGTATCAGGCGACATCTATCAGCTGAGCAATCAGGTAACGCTCGGTATCAGTGAAGAAGCC
Organism: Acutalibacteraceae bacterium; assembly: GCA_045535965.1. Classification (GTDB taxonomy): domain Bacteria; phylum Bacillota; class Clostridia; order Oscillospirales; family Acutalibacteraceae; genus UBA6857. Next base: position 9,392 of record JAZSMR010000068.1, read on the forward strand.
GCAATCAAAAACTTAAATTCCATAGCAATGCAGATAATCACACAGGAAAAGCAGGCCCGTGCCCTTCTTGTGAAAGACGAGGATTATCTTGACCGTATATACCGCGCTTACGGTATACTCAAAAGTGCCTACAAGCTCACATCAAAAGAGCTGATGAATCTTATCTCTTATGTGCGTGTAGGTGTTTCAGAGGGTATACTGGATATTCCTGCTGAAAAGCTTCGTGAAATGACAGTGCTTTTACAGCCTGCAACACTCAACGCTGAAGAAGGCAGGGTGCTCACACAGACAGAGCGCGACGTATTAAGGTCGCAGAAGGTAAGAGATGAACTCTCATAAAAAAGCGGGTCGTGATGACCCGTTTTTTTAATGCAGAAGGCAGAGTGCAGAATGCAGAATTGCGGTCGCGGGCTAGCGTGATGTAAACTTTAGCACCGTTGCCGCAAAGATAGCCGACTACTAACGGATAATCTGTAAATTATAATGGATTAAAAAAGCAGCTTCATTAATTTGGAGGGATTTGAGTCGTTTCTTTTACTGACTTAAACGGATATAATTCGGAGCGAAGGGACCCTTAATTTTGCATTTAACATTTTGCATTTTGCATTTCAACAAAGGAGGTACTACAATGTATAAATTCACAGGTTTTACGGAAAAAGCCAATCGGGCACTTAACTGTGCCGTAGAAACAGCAGAAAATTTAGGCCACACCTATGTAGGAAGTGAGCATCTTCTTTGCGGTATCGTCAAAGAGGGAGGCAGTGTTGCAACGTCTCTGATGGCATCAAAGGGCGTTACGGCGGCAAATATTGAGCAGGAAATAAAAAAGACCGTCGGTGTAGGTATTCCGACAGTGCTGACCCCTGACGATTTCACTCCGAGAAGTAAGCATATTATAGAATTGTCCGTATCTATAGCTGCAAGAGAAAATGCAGGTTATGTTGGTACTGAGCATCTTCTGAATGCCATTCTCAGCGAGGACGACAGCTGTGCTGCCTTTATACTCTCTCAGCTTGGCTCGAGTACGGGCAATATTTTATCCGAGCTTGATTCCTCAGTGGGCAAGAGCTCTTATGCTTCGCCCTCGTCAAAGCGCAGTCAGGGCGGCAGAAAATCATCGACACCTACTCTCGACAAGCACGGCTCAGATATAACTGCCAAGGCATCTAAGGGCGAAATAGACCCGGTCATCGGCAGAGAAAAGGAAATCGAGCGAGTTATCGAGATACTCTCACGCCGTACCAAGAATAACCCCTGCCTTATAGGTGAGCCTGGTGTAGGTAAAACTGCTATTGCCGAGGGACTTGCACTGAAAATTGCCGAGGGTGAGGTGCCCGAGCTTTTAAAGGGTAAGCGTATTGTGTCCCTTGACCTTACGAGTATGGTGGCAGGTACCAAGTACCGCGGCGATTTTGAGGAGAGAATAAAGACCTGCATCGAGGAAACCGTCAAGAGCAAAGACGTAATCCTCTTTATCGACGAGGTACACAATCTTATCGGTACGGGCTCTGCCGAGGGTGCAGTTGATGCGGCAAATATCTTGAAGCCGTCTCTTGCCAGAAGTGAGCTTCAGGTTATCGGTGCCACCACCTTAGAGGAATACAGAAAATACATCGAAAAAGACAGTGCCCTTGAAAGACGCTTCCAGTCGGTGAAGGTCGGTGAGCCTACAGCCGAGGAAACCGTAGAAATACTGAGAGGTCTGCGCAGTAAATATGAGGCACACCACAAGGTGAAAATCACAGATGAAGCTATAAACGCTGCAGTTAAATTGTCCGTAAGATATATCAGCGACAGATATCTGCCCGATAAGGCTATCGACCTTATTGATGAGGCCTGCTCAAAGGTACGGCTTCGCTCCTTTACAATGCCTCCCGAGGTGAAAGAGATTGAGCAGAAGCTCAAAGAAGTCACAGCCGAAAAGGCAGCCGCTGTCAACGCTCAGGATTTCGAGGGTGCGGCTAAGCTCAGGGACAGAGAAAAAGAGCTTATGAGTGAGCTGACTGTGGGCAAAACCAACTGGAAAGAAAAATCCTCCCACGGCACTTCATCAGTAGGTACAAAAGAGATAGCTAAGATAGTTTCGGGCTGGACAGGTATACCCGTAAGCGAGATAACGGCAGAGGAAAGCGAAAAGCTTCTTAATCTTGAAAAGATACTCCACGAGAGAATTGTGGGACAGGAAAAGGCTGTGGAAGCTGTGGCAAAGGTCATAAGACGAAGCCGAAGCGGACTCAAGGACCCAAAAAGACCTATGGGCTCATTCATCTTTTCAGGTCCGACTGGTGTGGGTAAAACCGAGCTTTGCAAGGCTCTCGGTGCGGCTATGTTCGGCGACGAAAACGCAGTTATCCGCCTTGATATGAGTGAGTATATGGAAAAGCACAACGCCTCAAAGTTAGTCGGTTCACCGCCGGGCTATGTGGGCTATGATGAGGGTGGACAGCTGACGGAAAAGGTGAGACGAAAGCCCTACAGCATTATCCTCTTTGACGAAATCGAAAAGGCGCATCCGGATGTTTTCAATATGCTTTTGCAGATACTTGATGACGGTATCCTTACAGACTCTACAGGAAGAAGAGTTGACTTTAAAAATACGGTTATCATTATGACCTCCAATCTCGGTGCCAAGCAGATTGCAGGTCAGACCAAGGCAATAGGCTTCGGTGAGGACAGCCATAAGGTGTCTGACGAAAAGATAAAGAGTGCCGTTATGGGTGAGCTGAAAAAGGCATTCCGCCCTGAGTTTTTAGGCAGAATAGACGAGGTAATTGTTTTCAGTCAGCTTTCGGGCGAAGAGATTGAAGAGATAGCCGGCAGAATGATTGAAACTCTCAGAGACAGACTTTCGGCAATGGATATTGACATGGAGTTTACAGATGACATAAAGAAGCTTGTTGCAAAGGCAGGATTTGACCCGGTTTACGGTGCGAGACCTTTGAGACGGGCACTCCAGAACAAGGTTGAGGATAAGCTCTCTGAGGAGATTCTCGAGGGCAAGGTGAAGGCCTCAGGCAGATATCTTTGTGAGGCTGAGGGAGAAGAGGCAATATTTAAAGTTAGGATTTAGGAGTGAGGAGTTAGGAGTTGAGAAACAAGTAAAGTTCTTTGATTCTTTCTTTGGGGAAAGAATGTCCCGCGGCGAGCGAGGATAAAGGGATTGGCTTTGAGCGATATGTTATCTGCGATAACGCGATATATTTTCTGCGTCAATGCGATATGTGCTTCGCACGCGATATTTTTGCCTTTGGCAAAAGTGAAGAATGCTGAGAATAAACCAAAATCGCCCTCATATAATATAGAGGGTGATGAATATGAAAAGCAAAGTAAAAACCTACGGCATTTCCATTGCCATAGCTCTCGGTGTGGGAGTGCTTTCGGCACTGCTGACGAGTATGGGCATGGAAAGGTACGCCCTGGCAGAAAAGCCTGCTTTGACTCCGCCTGATATTGTTTTTCCCATTGTGTGGACTATACTTTTCACACTTATGGGTATCAGTGCCGCGAGAATATGGATAGCCTCTGACAAGACGCAGAAAAACGGCAGTTTACTTATATATATGTTGCAGCTTTCGGCGAATTTTATATGGAGTATCCTTTTCTTTAATCTTCAGGCTTATGGCTTTGCCTTTTTCTGGATTATACTTCTCTGGGTGCTGATACTTCTTATGATTATATCTTTTTACAGGGTAGATAAGATAGCGGCGTGGTTGCAGATACCGTATCTTTTATGGGTGAGCTTTGCGGGATATCTGAATTATATGATTTGGATGATGAACAGATAAATTCGGAATTCGGAATTGCGCCCTACATTTGTGCAAGACAATACTCTTATCCCGCCATTTTAATCTTATTCTTATAAAATCAGACCTGCAGGAACTTTAACCTTGCAGGTCTTTATTTCGTATTTATTTCTCCTTTTGCCCGTTTGGCGGACAAACAACCTTTTTTTATGAGATTACCACGCGATTCTGAATTCACCATTCATACTTCGTCAGCTCTCCCTGACACAGCAGCTCAGGAAATCCCCATTGCCTGAGCACCTCATAAGCGGCAATGGCAACGGTGTTGGAAAGATTAAGACTCCTGGCATCACCTATCATAGGCATACGAAGACAGGTGTCGGGATTAGCCTTGAGAAGCTCCTCGGGAAGACCTGCATCCTCTCTGCCAAAAACTATGTAGGAATTTTCAGGGAAGGAAGCATCAGAATAAATATGCTGACCCTTGGTGGTGAAATAGAAAAACCTGCCGTCCTTGTTTTTCTCAAAAAAATCAGCGAGACTGTCATAGTAGGTGATATCCAGAAGGTACCAGTAATCAAGACCTGCCCTCTTTAATTTTTTATCGTCAACGGTGAAGCCCATTGGCTTTACAAGATGAAGTGATGCTCCCGTTGCGGCGCAGGTACGGGCGATGTTGCCTGTGTTCTGCGGAATCTGCGGTTCAACGAGAACTATATTGAGCTTTGACATTTTATCAGCCTCCGAAATTAACTGAGTCACATTATAGCATTTCTTTTCTCAAATTTAAAGATAAATACTAAATTTTGTCTTACATAAAAATTTTTACTCTGTGAGAAAATATAACTGTCCCTTTATGGGACAAGAAATTTGCGGGAGAGAAAAGCTATGATGAAAAGTATTATGACCGGTGTAGGCATCGGTATGGCAGTGGGCGGTGCGACAGCATATCTCAAAGGAGCTATGGCGGGCAGTATGATGAGACGAGGCGCAAAAAGATCAGCGAAAAAGGCTATGAAAAATATGGAAAACCTCATCGGCGACGTCAAGTATATGTTTAAATGAAGCACCCTTGAAACTTAAAACCGGTGGGCAAAAGTCTGCCGGGTTACATATAATGTCAAAGGGGTTAGAATTATGAAAAAAATTATTGCACTCTTACTGTCTGCAATTTTATGCCTGAGCTTCGTTTCCTGCGGGGGTGGCAAGGAAAGAAACTTAAAGGAATCCACTACCAAGGCTCAGTCTGCCGAGAACTCGAGCACCACCGAAAGCCTTATAGACACACCTGAAATTATGGAGTCCACTATAATCAATGCAGAAAATCAGAACGGCACAAACAATAAGATGATTATTACGGGTAAGCCTGACCCGTCGCAGAAATCGGGATTTGCACCGCTGAAGAAGGTCACATATACTGCAAGTGACCCAGATAATACGAGAGGACTTTCCGCTAAAAAGCTCAGCCACTCCCACGGTCCTGCATCGGGGGGGAAGGCACATCACACGGTGACAGAGTTTCAGAAGACTTTCGAAAAATACGGTGCATTCACTCTTGACACTTCGGGGGAAAAGGTGCTGTATCTTACTTTTGACTGCGGGTACGAGCATGAGAATCTCACAAGCAAGGTTCTTGATGTGCTGAAAGAAAAGGGCGTTACGGCAACCTTTTTCTGCACACTTGACCATATTAAGAAGGAGACGGACTTAATCGCCCGAATGATAAAAGAGGGTCATATTGTGGGCAATCACTCGACTACTCATCCCTCATTTGCCGCAATAAACAGAACAAAAATGGCAAAGGAAATTGAGGAGACAGAGAACTATCTCAGAGAAAACTTCGGTTATGCGGCAAAGTATTTCCGTTTCCCGGCAGGGGAGTACAGTGAGAGCGCCTTAGAGCTTATTCAGTCTCTCGGTTACAGCAGTGTATTCTGGTCGGTGGCTTATGACGACTGGGATACGAGCAAGGTCAGAGGCAAGGACTATGCTATAGAAAAGGTTATGGAAAGACTGCATCCCGGTGCGGTGATACTGCTTCACAGTGTGTCGAGGGACAATGCTGAGGCACTGGGGGAGATTATTGATAAGGCGAGAGAACAAGGGTATAGGTTTGAGTCAATTATGAATTATGGATGAGGAATTAAGGAATAAGTAAAGTTAGTGATTTGTCAAACTAAGTGCAACACTTTTTGATATTATCATTAAATAAATCCATAGGTTTTTGGAAGTTTAAAACCGAGACCGCTGAAAATTTTGTGTAAAAGTGAATAAATTAACTCCTTTCAAGCAATAAAGAAAGTATAGAACCAAAGCTTGAAAGGAGTAATTTTTATGTCAAAGACAGCAGCAGAAATTATGAAGGAATATGTGAGAAGTCAGAACTTCACATCAACAGATGAAATCATGGCAGCAATGAAAGATATGTTCAAGGACGTTCTTCAGGAGGTAA
>JAZSMR010000061.1:0-10949 GCA_045535965.1 Acutalibacteraceae bacterium
CGCTATTGGCAGGTGTTGCCTCTCAACCCTACAGACGCCTCAGGTTCACCCTACTGTTCATACAGCGCCTTTGCAGGAAACATCTCACTCATTGACCCTTATACTCTTTATGAAAAATGCTTTGTAAACGAGGCTGATATAAAAGACTGTGAGTATGACGGCAGTATCTACTGCACTAATCACGCTTTCGCCTGCAGCACACGAATGACTCTTTTAAAGAAAGCCTTTACTAATATCGACAGAGATACCGAAAGCCTTATTGCTATTTTTAAAGAGCAAAACTCATGGGTCGAGGACTATGCCTATTTTATGGCGCTTCGTGATTTCTATAACAAAAAGCCCTGGTGGGAGTGGGACGAAAAACACGCCCGATACCAGCAGGCGCAGAAGTGCAAGGGTGATTTTAAGGAAGCTATTGATTTTTATATCTTCACTCAGTATGTTTTCTTTACACAGTGGAGAAGTCTTAAAGAATACGCTAACTCGAAGAATGTATTTATTTTAGGCGATATGCCCATTTATGTCAGCCGGGACAGCGCAGATGTATGGAGTGATGTTTCACTCTTTGAGATAAACGAAAAATCTCTCGCACCAACTCACGTTGCAGGCGTACCCCCCGACTATTTCTCCGAGGACGGTCAGCTTTGGGGCAACCCACTCTATAATTGGGAGAAGATGAAGCAGACCGGTTACGAGTGGTGGATTCACCGCCTTGAATGTTCTCTCAAGCTCTATGACCGAGTGCGTATCGACCATTTCAGAGCCTTCGCTTCATATTGGTCTGTACCTGCCGAGAGCAAAACTGCCAAAACCGGTGAGTGGCTTGAGGGCCCCGGAATGGATCTTTTCAAAGCTGTTAAAAAAGCTCTCCCCGATGCTGATATCATCGCTGAAGATTTAGGCACCTTCGGCGAAGATGTAATAAAGCTCCTTGAAGATACGAACTTCCCCGGTATGAGAGTAATTCAGTTCGGCTTTGACCCTATGGGCGACAGCACCCACCTTCCTCATAATTATCCTAAAAATTCAGTCGCTTATGTCGGTACCCACGACAACAATACCATCCTCGGTTGGCTTTGGGATGCCACACCCGATGAGAGGGCCTTCGCTCTTCGCTACTGCTGCTTCGGCGGTCAGGATTGGGGTGACGGCGGCCCCTACAGCGGCTCATGCAGAGCTGTTATCGAAACTGTTTGGAAAAGTGCAGCAGATACTGCTATAATTGCCGTGCAGGATATGTGCGGTTACGGCAAGGATGCGAGAATGAACATCCCCGGCACAGCAGAAGAAAACTGGACATTCAGAATCAGTCAAGATGGACTTGATTCGATTGATAAGGCGTATTATAGAGAGATAAATCATATTTACAGACGCTACTACTAACTCCCTCCGTCACGGCAGAGCCGTCCCACCTCCCTCAAAGAGGGAGGCAAGAATTTCTCTCCAATTTAAGTCCTCGTTAACTTGGCTCCCTCTATGGGGGAGCTGGATGCCGAAGGCAGACTGAGGGAGTCACCCGATATGCACCGAAGGTGCAAAAATAAAGAATTATTCAACCGAAAGGAAGATTAAAATGATAGAAATTATTAACCATGGCGTTCATCTCATCGGCGGCAGAGAGCTCATTGACGGAAGTGCTGACGAACAGAAGGCTAAGCTCGCTTCAATGGATCTTAGTGCAAGAGATGACAGAAACGGTACTATCGCCTACTCAATTTTAAATTCACACAATACTACTCCCGATGCTGAGAAAATGAGAGTTAAGTTTGACTCACTTATTTCTCACGACATCACTTATGTAGGCATTATTCAGACAGCGAGAGCAAGCGGCCTCAAGAAATTTCCCATCCCCTATGCTATGACAAACTGCCACAACAGCCTTTGCGCCGTCGGCGGTACAATCAATGAAGACGACCACGTTTTCGGTCTCTCAGCCGCTAAGAAATACGGCGGTATATATGAACCTGCAAATCAGGCAGTTATCCACCAGTACGCAAGAGAAATGATGTCAAAGTGCGGCAATATGCTCCTTGGCTCAGACAGCCATACACGTTACGGTGCTCTCGGTACTATGGGTGTAGGTGAAGGCGGTCCCGAGCTTGTTAAGCAGCTCCTTTCAAACACCTGGGATATCACACCTCCTCAGGTTGTGCTTGTTTACCTTGAGAATGCTCCTAAAAAGGGCATCGGTCCCCACGACGTGGCTATCGCTCTTTGCGGTGCAGTATTCAAAGAGGGTCTTGTAACAAACAAGGTTCTCGAATTTGTCGGCCCCGGCGTGAAGAATCTCAGTATGGACTTCCGTATCGGTATCGACGTTATGACAACTGAGACAGCTTGTCTTTCATCAATCTGGGAAACTGACGAAAAGGTCAAGGACTTCTACACAGTTCACGGCAGACCTCAGGACTATAAGGAACTTACACCCGAAAAGGTTGCTTACTACGATATGGCAATCAAGATTGACCTTGCCAAAATGGAAAGTATGATAGCTCTCCCCTTCCATCCCTCAAATGCTTACACCATTCACGAGCTTCAGCAAAATCCCGAAATCTTACGCGAGGTTGAAAAGGCTGCAAAGGCTCAGTTCGGCGATAAGGTTGACTTCAGGCTTATGGACAAGGTCGTTGACGGCAAGATTCTTATTGACCAGGGTGTTATCGCAGGCTGTGCAGGCGGTATGTTCGAAAACATCTGCGAGGCTGCGGCTATCCTTGACGGCAAGAGTACAGGCGACGGCTACTTCAACCTTTCAGTTTATCCCTCAAGTGTACCCGTTAACCTTGCACTTATCAGAAATGGTGTTCAGGGCAAGCTTCTTGAAGCAGGTGCAGTGTTCAAGCCTTGCTTCTGCGGTCCTTGCTTCGGCGCAGGTGACGTACCTGCTAACAACGGTCTTTCAATCAGACACACAACACGTAACTTCCCCAACAGAGAAGGCAGTAAGCCCGGCGACGGTCAGCTTTCGGGTGTTGCACTTGTTGACTCACGCTCAATCGCTGCAACTGCTCTTAATAAGGGCGTACTCACTGCCGCAACAGATGTAGAGATACCCGAATATGACAGCACATACAGCTTTGAGCAGGGCGTATATGAAAAGAGAGTATATCAGGGCTTCGGCAAGGCTGACGAAAGTGCAGAGCTCAAGTTCGGTCCCAACATCACAGACTGGCCCAAGATGTACGCACTGGAGGATAATCTCCTTGTGAAGCTGGCTTGTGTTATCCACGACGATGTAACTACAACTGACGAGCTTATCCCCTCAGGTGAGACTTCATCATACCGTTCAAATCCCCTTCGTCTTTCAGAGTTTGCTCTCTCACGCCGTGAGCCTCAGTATGTGCCACGAGCAAAGGCAGTAGCCGCTGAAGAAGCAAAAAGACGTGAAGATAACTCCTCGGAGGAGGTTATAAACATTCTTTCAAAGGTATGTGCAAATCCCGAAGAGACTGCAAAAGCAACTCAGTTCGGCTCATGTGTCTTTGCAAGACGTCCCGGTGACGGCTCAGCAAGAGAGCAGGCAGCATCCTGTCAGAAGGTACTCGGCGGCTTTGCAAACATCTGCTACGAGTTTGCCACAAAGCGTTATCGCAGCAACTGCATCAACTGGGGTATTCTTCCTTTCACTCTTGACAAGGAGAGAGACTTTAACTACTCAGACGGTGATTATGTATTTGTGCCCGGCATCAGAGAGGCTATCAGGAATGGCACTGAGGAGATTCCCGGCAAGGTTATTACCAAGGACGGCGTTGATGACATCACGCTTTATGTCAAGGGTCTTACTGAGGAAGAAAAGACAATCATTCTTGAGGGTTGTCTGATGAATTATTATAAGGCTCAGATGAAGTGAATTCGATAATCCCTGTGTTAGCTAAAATTGGCATAGGGATTGCAATGCTTAAAGGTGCCCCCTTTTCTTGTCGCCCCTGAAAGGGGAGATGTCACGCAGTGACAGAGGGGTCAACTCATCAGACTAATAAAGCAGTAGGTGAAATAAACTATGAGCAATGATAAAAATTATGACTTCACCGGATACAATAACAATTTAAAAGAATCTGCCAGAAAGTTACGCAAAGAAATGACTCCTCAAGAAAGGCGCTTGTGGTATGTTTTTTTGAAAAACTATCCAACAAAATTCGTAAGGCAACGACCCATCTATAAATTTATTGCAGACTTTTATTGTTCAAAAGCAAAGTTAGTAATTGAAATAGACGGTAGTCAGCACTATACCGTTGAAGGTATAGAGTATGACAGACTACGAAGTGAAATAATAAATGTTTTAGGAATTGAAGTTATTCGCTTTTCAAATTATGATATCGATAATAATTTCGAAGGTGTATGCTTTGAAATTGACAAAATCGTAAGCAAGAGAATCGGGGAAGAAATGAAAGTTTTTTCGGACCCCTCTGTCAGCTGAAGCTGACATCTCCCCTTTCAGGGGCGACAAGGCTTTGGTGCTACAACAACATGTTTAAAGCAAAAGGCGGTGTAGGTTAGTTCCTGCCCGCTTTTTTAATGAAGCTTCAGCTTCAATTCATGCCGTCAGGCAATTCATGCATTTATGCAATTCATGGCGAAGCCAATTCATTTTATACTATCAGATTGATAAAACTTGTTTGTTCTGCTTTTGCGTTTCTTCCGTCTGCTTTTTATCGGCTCGTCTGCCGAACAGCTCAAAACTCCGCTGACTTATTTTTATTGAGCCGCTACAGATTCCACTCCCTCAGCCTTGTCGATTTCAATCTCGCCATAAGACCAATTTACTGCTCGACCGCTATACCGCTACTCATTTCTTTTCAGCTGAAGAATTCCTCTTTACGCTCGTTACTGACGATTTTCGGTAGGTTGCAATAAAGATGGGGTGTGGCTCAGTGAAATCGCTTCGGGCGATTTCCGAGAGTGCCCTTAAGGCTCTCTCGCGCCGTTTACGGCGACGGAGCCACCTCTCTGCCCATTACCGCTGACTTGTTTTTATAAAAAATTATCAAAGCTCATAGACAAGATTTTACCTTTTTGCTATAATTAACCTATAAACCGAAAAGGAGAAATCACAATGAAAACTCTTAAAAAAGCTCTCAGCCTTATCCTCTGCCTCATTATGGCACTTTCCGTCTGCTCCACTGCTTTTGCCGCAGATGTAAGCGAAGACGACTGGTATAAGCTCTGGGCAGACTACGAAACCGAAATCGCGCCTGCTGTCACTATGTTCCCCGGCTCTGACGAAAGCGAAAGATACATCGCTTGGTACAGCTACAGTAACGAAGGCTATGTTGAGCTGAAAACCAAAGATGAAACTCTCACCTTTACTGCAAATGCTACTGCTTCACCTGACGGCGGTTACCGCCTCGGTGCTGTTATAACAGACCTGACTCCCGGTGAATATTCCTACACCTGCCACAGCGAAGACTTCTCAAGCGACAAATACCGTTTCACAGTAGAAGAAACAAAAAGCGTCACTGCTCTTTATGTTTCCGATATCCACATGGAAATCGAGGATAACAATGAAAACTCCCTCATAGACCGCTCCCTCATTTACAATCAGACCCTCACCGCGGCAGAAAAGCGGGCAAAAGCTAACGGAGGCAGTCTCGACATTATTATTTCAGGCGGCGACCAGGCTTCGGGCGGTTATACCGAGGAGCTTATTGCTATGAGCTCACCTGAGCTTATGAAGACTATCCCCTTTGCGCCCACAGTAGGCAACCACGACAGAAAAAGTGTAGGCTATAAGTATTACACCTTCCTGCCCAACCAGGCAGATTTGACATTCAAGTCCTATATCGGTACTGACTACTGGGTACGCTACGGCGATGCTCTGTTCCTTATGTTTGACTCCTGCAACACCTCAATGAGAGGTCACTATAAATTCGCAAGAGAAGCTACCAACGCCAACAAAGATGCAGCCTGGGTAATCGCAGTTATGCACCACGATATGTTCGGCGGCAGAGAGCCCTGGCTTGACACTGAAAACACTATGCTCCGTATACTCTGGACTCCTCTTTTTGACGAATACGGTGTTGACCTTTGCCTTTACGGCCACAGCCATTTTTACAGCGTTTCAAATGTTATTTATAATAATAAAACTGCAACCACTCTTGCCGATAAAAAAGAAATAACAGACCCTGCAGGTACCGTTTACCTTTCAACAGGCTCTGTCAATAATTTTGCTCCTCTTCTCGACGATGAGGGCAATGTACCGCCCGTAGGCGAAAATGCGGCATTCACTTATCTTGAGGAAGAAGAGTCTTTATATACTCTCCTTGATTTTACAGATGAGACTCTTACTCTTCGCTCCTACACTGTTGACGACAGCGAAAACTTCTATACCCTTAAGATCGAAAAGAGCGATAAAGAGGGCGGACACACCTACAGAAACACCAAGTGGTATCTCAGAGGCTTCACATACTTTGTATCCTTGATAGTAAACATCATAAACAATGTTGATATGTATAACCGCTATAAGGACCAGGGCTATGATGTGACGGTTTTTGAAGGACTTATAGGAAGCTGAAAATCAAGTTAAAAAGCCTCCCTTAAAGGGAGGCTTTTTTATTGTTTTGTTGAGTTTTTTTACCAACCTAACTCATCTTTGATGTTGTATAAGAAGGTAAGAAAACCATCAGAGATTCTTGAAAAAATAAGATAGATTGTCTGAACTATTTCATTCCATTCCATAGTGAAATCTCCTTTCTATGGGGTTAAGATCAATATTTGATTTCTTATGCGTTGAAATCGGGGAACGGAGGCTTAGGCCACTCGCCTTCACCAGTGAATACAAACTCAATCCACTGCATAACTCTATCCATAAATGCAAGGAATTCGTCCCAAACAGACATAAGTGCATCCCAGTTCATAGCGTTTTCTCCTTTCGAAAATTTCTATTCGGCAGGGAGAAGAGTATACTATCCCCCATCTAATCCAAAGACATTGTACTATTTCTTGAGGTCTTTGTCAACCAATTTTTTTTATTTTTTAATTTTTCGTGAATTTGCACATAATATGAGGTACTATTTTATCAAAGCTTCTAAATGCTGTTAAACAAATTATACACCGAATATGTCGTGGTTGATACAAAATAAACACTTTAATAAAAAATGCCCACTTTATCGGAATTTCGCAATACGGTATGTTATGCACAAGATATATTTAAACCGTGAATTTCCACCGTGCTACAAAAATCTGTTTTCGTTTTTGTCTATATTACATATTGTTTACTCGGGCAGGAAACTGTATAATATATATGTAACCACCGGCGTAAAAGGAGGAGTATATATGCAGAAAAAAATTATAACTGTTTCAAGAGAATTCGGCTCAGGCGGCAGAAGCATAGGCAGAATGGTAGCCGAAAAGCTCGGATATGATTATTATGACAGCGAACTCGTGGAGCGTGTTGCAAAGGAAACAGGCTTTTCGGCAGAGTACATTGCCGATGCGGGAGAATATGCTCCGGGCAAAAGTATGCTTTCCTACGCCTTCTCCTCAGGCACACCCCACGGCGGGAATACCATGAACGCTACGGACTATCTCTGGGCGGCTCAGTGCCGTGTTATCAAGGAGCTTGCGGAAAAAGGCAACTGTGTAATCGTAGGCAGATGCGCCGACTATATTCTGGGGAACAGAGAGGACTGTCTCCACGTATTTGTCTATGCCGATACCGACTACAAGGCTAAGAGAATTGTCGAGCTTTACGGTGTAACTGACAAGAGCCCCGAAAAGCGACTTGCTGACAAGGACGCAAAGCGAAAGGTCAACTACAAATACTTTACAGGCAGAGAATGGGGCAACACCGCTAACTATAATGTTTCCCTCAGCAGCTCATATTTCGGTCACGACCAATGTGCTGAGATTATCGCAGAGCTGGCTAAGAAGTGATAAAGAAGAATTTCAACTGAATTTTTGAAAACCTGTTGATAGGTCACAATGAGAGATTTTATGAACAAATTTGAATTATTTAGTCTTATATTTTTATCTCTCGATGCACAATGGGATAACAATCCAAACGAAGCATTGGGTGATTTTTTAAGTGATGCAAATCCGTTTCTTTGGACTGATATTTGTTCTGCGGATCCAGCTTATTATGATGATTTTTGTAAATTCACAAATAAACACATCATTGAGCTGAATGATAGTTATAAAACAGCTAAAGTATACATTGAAAAACTTGCTATTTCAGAAGTTACTGAAGCATTTATGAAAACAGATGAAACTCAATGGCTTACAGCCGCAAAAAAATATTTGTCTGCACCTCATAAGGGAGAAGATTTAAATGTCTGAGAAAAATGATTGGCGACTCTTATATCAGGAAGAGTATCTGATGAATGCTGAACTAAAAAAAACAGAATATACTAAGCCGTCAGAAAAATGGGACCACGACCATTGTGCTTTTTGTTGGGATAAATTCAGTGAGAATAAAGATGATTTAACACAAGGCTATTGCACAACCGACCAAAATTATTGGATATGCGAGGAATGCTTCAATGACTTCAAAGAAATATTTTGCTTTAAAGTAGAATAATAACGACAAAAAAGAGAGGCAAGTCCTCTCTTTTTCTTTATGAACCAGTTGAAATTATCATCTTATATAACATCATCACTTAATACGATGCGACCCTTTCGGCTATATCACCCGAAAGTCTCCTGTTGATTTTAACCTGCATTTCTTCTGCGACTGCGGTGAGCTTTTTCTCTATGGCAGACATTTTCAGCTTTTCAAGAATTTCCGCCTTATACATAATAAAATAGCCGTCTTCATCGTTGGTTATGGTCTGTCTCTGCAGAAGGTATATACTGCTTCCCGATTCTACTGCTGCCGCCTCACCCTTCTTAAGCTTCTTGACCTCACCGAAAAAGTTGTCGCCGTAAAGGACATCCCCCTCTTTGGTGAGGGCGGTTTCAAGGTTTTGGGTGACAATAAGGCCTATGCTTTTGTTATGGCTGACATTTGCGTCGTCAATAGTCATTGTACCGCCGTTGATTTTTTTCGCCATAGAGCTGAAATTACTCTTAAGATTTTTCTTTTCAGTATCACTCAGGGCAACACTTTCACCCATATCGCTGAGCTTCATATAAGAGGCTTCAATCGCCTTGAAGCCCACATAGGTTTCATCGAATTCTTTCTTGAGCTTTTCATCTGTTACAGACTTTTTGCCGTTTTCACCGTAATAATAACTGAGAAGCTCTTTTTTGCCGTACAGAGCAGTCAGTGCCTCAGTTATGTCCTGCTTTGTAACACCGATATTTTCATAGTAGGCGGAAAAGAGACTCCATTTACTGTCTGTTTCTTCTGCCACAAGGCGTTTATAGTTAGCTGAAAGACTGACACCCTCGTCATTCATAAGCTTTTCGATGGCGGCATACTCCTTGCAATGCGAAAGTACTTCCTCTTCGTTTTCGCTGACACTCATATAGTAGGCATATACGCCCTCGGAAATTCTGCACTCACCAACAGATACAGGGTGTCCCCCGCCCGTACAAGAGGTAAAACAGCTGAGTATAATTACAGCTGTCACCAACAGACTTAATGCTTTTTTCATACATTCACCACCCTGAGTCTTGCCTTGTGATTTATAAATTATACCACTTAAAAGGGTGCTTTGCAACAAAAAACTCACTTCAGCGCACTCTTTCATAGTAAAAGATAAACAATATATAAGAAAATTTGCTTTTTTGCTTGACTTAATTTCCATAAACTGATATAATTCTTAACTGTGTCAGTGCGTGAAGCACCAAAAGGCACTTTCCTTGCTCTATGCAAAGCCATAGGGCCAGAGACCAAAAGGAGGTAGAAAGACATGAACAATTATGAAACAATGTTCGTATTTTCAGTCAAGAAGGGTGAAGAAAGCGTAAAGGCTCTCGAAGAGAAGTTCACTGATCTTATCAGCAAGAACGGCACTCTCGACGCCAGCGTACCTTTCGGCGGTAATGACGGTGTTCGTACACTCGCTTACCCCATCGATGATGAGACAACAGGCGCTTATGTTCTTATGACTTATGCATCAGCTCCCGAGTTCCCCGCTGAACTTGAGCGTATCGCTAAGATCACAGACGGCGTTCTCCGCGTTCTCACTATCAGAAAATAAGGAGGAGCTATTATGCTTAACTGCGTAACACTTATGGGTCGCCTTGTTGCAGACCCCGAAGTACGTACCACCACAACAGGTAAATCTGTTTGTACTTTCCGCATTGCAGTTGACCGTTCTTATGCAAAGGCAGGCGAACAGAGACAGGCAGACTTTATCACCATCGTCGCTTGGGAAAGCACAGCTAACTTTGTAAGCAGATATTTTGCAAAGGGTTCAATGATTGCTGTTCAGGGTTCAATCCAGACCCGTAACTACGAGGACAACAACGGCAACAAGAGAACTGCTTTCGAGGTTCTTGCAAGAGAAGTAAGCTTCTGCGGTTCAAGAGCTGAAACAGGCTCTGTAGCTCCCGCTGCAGCAGCACCCGCTCAGGCTCCCGCATATCAGACGGCTGCTCCCTCAGATTTCGAAGAAATTGAAGACGACGAAGATTTACCCTTTTAACTAAAATACTAACAGGAGGTAATTACTCATGGCATACGAAAAAGGCGCACGTCCCGGCAGAAAGTCACGCAAGAAGGTTTGCGCATTCTGCGTAGATAAGGTTGAAGAAATCGACTACAAGGACGTTCAGAAGCTTCGCAAGTTCACATCAGACAGAGCTAAGATTCTCCCCCGCCGTGTAACAGGCACATGTGCTCGTCATCAGCGTGAACTCACAACAGCTATCAAGCGTGCTCGTCAGGTAGCACTCATGGCTTACACAGCTGACTAATTAAAAACAAAGGCTCTTTGTCAATAGTTGGGGTAAAGAGTTAAAATAGAATTATCAATCAAGCAGTTGTAATCAAGCAGCTGCTTGATTTTTGTTTAGTCTTTGGTGAGAGAATATATGTAAAATACGGTTTCTGAAGCGTCTGAAAT
>JAZSMR010000056.1:0-9745 GCA_045535965.1 Acutalibacteraceae bacterium
TTTTCAAATAAATATTGACAAAGCTATCCTTTTAGGTTATAATATCAAAGCTGTCAAGTTAATATGCTGATATAGCTCAGTCGGTAGAGTGCATCCTTGGTAAGGATGAGGTCACCGGTTCAAATCCGGTTATCAGCTCCAACCCCTTGAAACTTAAGGTTTCAAGGGGTTTTTCTTTGTTTTTGGTACTTTTATCAGAGTGCATCCTTTTTTCAAAGATTTCATGAAAGGATGAACTCTCAAAATGCGTTCAAAACCCTATTTCGTGGACACTCTGAAAAATTATTCAGTGAGGTGACCTCCCCTGTCCGACTGCCATAAAATCACCTTTCTGTGTATGTTGGAATGATTATAGCACAGAAAAAGTTTTGAATTAAATATGTGACCTAATTATTATCTTTACATAAAACCATTTACAAAAACTGATATTTTTGTTATAATTACGAAAATAAATTTATGAGGTATTATGTATGAATGTAATAATTCAATTTTTTACAAAAACACTTTCCTTAGTACTTTCTGTTTTGCTTGGCTTTATAAGTTCATCAACAGGTGCGTGGACGGAGCAACTTAATTCACTTCAATCGATAAAAAAGGTTACTGACAATTACTATCTTATGGACTATACATACGACTACGACCTTGACACTCTCCTTGAGAGCAATACTGGAAACTCAACTACTGTCGGTATGCTGTTATACTCTGCGGCAGATGTTTTCTTACAACTTAATCCCGAAGATAAAAAACTCATATCTAACTTAGGGCTCTATGTAGATATTGATAATAAAATGGTATCAGAAACAATACGGAAAATTATTGGTTCATTTGAAAGTTTTGGTTGTACTACATTTAATGCAACCACTCCCGAAGGAGATGCTGTCTTTGGCAGAAACTATGATTATATGGATTCACCTGCAATGACAGTTTGGACTAATCCCAAAGACGGTTATGCAAGTGTATCAACAGTTTCACTTTATTTTCTCGGTTACGGCGGAGAGTTTCTTCCTGATACTCTTTTAACTTCATTGCTTACTCTTATTGCACCTTACATTCCTGTTGATGGAATGAATGAAAAAGGTCTTTCGGTAGGCGTTCTTGAACTTGAAACTCCTGAAACTTTCCAACAGACAGAGAAAAAGGACATAACAACAACTGCTATTATAAGAACTGTGCTTGACCATGCTGCTACAGTTGATGAAGCAGTCGAAATCTTCAACAGTTACGATATGCACGACCTTCTTGGTGTTGGATGTACTTATCATTATCAAGTTGCAGATGCTAACGGTGATACAGCAATCATTGAGTATGTAAATGGTGAAACTACTGTGATTAGACCTGATGAAACAGGAACTCTTGTTGCAACGAATTTCTGGCTTTCAGAGGGTGTTTATGATCCCGACGGTGCAGGTCATGACAGATATGAAACTGCAAAGGCTATGCTTGCAGAAAATAATTATATTGTAACAGAAGAAGAAGCGATGGACATTCTTGATGCAACTCATATTGAAAACGAAGACCTTCATGGATTTCTTTGTTCTACAGTATGGAGTATAGTGTATAACAATACAGACATAACATTTGATATTTGCTCTATGTATGACTTTGAAAATGTTTATAAGTTCTCAGTTAATGAGCCTATGAAGATTTTAAATAAATAAACAAAAGGGAACGGCTCAAAACCGTTCCCTTAACTTTTACCCTTCCAAAAACTCATCCACCACTGCGTGGTCCCCCTTCTCTTTCATAGAAGGCTTGTTTCCTCGTCAGCAACTCCTCACTCCTAACTAATAAGCTCGGCGATCTGACGCTTTCCTCCACGCACATACTTTCCCGCGTACCAAGAAAACTATTGCTTTTTTTTGGGAATAATGCTAAACTGTCAGTATAGCTATAACAAAAGGAGAGATATTTATGAAAATTGCAAAAATCATTCTCGGTGTCCTGGTGTGCATCGCTCTTGCAGGCTGTGCCGCCTACGGAATCTATACTCAGATAGGCGCCATCAACTTCGGCGATATCATTATAGACGGTATTCCCGAAAAAAGCGAGGACGCTACAAGAATTATGTCCTTTAACCTTCGCTGTGCCAATGACGGCAAGCAGACTATCACTAACCGCAGTAAAATCTCAGTGGAGGTTATAAAGCAGTACGCGCCCGACTCCTTCGGTGTCCAGGAATGTACACCGCGCTGGAAGAGAATTCTTGCCACTAAGCTCGACGGCAAATATGCGTGTGTCGGTGCTGCACGTGACTACTACGGTCCCTTTACCGAGTACAGCAGCATTTACTACCTTAAGGATAAATATAACCTTATCGACAGCGGTACCTTCTGGCTCAGCGAAACACCCGAAAAACGCTGGACAAAGAGCTTCGACAGTGCCTGCTTCAGAATAGCTTCATGGGCACTCCTTGAGGATAAAGAGACAGGTATGCGCTACACCCACATCAACACCCATCTTGACCACGTACTTGATACCACAAGAGAAGCTCAGATGGAAGTGCTTATCGACTGCGTCAACAAGGTCGCTAACGGCTCACCTATTATTATGACAGGTGACTTCAACGACTATGAGGATAGCCTCGTTTATGCGGTGGCCTGCAAAGACTTCAACGACTGCAAGGTGGTTGCCCGGACAAGCGATGACGGCCGCACATTTACAAGCTACGGCAACAAAACGGAAGAGAGTCACAAAGGCGTAGGTGCTATCGACTACATTTTCGTTGATAAGAGTTTAGAGGTTGATACATACAAAATCATAAGAAACACAGTACAAGGCATTTACCCCTCCGACCACTTCCCCATTGTTGCTGATATAGTGATAAAGTGATATAAAGATTAAAAGTTCCACCCTTTCGGATGGAACTTTCTTTTTATCTCAGACCTGTAATGTAAAGAAGATAGCTGAAAAGATTTCTGAAGAAGCCCGTGATTGCCTCAACCCCTCTTGCTCTGCCATCGGTTTTAAGTACCTCGCTGTTACCGCTGTCAGTTGCCTTTTCACCGTCGAAATCACTTTCGAAGCCTGAAAGCCAGGATATCATACCCTCGGGGTAAGTGAGCTCCACATTTTCGCCAAGACCGTTCTGAGTTTTCAGCATAGGATAGTCGCCGTTTCTTTTGGAGAACATATCGTTATTAACGCTGAACCATGAAAAATGCGAGCTTGAGCAAGGTACTCCGTTTGGATAAAGAGTCATCGCGAGAGTAGAAAGCCGGCAGCTTTCGGGAATATTGCTCTGATTGCAGATGCGATTCCATGTGGGCATAACATAAGAATAGTAACTTACAAGAGGGTCAAGAGCTCCGCTCGTAAGCCAGACAGGCGTATTTTTAAGGTATTCTATAGCTTCTTCCCCCGGTATCCACGCCGGGCAGATTGGGAATATCGCCGCAAACATATCCGGGTACGCCACAGCCATTTTGAGTGTCATCTTGCCGCCCATTGAGTATCCGCCTATATAAATACGTTGAATATCTATATTATCTTTGTTCTCTTCTATGAAATCGTCAATAGCCGCTCTGAGAGGATAAACAAGCTCATCTGTCCAGTAGAGCTCCTGTTCTTCAACTGAACGGGGCGCTAAGATGAATGCTCCGCCGCTGTCCTTGAATCGGCTCTGGAAGTCATCGGTTGTCCAGTTGTTGATATCACTGGCAGTAATCTGCTTGCCGTCATATTCACCGTCACCCATACCGTGAAGCCATATTACAAGGGGATATTTTTTGCTGTCATTTTCTTTCACCGGTGAAAAGTATCTGTAGTCAATGCTGAAGCCCTGAGTCTCGGGTCCGACACCTGCTTTGAAATATTCGGGCAATTCATCAAGCCCCGCCGCAAAGGTGGGCAGAGTCAGAGCCGAAATAAGCATTATTACAGCGAGAATAATTGTCAGAGTTTTCTTATGTTTCATATTAATTCCTCCCTTATAAATACATTATAGCACCAAAGAGGAGAAAAACAAGTTTTTTACTGATTATTAATTATTAAAACTCTGCAAGACAGGTACTGTGACCGTCTTGCAGAGTCAGTTTTTATTTTAGTATTTTATCTGCTTATAGTTGCTCGGCACTTTGAACACTGAGCTTGAGGGAGTATCATTGATTTTAGAAATCTTGAGCGTCTCCGTACTACCATCGGGATAGGCAATCTTGAGAGCCTTTACTTTATCGTTTATAAAGTAGTAGGTTTTCTTTATGTCGCGCTGCTTGTCGGTGTAAATCTCAGCTACAGCTTTTTTGCCCGAGTAAGTGGTTGTTTTAGCTGTTACATTTTTGGCCGTAGACATATCAAGCGTTCCTGCCAACGCTCCCATACTGAAGGCTATCACGTAAGCCTCATCACCCTTGAGCTCAGCATAGGTCTTATCATCGTCAAAAATAATATAAATCTTGTCTTTGTCAATATCGATAAGATATTCAAAATCGCGGATAAGCTTATTGTTTTTGAAATCATATCTTACGAAAACCTTATTGCCTTTCATAGCAATGGTGTAATCTAGTGTACCGTAGTCTTCGTCTTTGATGCCTGTTACCTTTACACTCCAGTCGCCGTCGGTGAAGTATTTCTTCAGCTTACCGACTCTGTAGGATTTAACGGTATTACCCTTGGTTGTAACGCTTACTTCGTCACTGTAAGTGCCCCACTTAGTTTTGCCGTCAGTTTTGAAATAAGGTCTTATCTTAAATTTATATTTTGTAGCTGCTTCAAGACCTGTTACTTTATATGTGTTTGTCTTTATACCTGTCTTGTAACTCCACTTATTATTTTTATAGACATACACTCTGTAACCGCTTACGCCTTCTATTTCTTTCCACTTGAGGGTTACACTGGAAGAAGTAGCCTCTTTTGAGGTGATAACAGTTTTGGTAGCATCCTCAAAAGTTATCTTCCGGGTTGCTCGGGGGCTCCATTTTGCTCCCTTGGTACCTGTAGAATATGTTCTGACAGCAAAAGTATATGTCTTTCCGTCAGTTAATTCATTATAAACGAAAGTGTGAGTCTGGCCTATATTTTTAGATGAAGCAACACTGCGGATTACTTTCCACTCGCTGCCGCTTTTTATATAAATGCGGAAACCGTTAATCGCATCACCCTGTGTATATGTGATCTTGACTCCGTCACCTGTATTTTCAACTGTAAATTCTGCTTTCGGAGGGGTTGTGGGCGTTGTAACAGAAACCACGGCCTTTTCGTCACTGTAAAGCTTTTCGCCGTCAACTAAGGTGTAAGCGCTAACAGCGTATGTATAATTGCTGTTATATCTGTGTCCCGTTGTTTCAAAGCTGGTGTCAGTTAAATCTTTAACCGTTTTCCATTTATCTTCACTGAGTAATTTATAAAAAGTGTAACCGTCAGCGTTTTCGGCAGCGTCCCACTCAATAATACTCTGCACTCCACCCTCGTTAAAGGTTGCCCTCATATTTGAAGGCACCGCAGGAGCTGTAATCTCAGGCTGAGTCGGGTCTGTGGGGTCAGTCACATCGGGTTCTGTAGGCTTTGTAGGGTCAGTAGGTTCCGTCACATCAGGTTCAGTAACCTCAGGTGTGGTTGTAGTAATTTCATCGGTTGGTGCGGTTGTTTCATTTTCAGCCTCGTTAGTTGTCTCTTCCTCAGGCTTTGTAGTTTCAGGAACAGTTGTCGGCTCAGCGGTAGTTTCTTCCTGCACTTCAGTTGTGGTTTCTTCCTGTGCCTCGGTAGTGGTTTCTTCCGTTTTTTCAGTAGTTGTCTCCTCCTGCACAGCAGTTGTTGTTTCTTCCTGTACTGCCGTAGTTGTCTCTTCCTGAACAGTTGTAGTTGCTTCTTCGGCAGGGATACTGTCGGCAGCCATTGAAACAGTGCTGAAAACTGTTATGCAAGCAAGTAATGCAGCTAAGATTTTGGTAAGCTTTTTCATAATTTTTTCTCTCCTTAAGCTTTATTATGATTATATTAACACTAAAATGTGAAAAACAAATGAAATAAATGCACTATTACAAAACTGTAATCATTTTTGTAACAAAAAACTGTATGGAAGTGTTTTTACTGCCATACAGTTAATCTTTTATTATAAGTCCTTAAGATGCTTGCTTCTGCTGGGGTGTCTGAGCTTTCTGAGTGCCTTAGCTTCAATCTGTCTGATACGCTCTCTTGTTACATTGAAAGCCTTACCAACCTCTTCAAGAGTCTGAGGTGTACCCTCGCCGAGACCGAAACGAAGTCTAAGTACTTCAGCTTCTCTTGGTGTGAGAGTTTCAAGAACCTCATTTACCTTCGTCTTGAGGAATGTCATAGCTGCCGCATCAGCAGGTGAAAGTGCATCTTCGTCGGGAATGAAGTCACCAAGATGGCTGTCTTCCTCTTCACCTATAGGAGTTTCAAGGGAAACGGGCTCCTGAGAAATTCTGAGAATTTCTCTTACCTTGTCAACGCCGAGACCTAATTCCTTGGCAATGTCCTCGGGAGTAGGCTCTTTGCCGTCGCGGTGAAGAAGCATATTGCTTGCCTTCTTAACCTTATTGATAGTCTCTACCATGTGAACAGGGATACGGATTGTTCTGCCCTGGTCAGCAATAGCTCTTGTGATTGACTGTCTTATCCACCATGTAGCGTAGGTTGAGAACTTGAAGCCCTTGGAGTGGTCGAACTTGTCAACAGCCTTGATAAGACCCAAGTTGCCCTCCTGGATAAGATCAAGGAACATCATACCTCTGCCCACGTATTTCTTAGCGATACTTACAACAAGTCTGAGGTTTGCCTTGGTGAGGATTTCCTTAGCTTCTTTATCGTTGTTTTCTATTCTGATTGCAAGCTCGATTTCCTCTTCAGGTGAAAGAAGGGGTACTCTGCCGATATCCTTAAGGTAAACCTTAACAGGGTCATCGATAACGCTTTTTGCATCTACAGCTGAAACTGCTACGCTGTCGTAATCCTTGGGTACGTCAATATCAACAGTAATGTCGTCAAGAGCATCGTCACTGAAGTCGTCGATGATTTCTACGCCCTTGCTTTCAAGCTTAGAGTATATCTCGTCCATTTTTTCCATATCAACGTCAGCCTCAACAATGACTGCGTCAATTTCTGAGGAGTTGATTTTTCCGTTGGCTACACCCTTATCTATAAGGGCTTTTAAGAGTAATTCCTTGTCATGATTATCCATAAATATACTTCCTTGCCTTTCTGTTTGGTATATTATAATCTATATTTCGCTTTTTAGCAAGAGTTTTTTGAATTTATTGGTTATTTTGTTTGTTTCTGAAGAGCTCAAGAAACTCTTCGTCACTTAAATTTTCCACCGTCTGCTTGCTTTCGCTCTTTTTCTTGCTGTTTTTGATTGTCTCAATACAGTCTTCGCAAACCTTCTCCGATGAAACAAAATCCTGATTTGTCCTGTAAATTCTCATAAAAGCATTCATCTGCTCGGGTGTGAGGCTCTCGGAGAAAAATGTGAATTCGAGACTGAGTTCATCTCTTATTCTTTCACATAAGACTGCAAATATTGCTTTATTGTCGCTGACGGTAAAATCTTCCGCAGATATAACATCTTTGACACATCGGTAGTAATCGGGATTTTTATAGAGAAAAGCTATCAGCATTTCCTGAGCCTTGATTACCTTGATGTTAGTATCGCTGGCAATTTCTGCTTTGGTGTTTTCACGCATAGCTTCCTGCTGAATTTTTTTGAATTTGTTTTTTTCTTCGGCATATTTTTTTCGTCTGCCTATCTGATTTATACGGGCAAGGATTGATTCCTTGCTGACACTCAGCTCTTCGGCAAGTCTTGAGGAGTAAATATCCTGAGCGATATTGTTTTTAGTCCCTGCAAGTATCTCCGCCACCGCATCAAGGTATTTCATTTTGCCGTCACTTGTGCCGAGGTCAAAGCTCTTTCTTGCAGCGAGTATGCCGTACTCGATATCATTTGCGGCACCGTCTATAAGGCTCTTCACTCTCTCGGGTCCGTATTTGCGGAGTATTTCGTCAGGATCCTTGCCGCCGCTTAAGTGTACGACTCTTACCTTCATACCGATTGAACCCAGTACGCCCAAGGCTCTTGAGGTTGCCTTCTGTCCTGCCTCGTCGCTGTCGTAGCAGAGGATTATCTCATCGGCATAGCGTGCGAGAAGATGCGCCATTTCACCTGTAAAAGCAGTACCGAGACACGCAATTACATTGGTAAAGCCTGCCTGATGAAGGGTGATTGCGTCCATATAGCCCTCAACTAAAACAAGAGACTTTTCACCCGAGTTTTTGGCAAAGTTCAGACCGAAAACGCCAAGGCTCTTTTTATATACGAGAGTATCTGAGGAGTTGATATATTTAGGCTTAGAGTCGTCGAGTACTCTGCCGCCGAAAGCCACTACGTTGCCTCTTACGTCAATAATGGGTACCATAACTCTGTTTCTGAATGAGTCGTAGAAACGTACTCTGCCGTCTTTTTCGCTTTTGTTGGCAAGGTTGGCTTCGTAGAGCTCTTCGTAGGAATAGCCCTTTTGTCTCATGTGCTTCAAAAGGCTGTCCCACTTATTAGGTGCGTAGCCTAAGCCGAAACGGGTTATTGTGCTTTTTTTCATACCTCTTGATTTGTAGTAATCAAGGCCCTCCTTGCCATCTTCTGAGAAAAGGCAGGAGTTGAAAAATCTTGCAGCTTCCTTGTTTATCTCATACATTCTGCGGCGCTTCTCAGCCATAGAATTGTCGAAGCCCTCACTTGGCATAACA
Organism: Acutalibacteraceae bacterium; assembly: GCA_045535965.1. Classification (GTDB taxonomy): domain Bacteria; phylum Bacillota; class Clostridia; order Oscillospirales; family Acutalibacteraceae; genus UBA6857. The sequence continues at coordinate 8,701 of JAZSMR010000056.1, forward strand.
AGACCTGCCTTATCGGCAAGGTACCTGACAGCCTCGTAAAAGTCGAGGTTTTCTGCACGTCTTATAAAGCCGATAACCTCACCGCCTGCTCCACAGCCGAAGCAGTAAAAGCTCTGTGAATCGGGATAAACCGTAAACGACGGTGTCTTTTCGTTATGGAAAGGACAAAGACCCACAAGGTTTTTACCTCTTCTTTTAAGGGGTACATACATAGATATAGTCTGCTCAATGTCGCATCTCATTTTGAGCTCAGTTAAAAATTCTTCTGAAAAACGTCCTGCCATAATAACACCATCCTTTCAATTCGGAATTATGAATTCGGAATTCGGAATTGCGCCCGACTTTCCGATAATGGGTAATTTTTACCCGCAGAGGGAAATTGAAATTAATCTGTTTCTTTAACAAATTAATTGTTCTTTTTCTTAAAAAGCCTTTTATATGCTAAGTAAACTCCTCCCAACCAAAGCGGAATAGAAAATAATATTTGCATATATTTGCCGTCAATGAAACTAATATAGTCCCAGTATATCAAAAATCCAAACCAATATATCAGAAAGGCAACCGCATACACTTTACTGAATTTATCAGCCAATTTCTCTTTTTTAATTATAATCAAAACATTCTTCAGACCCAAGCCTACAGCAAAAATAATAAAAGGCAAAACAATAATTTTAGTCAAAAAATCATTTGTGCTAAATATCACATTAAGCAATATACCTACAGCAACGATTGAAGCAATAATTTGTTTCATATAAACCTCGCCAAATTCTTATTTTCCCATTCTTCCTCGGCGGGAAAAGAGCTATTTCCTCGACGGAGGTTGCCCGCGATTCCGCATTCCGAATTCCGCATTCCGAATTCCCTTTATCCGTTCCAGCCGCTGGGTATAAAGTAGTCGCTGAAGACCTTTAAGGCATAGCTGTCTGTCATACCTGCAATGTAGTCCACAGCCGCTCTTTCGGCACCCTCGGACCAGGCTATTGATATGTATTCATTTGGGAGTTCATCAGGATGGGTACTGAAAAACTCGTAAAGCTTCTGCACA
>JAZSMR010000102.1:0-44852 GCA_045535965.1 Acutalibacteraceae bacterium
CACCTTGCTTCAATAGGTCACCCGCTTTTAGGCGACGGCAAATACGGCACCAATGCTCTGAATAAAAAGACGGGACTCAAAAAGCAGTGCCTTTGCTCATACAAGCTGAAGTTTGATTTTACAACAGATGCAGGTGAGCTGGAATACTTAAACGGCAAAGAGTTCACTATAGATGATGTATGGTTCAAGGACGAATTTTTTAGCGGTAATCTTAACAAGGAGAAATAACAATGAGTGAATTAATCGAAATGCGCAAAAGAGCCGAGGAGCTCCGCGACATAATAAACTATCACAACAAAAAGTACTATGAAAACGACGAGCCCGAAATTGAGGACTTCGAATATGACAGACTTCTCCACGAGCTTATCGCTATTGAAGAGAAGTACCCCGAAACAGTTACGGCTGACTCACCTACTCACAGAGTCGGCGGAAAGGCTGACGGTCAGTTCACACCCGTCGAACATATTGTGCCTATGGAAAGCTTACAGGATGGCTTCGGTGAAGACGATGCACTTGCTTTCGACCAGAGAGTCAGAGCTGTTATTGCAAATCCTACCTATATTGTTGAGCCGAAAATTGACGGTCTTTCCGTGTCTTTAGAATACGAAAACGGACTTCTCGTCAGAGGCTCTACCCGAGGCGACGGCAGAGTCGGCGAAGATGTGACGGCAAACATCAGAACTATCCGCAATATCCCTCTCAAGATTGATACCGACCTGCCCCTTTTAGAGGTACGCGGGGAAGTATATATGCCAAGGGAGGTCTTTCTCCGCCTGACTGAAGAGCAGGAATTAAACGGCGAAAAAACCTTCAAAAACCCCCGTAATGCGGCGGCAGGGTCTTTAAGGCAAAAGAACCCGAAGATAACAAGCAAACGCAAATTAGATATCTTTACCTTTAATATTCAGCGTATCGAGGGCAAGGAGCTGACAAGCCATAAGGAGTCTCTTGATTTTATAAAGGCTCTCGGCTTCAATACTGTGCCCTTTTATACCGAGTGTAAAAATATCACCGAGGCTCTCGCAGAGATTCAGCGTATAGGCGAAATCAGAGGCACTCTCCCCTTTGATATTGACGGTGCAGTTATAAAGGTTGACGATTTTTCTCAGAGAGAGGCTCTCGGTTCAACATCAAAATTCCCCAAGTGGGCACTTGCTTACAAGTACCCTCCCGAGGAAAAGGAGACAACACTTTTAGATGTAGAAATCAATGTGGGCAGAACAGGTGTCCTTACACCCACAGGCATATTTGAGCCCACACTATTAGCCGGTACCACTGTCAGCAGAGCAACACTTCACAATCAGGATTTCATAGATGAAAAGGGCATCTGCATCGGTGACAGAGTCATTATCCGCAAGGCAGGCGACATTATTCCCGAGGTGCTTTCAGTTGTGTCACATGGCGAAAATGCAGTCCCCTACCGCATTCCCGATGTCTGTCCCTCCTGCGGCGGCAGGGTAACAAGAGAAGAGGGTGAAGCTGCACTTCGCTGCTGTAACCCCGACTGTCCCAATCAGCTTCTTCGAAACCTCATACATTTCTGCTCGAGAGACGCTATGGATATTGAGGGTATGGGTACGGCTGTACTTGAGGTTTTCGTCAAAGAGGGACTTATTAAGACGGCGGCTGATATTTATACTCTTGACAAAGATAAAATAGCAAGCATCGAGCGAATGGGCGAAAAGAGCGCTGATAACCTCATTGCGGCGGCTGAAAAATCAAAGCAAAACGACCTTGCAAGGCTTATTTATGCTCTGGGTATCCGCCATATCGGTCAGAAGGCAGGCGCACTTCTCAGCGACAAATTCGGCACAATGGACGCCCTCATAAATGCCACATCTGAGGAAATCGCAGAGATTGAAGGCTTCGGACTCGTTATGGCAAAGAGCGTAGAGGAATTCTTCTCCCACGAGGAAAGCAGAAAGCTTATTGAGGACCTGAAGGCACTTGGTGTCAATATGGAAAGCCGGAAGAAGATAGTCGATATGCGCTTTGAGGGCAAGACCTTTGTTCTTACGGGCACTCTTTCTAAGTATACAAGAAGCGAAGCGACAAAGATAATCGAGTCCTTCGGCGGTAAGGCATCAGGCAGTGTATCCAAGAAGACAAGCTATGTTCTTGCAGGTGAAGATGCAGGCAGTAAGCTTAAGAAGGCAAACGACCTTGGGGTGACGGTTATAAGCGAGGAAGAGTTTGCGGAGTTAATTATGAATTAGGAATTATGAATTATGAATTACGCAGAGGATAGTCCGTCAAAAGATTGTCCTCTGTGATTTTTAGTTAGGAGTTTTCTTTTGTTGACAAAATATAACAATTTATGATATACTTTTTTGCGTCATCGCCAGATGACATTGGTGCTATCAACACCGGCAAGCGGTAAACCCTCATAATGATTTCTATTAAATCAGAGGGTATGTTGTTTCTTTTTGCCCTCTGAAATATTTTAGAGGGGTTGATGCCAATGGAGATTTTAGCTCTTGTTGCTATTGTTCTGTTTGCAGCTACAGGTTTTATAACAGCCTTAAATAACATAAAAAGAAACTAACCGCCACTCTCTAGCAAATTGAGACGGTTAGTTTCTTAATTGCAAATCAGAGGGTGCGCCGTCTGTCGGTAGCACCTTTTTACATTTATATTATATATAATTTGTTTTATGTTGTCAAGTGGTGAATATATAACCACTTTTTTATTTTAAATGAAAAATATTGATTTTTCTGTCAAAAGGTGGTAGACTATTATTGCTACACAAAACCGAATGAATGCAGTGGGAATGGTATTTCTTTTTATGGGGATACTATTATTTATCATACATTGCTCGACGAATTTGTTAAAAATGCAAATTCCAACGGGTAGTGTGTGATGTCATTCCCATTTATCCGGTTTTGTGTAGCAGCAATCGGAGTTTGCATTTTCGGTGCATCGACTTCGGTTGGTGCACTTTTTTATTTTATGAGGTGAAAGCAAATGATGTTTTTCAGCAAAAAAGCCGAAAATATCGAATATTTTAAATTGCATTATGATGATGAAGCTTTGCACGGTGCCTATAAGTATTTCAGCACAATAAGCGTCGGTGAATCAGATGCTCAAAAATTAAAGTCCGATTCTTTAGAGGAAAAAATTTTTATGGATTTAAAATATAACATTGACGGAAAATTGCATTTGCTTTTACTTGAATAAACAAAATCAACCGGCAGAAATAAATCTGTCGGGTAAATTTTTCTACACAGTGGGCAATTCTATGTGCTAATGTACACAGAACTGTCCTCTAATTACTTTTGACACAAAATAAAGGACAGGCTTTCCTTTAAGCAGGTGCCTGTCCATTAGTTTTTATTCAGCAGTTACGTTAAACTTTTCCTTGATAACATTAAGAAGATCGCCGAACCACTTTACAAAATAGCTGAAAAATGTTTTGATTTTTCCTATGAATGTATCTGTGTCGGGCGCATCCCAGTTTGTAACATCGCAGTTTTCCTCAGTCATAGGTGACATAGTGTCATTAGCAGTGTCATAAACCATAAACTGTGTGTATTCAAAATCATCAATAGTCATCTGTCTGTCTGCAGTTGAAATTATGTGGAGAAGATTATCCTCATATTTTGTCCAGTTGGAATGGCTCGAGCCCTTTGCAAACCAGGTATAATCAGGATAAACACAGGTTGAAGCATCTATCTGCTTATCGGGTGAAATGTATCTGCCCTTACCCTGGGCAACACGTTCATTGATATAACCTTCAGTGAGAGTGTTATGTACCTTCGATGTTGTTGCACCAAAGGAAGATCTTGCAACAGATGCAAACTGGTCAGCAACCAAGTCGCTTGATTCAATTACCGGTATAATCTGATAGCCGTATTTTGAAATTGTACCTACAATAACACCGTTTTCCTTAATGCTTCTGTATAAATCCATAACATTGCGGCGGACAACTCTGTCATAGTTATCAAGCTTTTCAATAAGCTTTGCATACTTAATACGCTTTGCACTGCCCTCAGGGCCAAATACATGATGCTTTGCAGCCTCGAAATCTTCTGTTGTTACTGCTGACCAATAGCTGGGCCAGGTGAAGAAAGTTGAAAGCGCAAGTGCAGAGGTCATACCCTCAATGAGCTTTTCATATAAAAGAGCTTCAGTTGTATGAATTGCGGCATCAACAATTCCTGAGCTGACAACAAGGTCAACAGTTGATGTTACAAAATCATCTAATTCAACCATGCCAAGTGCGTCAACGTCATGAAGAAGACGTGCAACTGCTTTGCCGTTAATTCTGAATCTGCCGCTGATGGGTTCGCTTAAGATTTCAGCACCGTTTGCAACAGAGCCGTTAAAGCCGATACCGTGGATATCGTCAAGTCCGTATTTTGCAATGTAAGACATAATGACCGAGGTACCGAGACATCTTGAAACAATAGAAACCTTCGGAGCTCCCGTTGCCTGCTTTATAGCTTTTACATAAGCATTGAATTCATCGGCAATAACAAGCGGATCCTGTCTCCAGTCATACCAGAAGCGGTAGTCGTATAAGCCGTAGCCTTCCTTGCCCTCCTTTTTGTCACGGGACATACAGTCAGCCATATAATCCTTTCTCTCCTGAGAAATGCCCGAGCCGTCGGTCACTTCACCGTCATCACTCAGACGGCTCTCAATGAAAATCTTGCTTACCTCTGTTTCAAGGGTATCATAGAAGGGCTGCCAGTTATCTTTGGCAACAGCTTCGAGAATGAGGGGCTGAATTACCTTGTAGAGTGATTCTTTGAGGGCTTCGCTTTCAATAGAAGTAAGCATACCGACCAGATTTGAGAAGCGGAAAATCTCTTTACCTTCAGCGCTATAAATTGAGTCGCCGTCACCGGAAATGAGAATGACAGGAATCTGACTTACAGTGTCACTAGTGTCATAAGCTGCTGCAAAGGCAGGTGTAACAAAAGAAAACACCATAATAACTGCAAGTAAGAATGATAATACCTTTTTCATTGTACTAACTCTCCTTTTACAAAAATTACCAGTAACCATATTAAAGCATAATATATGCGAAAATACGACAAAATCATTAACTAAACGTTAACGTATGTACTGTTATCATACTATTTATGTGTATGTGGATAAAAGACTGAGAATTTCAATATTAAAACAAGGGACAGCACTGTTAACTGTCCCTGATAAGTGTTTTGGCAGACTCTGTCCGCATACGCAAGCTTTCGTAAAATTCTGTACAAAACTTTACTTATTTTATACCAAACAATGCCCTTGCATTTTCATTGCAGATATCAATAAGCTCCTGAGTTTCCATACCCTTTACCTCTGCTATTCTTTCGGCAGTATAGGCTATGTGAGCCGAATCGCAACGCTTGCCTCTGAAAGGCACAGGAGTCATATAAGGTGCATCGGTTTCCAGAAGAAGTCTGTCAAGAGGTACTTCCTTTGCAACCTCGACGGGCTTTACGGCATTTTTAAAGGTAACCGCACCGCCAAGACCGATGTAAAGACCAAGCTTCAGGATTTCCCTTGCCATTTCCACAGAGCCTGAGAAGCAATGTACAACGCCCTTGGGTCTGAGCTCTTTCAGGATATTCAATGTATCCTCGTGAGCCTCTCTGTCATGGATAATCACGGGCAGGTCAAGTTCATTTGCAAGCTCTATCTGAGTTCTGAAAACCTCAATCTGTCTCTCCCTCGGTGAAAAGTCGTAGTAATAATCAAGTCCGATTTCACCTACTGCAACGACCTTTTCGTGGGAGTAGAGTTTTTTTATCTCAGCTAAATCCTCAGCAGTGCATTCACTTGCTTCGTGGGCGTGAACACCGATAGCCGCATAGAGGTTTTCGTATTTTTCGGCGAGTGCAATTGTCGTAAGGCTTGATTTTAAATCACAGCCGCAGTTTACGATATGCGAAACGCTCCCCTCAAAGAGAGAGGACAGAAGCCGGTCTCTGTCCTCATTAAAACGCTCATCATCGTAGTGTGCATGAGTGTCAAAAATATTCTTATACATCTTATCTTACCTTTGAGCCGGCAGGAATACCGTCAACGAAAATAACCTTTACGTCATCTTCACTGCAATCAGCTGCAAGAATCATACCCTGACTCTCAACACCGCAAAGAACTGCAGGCTTGAGGTTTGAAACAACGATAACGCTCTTGCCGATGAGGTCTTCGGGCTTATACCACTTAGCAATACCCGAAGCAACTGTTCTCGGTGTAGAGGTGCCGTCATTGAGAGTGAGCTTGAGAAGCTTCTTAGCACGCTTTACGGGTTCGCAATCGGTGATAGTCGCAACTCTGAGGTCAACCTTAGCGAAATCGTCGATGCCGATTTTAGCAACGCCTTCGATTTCCTCGATAGTCTTTTCCTTAGCCTGAGCTTCTTTCTGCTGAGCTTCTATGTCAGCGAGCATCTTTTCTGCATCAATTCTTGCAAAAAGAGGTGTTGCAGTGCCTACCTTGCCGCCTGCTTTGAGTGCACCGAAGGCTGAAAGTGAATCATAGTCGGCGATATCACAGTTAATCTGAGCGAGAATTGCCTTTGAGGTTTCGGGCATAAATGCGCTGAGGAGTACGCTGATAAATCTGATACCCTCAAGAAGATTGTAAAGAACAGTAGCAAGTCTTTCTTTGTTTGCCTCGTCCTTTGCAAGTGCCCAGGGAGCAGTTTCATCAATGTATTTGTTGCAGCGCTTAGCAAGATTGATGACAGCCTCAACTGCGTCTGCAATATGGTATGAGTCGATATTCTTGTCAACCTTGGCAACAGTCTCAAGTGCGAAAGCCTTAAGCTCATCGTCAAGAGCCTCTGTAGCTGTGGGAGCTTTGATTTCACCGTCGAAATACTTGTTGGTCATAGCAACGGTACGGTTAACAAGATTGCCTAAGGTATTGGCAAGGTCCGAATTGTATCTTTCGATAATGGTCTCATAAGAGATTGAGCCGTCGTTAGCATGAGGCATCTCTGAAAGAAGATAGTATCTTACAGCGTCAACGCCGATAAGCGAAGACAGCTCGTCCGCATAGATAACATTACCTTTTGACTTGGACATCTTGTCAACGCCGAAAAGAAGCCATGGGTGACCGTAAACCTGTTTGGGTAAAGGCTCGCCGAGAGCCATAAGCATAATGGGCCAATAAATCGTGTGGAAACGTACAATATCCTTACCGATAATATGCACATCAGCAGGCCAGTATTTATTATAGAGCTCACTACTGCCGTCAGGGTCGTAGCCGAGAGCAGTGATATAGTTTGAAAGCGCGTCAATCCAAACGTAAACTACGTGCTTGTCATCAAAGGAAACGGGAATGCCCCACTTGAAGGATGTTCTTGAAACGCAAAGATCCTGAAGTCCCGGCTTGATGAAGTTGTTGAGCATTTCCTTTTTACGTGACTCGGGATAGATGAAGTTATCGTTGCTTTCGATGTAATCCTCGAGCTGCTTCTGATATTTTGAAAGGCGAAGGAAATAAGCCTCTTCCTTTGCTTTCTTTACCTCTCTGCCGCAGTCGGGGCATTTGCCGTCAACGAGCTGAGCCTCTGTCCAGAAGCTTTCGCAGGGTGTGCAGTAAAGTCCCTCATACTCGCTCTTATAGATATCACCCTGGTCGTAGAGCTTCTTGAATATCTTCTGTACAACCTTCTCGTGGTAGTCGTCAGTTGTACGGATAAATTTATCGTAGGTTGTGTTGAGAGTGTCGCAGATGCCCTGAATTTCAGCGGCAACCTTGTCAACATACTCCTTGGGAGTTACGCCTGCACTTTTAGCGTACTCCTCTATTTTCTGACCGTGCTCGTCGGTACCTGTAAGAAAGAAAACATCATAGCCCTGAAGTCTCTTATATCTTGCTATGGCGTCAGTAAGTACGATTTCATAGCTGTTGCCGATATGAGGCTTTCTTGAGGTATATGCAATAGCTGTAGTAATATAAAACTTACCTTTATTCATATTAAAACTCCTTTCGAAATTATATACCTAAATATTTTACCAATAATCAAGGCATTTTGTCAATAGTAAACACAAATAAACACGGAAGCATTTGGAAATGTATTTTCAGTCCGATGAGAAAACAGCACCGGGGCTCCACTGCCGAATGAATTCGGCGCGAGAACACCCCGCGGGGGTGCCCTCAAAAAACACCACAGGTGATTTTGTGGAGCCCCTCCCCCAAATCCAAAAAAGCACTTCGAAATAAGTGCTTTTTAAGTTTTATTCGCCTCTGGCGAGTTTTATTGCGTTGCAGTGCTATTGTGCTTAGCACAGTGTTATTCGCTTCGCGAGTTTCGCAGCGAATAAAATATCACTCCGACAAAGTCGGAGTATCACTTTAATTAAATCCTTTATTTTCATTCACACCACCGTAAAGCTGAATAAAGAGCTGAGAAAAGTAAAAGAGGCGGGTAGGAGTTACCCTACACCGCCTGAGTTGGTCGCAATTCCGAATTCCTAATTCCGAATTCCTAATTTATTAATACATTCCGCCGCCCTGAGCCATTGCAGCAGCTGCAGCAGCTTCAGCAGCAGGATCGGGAATATCTGTGATAAGTGACTCTGTTGTGAGTACCATAGCAGCTACGCTTGAAGCGTTTTCAAGAGCTGAACGTGTTACCTTTGTGGGGTCGAGAATACCTGCTTCAGCCATCATAACGTATTCTTCCTTAGCAAAGTTGAAGCCGTAGCCAACCTTACCGCTTGAAACAATTGCATTGATAATAACTGAGCCTTCAAGACCTGCGTTCTTTGCAATCTGACGAACGGGCTCCTCAAGTGCCCTAAGGACAATGCGGATACCTGTCTTTTCGTCTTCGTCTTCTGTTGTTTCAAGAAGAGCGTTTACTGAGGGAATAGCATTGAGAAGTGCAACACCGCCGCCTGCTACTGAGCCTTCTTCAACAGCTGCCTTGGTAGCTGCAAGAGCGTCGTCGATTCTGAGCTTCTTTTCTTTCATTTCTGTTTCAGTTGCAGCACCAACCTTGATAACAGCTACACCGCCTGCAAGCTTAGCGAGTCTTTCCTGAAGCTTTTCTGTATCGAATTCTGATGTTGAAACTTCGATCTGTGCCTTAATCTGATTAACACGTGCCTTGATAGCAGCCTTGTCACCTGCACCGTCAACGATAGTTGTGTTTTCTTTTGTTACAACTACCTGTCTTGCTGAGCCGAGCATATCGAGAGTTGCAGTATTGAGTTCAAGACCCAGGTCGCTCGTGATAACCTGACCGCCTGTGAGAGTAGCTATATCCTGGAGCATTTCCTTTCTTCTGTCGCCGAAGCCGGGAGCCTTTACTGCTACGCAGGTGAATGTGCCTCTGAGCTTGTTTACAAGAAGTGTTGCGAGAGCTTCACCCTCAACGTCTTCTGCAATGATAACGAGCTTTTTGCCCATTTTGAGCACCTGCTCGAGAAGAGGAAGAACCTCCTGAATGTTGCTGATTTTCTTATCTGTGATAAGGATGGAAGCATCGTCAATTACTGCTTCCATCTTGTCAACGTCAGTTGCCATATAAGGTGAAATGTAACCTCTGTCAAACTGCATACCCTCAACGACCTCTTTCATTGTTTCGGCTGTCTTGGATTCTTCAACAGTTATAACACCGTCAGTTGTTACGATTTCCATAGCTTCAGCGATAAGAGTGCCGATGGATTCGTCTGCTGAAGAGATTGTAGCGATACGAGCAATATCCTCGAATGTATCAACGGGGTTTGAGTTAGCCTTGACTGTTTCGATTGCGGTCTTTACAGCCTTGCTGATACCCTTTTTAACAACCATAGGATTAGCGCCCGCTGCAACGTTTTTCATACCCTCACGCACGAGAGCCTGAGCTAAAAGTGTAGCTGTTGTTGTACCGTCACCTGCAACGTCGTTTGTCTTTGTTGCAACTTCTTTAATAAGCTGTGCACCCATATTTTCGAAAGCGTCCTCGAGCTCGATTTCCTTAGCGATGGTAACACCGTCGTTTGTGATGAGGGGTGCACCGTATTTCTTGTCGATTACAACGTTTCTGCCCTTGGGACCGAGGGTGATTTTAACTGTGTCAGCGAGCTTGTCGATACCGCTCTGAAGAGCCTTACGAGCCTGCTCACCGTAAATAATCTGCTTTGCCATAATGTGAATACCTCCTGATATTATTCTACAATCGCGAGAATTTCGTTCTGACGTACGATTGTGTATTCTTCACCGTCAAGTTTGACTTCTGTGCCTGAGTATTTGCCTGTGATAACCTTATCACCGACTTTTACATACATTGTGACTTCCTTGCCGTCAACTATTCCGCCGGGACCAACAGCTACAACTTCTGAAAACTGAGGCTTTTCCTGTGATGCTGAGGTAAGAATGAAACCGCTCTGAGTTGTTTCTTCAACCTCTGACGGTTTTAATACTACTCTGTCAAGTAAAGGTTTGATTGTCATTATATATTCCTCCATAATGAAATAATTTACGATTTATAATTTTTAGCACTCTCTAACCTCGAGTGCTAATTCTTATTCTAATCATTATTTTAAAAGTGTCAATACTTTTTACAAAAATAGTTAAGTTTTTTCCAAATATTTTCCCGTATTGCTGTCTTTATCCAAGAAAAAATATACTTGGTGATATTAATGCTCAAACGGTTCCTTTCATTATATATATTCTTCATTTTCTGTTTTATGGTACTTTTAGGTCGTATTTTTTACATTGCACAAACTGATTACACCGAGGTGACCTCCCGGCAGAGTACAAGGACAGTTACCGTCGGTGAAAAACGTGGGGAAATCTTCGACAGAAACTACACTCCTCTTGTAAACAGCCAAAAGAAACTGTTGGCTGTTGTAACACCGTGTGTGGCTTCTTATGAATATCTTAAAGGCAAAGTCGATGAAAAATATCTTCGTGAGAAAATCGAAAACGGTTCGCCGTTCATCATAGAAGTCAACGAGGAAATCAGCACCGAATTTATCCGAACTTTTACCGTGCCCGAACGCTATTCAGCTTACCCTTTGGCTGTGCATATTGTCGGCTATACAAGCGACAACGGCAGTGTGGGCATAACGGGAATCGAGGGCTCATATAATAACTATCTCACTGAAAACTCAGGTAAGCTTACTGTTTCATTTCAGGTGGATGCAGTCGGCAGAGTACTTGCAGGAATGGACAAATATATTAATGACAGCGGATTTTCCTCGAAAGCCGGCGTTGTGCTGACCCTTGACAGCGACATTCAACAAATCACCGAATCCGCCCTTGAAAAAAGCAGAATCAAAAGCGGCTGTGCATTGGTGATGAAGGCTCATACAGGCGAAATCCTCTCACTTGTAAGTGTGCCCGAATATGACCCGAATAAAGTTGCTGACTCACTTGCGGCGGAAAACTCTCCCTTTGTCAACAAGGCACTGATGAGCTACAGTGTGGGGTCTATTTTCAAACCTATTGTTTCAGCCTGTGCTATGGAAAACGGTATCACTCCTCTATCAGAATACGAGTGCAAAGGGGAAATCACCGTCGGCGACAGAACATTCAAGTGCTACGACAACAAAGCTCACGGCAAAATCAATATGGCAAAGGCTCTCGAGGTTTCCTGCAACACGTATTTCATAAACCTGATAATGAAGGTCGATATTGAACATCTGCTGAAGCTCTGCCGTGAAACGGGTCTTGCAAGTCAGATTACCCTTGCACCTCTCATCAAAAGCTCTGCCGGTGCACTGCCGACCCGGGAGAGTCTCGGAATCAAAGGCAACCTTGCCAACTTCGCTTTCGGTCAGGGTGATTTATCGGCTTCCCCTTTACAGATGGCATCAGTTTACCATCTGCTCTCAACGGGAAATGCCGTAAATCCTCAGCTCGTTATGGGGTTTACCAATTATATGGGACTTATGACAAAAGAACCCTCGACGTATCAAAGGAAAGTATTGTCAGATGAAACAGTAATTAACCTTCGAAAAATGCTTTCAGGTACCGCAAAAGCATACGGACTTGAAGGTGCCGCAGGCAAAACCGGCACTGCACAAAGCGGTGTATACAAAAACGGCAAGGAAATACTGCGCACCTGGTTTGCAGGATATTATCCTGCCGGCAATCCCGAGTATATTATCATTGTAATGAATGAAAACGGACAGAGCGGTACAGCTGACTGTATACCGGTTTTCAGAGGTATTATTAAGGCTCTTGTAAACGGGTAGAGTGTGCAAGGGGGCTCAGGAACCGATGAAATCGGCTGAGCGGCACGGCGTGCCGCTCCCAAAATCCACCCAAAGTGGATTTTGCCTGAGCCCCCGCCCCACCTATTCATCCCGGTAAAAGCAAATCAGAGGATAAGCAACGCTTATCCTCTGAAAATACGATAAAGTTTCATTCTGTTTCCGGAATAAGAACGCCGTAGCCGCCGTCTTTTCTGGCATATACCACACAGGTTTTGTAGCTCGATGAATCAAGGAACATATAGAACTGATGGTCAAGAAGATTCATCTGAAGAATAGCTTCCTCGACACTCTGAGGCTTAAGGAGAATTTCCTTTGAACGCACAACGCTGTAGTCATCTTCAGGCTCGTAGGTTTCTATAGCATCGTACTCCTCAAATGCTGCCTGACGGAGCTTCTTTCCGACCTTTGTTTTGTTTTTGCGAATCTGACGAACAATTGAGTCAGCGCACCTGTCAAGAGCGTCATTCATATTGACTGCTCTTTCCTGAGAGCGGAAAATCATGCCGTCATGGTAAATTGTAACTTCAACAATCTGCTCGTTTTTCTCAACTGTCGCCGTTACTTTTGCCTCAGCCTCTGAGCCGAAGAATTTCTCAACCTTGGCAAGTCTCTTTTCTGCTCTGTCTTTGAAAGAATCTCTCGGTGTGCATTTTCTGCCGATAACTGTAATTTTCATATCGTCAGCTCCTCTCTGTTAAAATTGGGATTCTGCCTTTCGGCAATTACATTGTAGCATATATCAATAAAATAATAAATAGTTTTTATAAAATTTTATGAAAAACTTACAATTTTTCTTCATCCACAGCAAAACAAGCCTTACTTTGTCGGTAATATGCCCATACGTAAGGTATCGGCACAATAAATATGCACAGCAAAAACCAACCCGCAAAGCTCATTCTCATCTTCCGTAGTCTTTTTATTCTTGGCATCATATTGCTTTGAGAATCACTGAAAAGCTGTCTTATATTAATGTAATCACCTTTGATATATCTGTATTTTACAAGAAAGTATGTGTCGCAAATACGCGAAAAAGTTACCAACGCCAAGATAAAAAATAAAGCCGTGAACAAAACAAATATACTGCATACAGCCGCCGAAAATCCCCTGACACAAAGAGAGTAGCAAATACTGCCGCAGACGGCAAAGGGCACTGATAAAAGAGCGAATATAATCAGCTTGCGAAGCATAAAGAACATGCTGAAACCGCATACAGACAGAAGTTTCACCGGCACAAAATAATAGAAGATATCCCCTGCCCCCGCTACTGTATTCTCGGCACGCTTTAACATAAATCTGTCGCAACCCATAGAGAGAGCCTTGTATAAAATCAGAGAAACCGCTAATAAAGCCCCCGAAAATATCAAGGGCATAATTCCGCCCGTACCCGAATAAAGAGGTTTTATCGCAACAGTATAGACAAGAGGTATAAGATTAAGAGAAAAGACCGTGAGTACCGTTATGAAAAAGCTAAGAAACAGAATAGAGCTGCACTCGGCCTGCTTCTCTCTTGCCTTAAGACGGATTTTATAAATCATATAATCACCCTCAATTAGTCTTTGCCCGAAAGGTAAAAATATGCAAAAAATCAGCAGGACGTAAATCCTGCTGAAATAGTTTTAAATTGAAGCACTGCTTGTATAAGATGTATTATACTGTGTGCCTGATTTTGAAACGAGGAAGCCTTCGGGGATTGTGTATGTTACTGTACTGCCCGAGGTTACACTCTGCGAGGAAAGGTCGATAACAATTTCCTGCATACCGTCGCTGTTTTTAGATGCCGTTACACTGCAGGTAACCTTACTGCTTGAAGTTACGCCGTCAATCTTAATGCTGATGCTTGTGGAATTTGCTTTGATATCCGAGCTCCAACCGCTGGGGCTGATACCGAGATAAAGCTTGCCCGATGAGGAGTTATATCCCTCTGAGTCTATAACAACTGCCGTCGGGAACTTTTCAACCTGAGTAGTTGTTGTTGGCTTCTTTGTTGTGGTGGTAGTCGGCTTTGTTGTTGAGGGTACAGACAGAGAAGGTAATGTTGTGCCTGTAGGATCCGTGGGTGAAGTAGGTATTGTTATAGGTAAAGATGAACCCGTAGTGCTGATTATGTTTACAGGAGGCACATCAATGGGATCTGTGGGTACTGTTATAGCGTTGATATCAGCAGCTGTTGTTTCAAATCTTGTTGTTTCCTGCCAGGGTACTGTTTTGTCCACGCCGGTTGTGAGCACATACGTCTGCTTTTCCGTTGATGGCTCGGTTGTTGAAACTTCGCCTGTTGAGATAGTGGGGTTTGTGGTCGGTTCTTCATTACCGTCACAAGCCGTAAACAAAACTACAACAGTAGCCAGAGCCAAAAACACTGCAACTATTTTACGCAACAATATCACCTCCCATTTTAATTCTATGGTATTATACTACAAATAAATCCTTAAGTCAAACATACAGATGTTAATTTACAGAAGATTAAAATTTTCTTTTATATATTTTGCAGAATTATGCCTTATTTCACCCAAAACACACATATCGTTAATTTCTTGGTCAAACTTATCAATGATTTCTCTGTTAAAGGACACGCTCTCATCGTCCTTATTATACATTTTCGCAATTTCTGAAAGCTTCTGTGCAAAGGTAATCATACCGATAGATTCGAGTGCATCGGTAATAATTTCAGTGAGAATTTCGCCGTTTTGTGAGTAGAATTCCTTGGCACTGCCGTCCTGAGCGAAAACATCCAGAACATAGATATACTGTTTCTCTTTCGGAAGTCGACGGAAATAAGCTTCCATATCATCACTTTTCTGCATTTCAACCTGAGTGAGAAGTGCAAAGCCCTCTAAAATCTCGTCGTCACTGCAAGAATCCAGCTCTTCTGCGGTGATGTTTCTGTATTTATTTTTGAGATTTGTCAGATACTCAAGTTGCTTTCGCTGATCATTCACCGAATTAAAATGCTTACTGTATGCCTTTGCAGCTCTGTTCAGCAAAAAAATAAAAGTTACTGATACTATGGCAAAAACGCCGATAAGATATCCGTACTGTGAAAACCATTCACTCATATTTCTTCCTCCTGAAGCGCTTTATAGATGTCGCCTTTTTTGAGACCCGTCTGCTTTGCGGCAGTCTTTGCCGCCATGCTTATTCCCATTCCCTCGCTTATATAAACCTTGGCAAGAGATATACCGTCTTCGAGAGTTGTTTCCTCTTCTTCGCACTCGGGTTTACCTGAGATTATCAGCACTATTTCCCCCTTGAGCTTATCTTCGGCGTACTTTTCAGCCGCACTCTCAAGGTCGGTACGGATAACCTCCTCGTGGATTTTCGTTATCTCGCGTACTATTGCAAGCTCGCGGTTTCCGAGAGTCTCATATAAGTCCTTAAGGGTTGCACTGAGCTTATGAGGCGCCTCATAAAAGACCATTGTGCGCTTTTCGTCTTTGATTGACTCTAAATGCTCACGGCGTGAAACCTTATTCATACTCAGGAAGCCCTCGAAGGTGAATCTTCCTACATTCATACCCGAGAGAGCAACTGCCGTTGCAAAGGCAGTGGGGCCCGGTACACTCTGAACAGGAATACCGCTGTCGTGGCATAGTCTTACAAGGTCTTCACCCGGGTCGGACACTGCCGGCATACCTGCATCGGTAACAAGAGCACAGCTCTCACCTGCCAATATTCTTGCAACAATTACCTCGCCTTTTTCACGTCTGTTATGCTCAAAATAACTTATCATCGGCTTCTTTATGCCGAAGTGGTTAAGGAGCTTGAGTGTTACTCTGGTATCCTCGGCGGCAATGAAATCCACCTGAGAGAGCGTCTCAACGGCTCTCGGTGACATATCGCCTAAGTTGCCTATGGGCGTGCCGACTATATATAAAATTGGTGCCATTGCTTCTCCTCCGTCGAAATAATGAATGATGAATAATTAATAATGAATAATTGTGGGACCAGCGGTCGGCATTCTAACCGTCGTATTCATCGCATACAGGCATTTACAAGTTTTATCGGCACATCCATTCGCTTTGCAACTTGCTCCGGTGTCATACCGCTATCCAGAAAGCGCTTACAGACCGCCTTCATATTTTCGCCGATTTCAATAATATGTCTGTCGGGGTCATAAAATCTGACAACTCTCTGTCCCCAAGAATGCTCCTTGACGGGGTGCACATATTCTATAACGCAGTTTTTGAGTTGCTCTGCAAACCTGTCAAAATCATCCTCTTCAAAATATATCTCTGAATTGTTACCGCCAAATGAAATATCGTCTGTGTTTATAAAATTCTGCCATGTTTCAAGGCTCTGCAATACAAGTCCGCCTGTCAGAGTCTTACTGGCACCGAAATCCATAATTACACGAAGCCCGAGAACATCTTTATAAAACTCCACCGACTTATCAATATCCGACACAACCAGTAACGGTTTTTTCAGCTTCATCGCAATATCTCACCCCAGTATTAAGAATTCACCTTTCCTAAAAGAAAAGTATCAAAAAAGCTTTACTTATTCAGCGGGTAGAACTTCGTTCCTTTATCCCTCTCCCCCGCAATTCTGCATTCTGCATTTTGCATTCTGCATTCTACTGATGTCCTTCCATATAGTCGCCGAACATATTTCTGAATTCGTCAGTGTTGCTGCCGTCATCGTTTTTCATCACAAGCTCTTTTTCGACTGTGACTCCGCTTTTACTTCCGCGCTTACCTTCAACGAGCACAAGCCATGGCTGTTTACCTTTGCGCTCGACAACAAATCTTATTCTCTTTACCTCGATACCGCCCTGACGCATACTTACTATTATGTCGCAGAGTCTTTCGGGTCTGTGGCACATACAGAATCTGCCGCCGAATTTAAGAAGCTTTGCCGCCGCAGAAACGGCATCGTCAATATTGCAGGTGACCTCGTGTCTTGCTATACGGTGAGCTTCGCTGAGACTCTCAATACCCGTACCCACAGGCTTATATGGCGGATTCATCGTCACAAGATCAAATCTGCCGAATTCGAGCACACCCCTGAGATTTCTTATATCGCAGTTGACAGGCGTAATTCTGTCCACCATACCGTTTACTTCAAGTGACTTATTCAGCTGACTGACAGCCTTTTCCTGAATATCAAGTGCGAAAACCTCCTTGGTTATGCCCTTACACCATATCAGAGGTATAATACCGCAGCCTGTACCCATATCGCAGGCGATGTCTTTTCTTTTAATCGAAGCAAAATTCGCAAGCAGCACCGCATCAGTACCGAAAGTATGACTGTCCGACACAACAATGCTCATATTATTGCCGAGAGGCTCTATTTTTTCATCTGCGAGTAAATTCAACACCCTCACCTGCCCATAAAATACTATTTTAATGATAACACAAATAATCTCAAATGTAAAGGAAAAAGTCCACCTTGCGGGTGGACTTAATAAAGTTTTAATTAGTGGTTATGACCGTCGTCAGCTGAGTGACCTGCGTTAGCGTTGATGTTTCTGATCTGCTCCTTAGCAAGTGAAACGATGAACTCTTCAACGCCGAGAAGTGACTCGTCAACAACAGCGCTTACAGCAACATTTTCGCCGCCTTCAAGCTCTTCTGCAAGCTTGTTGAATTCCTCAGCTGCAAGAGCATTTCTGATTACATCTGACCAGGTTGTTGCCTCTGTGCCGATGAAGTACATAATGTGATAACCGAACTCTGTTTCAACGATACCGACATCGCCGTACTTTCTGCCGTCCTTGAGCGCCCAGTTTTCGAACTCAGCAACCATATAGCCTTCAGTTACATCTTCATAGATACCGCCGTCAGCAGCGTTGCCGTCTTCTGAATACTCTACTGCGAGAGCAGCAAAAGCATCTTCTGTATTTTCACCCTCGAGGTATTCCTTGAGGATATCCTGAGCCTTGGCATAGAGTTCGGGGTTTGTGATCTCTTCTGTATCAGCGTCGATATCAACTGTTACTTCATATTTGCTCGTATCAAGAAGCTCAACCTTGATGTCTTCAGCTTCTTCTGTGTTTTCTGTCTCTTCTGCTGACTCAGCATCCTCTGCTGAATCTGTTGTTTCCTCTTCTTCGGGGAACTTAACGAGAATGTGTCTTACATCATAAGTGATGCTGTCGGGAGCCTTATGAACGGGGTCTTCCATCATATATACGCTGTAGCCTGTGTCCTTGTTTTCAACAATGTATGTTGCACCGGCCTTTGTATCCTCATCGTATGCCCACTCAAGGAACTTTTCTTCTGATACATCATAAGAAAGGTCACTATAAGCTACATCTGTAACTGCTGTCTTACTGTCGTCAGAAGTGAAGTCAGCATAGTTTTCATTGCCCGCAGCCTTTTCATTTTCAGCAGCTGCTGACTTGAATGTATCAACAGAATTAACCTTAGCTGCGAAAGCTTCAGCCTTAGCCTTAGCTGCTGCCATTGTCTTTTCTGTTACTTCCTGAGTATCTTCCTTGCCTTCTTCCTTAGCCTTTACTGTTTCCTTTTCAGCAACAAATTCGTAAAGACGAAGTGATGTCACACCGTAGGTTTTAAGTGAATCATAGAAGGTCTTTTCAACCTTTGTATCGGAATAAGAAGCAGCGAATTCTTCTGTCTTAACCTCTGAAACCTTGGTTGTAAGAGTCTGCTCTTTAACGATTTCTTCTAAGAGTGAGGGTGTAAGACCCTTGTGGAAGAATCTGCGAAGGTAAGCTGAAAGTGAGTAGTTCATTGAATCAGCTGTTTCCTTGAATTCATCCATAGTTGTTTTGATTTCTTTGTAATCCTCTTCATCAAGCTCAATACCGTTTTCGGCAGCGTACTTAACTGAAGCCTTAACGTACTTGAGGCTCTGAGTAGCCTGGTCTTTGAAGAAGTCTGTGAACTTGGGTTCTTCAACGCCTTCGATTTCGCCTGAGTAAGCCTGCTCGTTGGGAGCAACAGAATAGTCATAGCCTGTATACATCTTGCCCATGCCTGCGCCGTAATAGGTGTCATACTGATAGGACATATTGAAATAGTTTGAGAAAGCTGATGAATAGTAGAAGCCGTATTCGGGAGCTGTTACTTCTACATCGCCTACATTAAATGCAACCTTGCCTCTTTCGAGCATACCTGAGTTGCTTATTGAGAAAGCGCCGATACCTGCTACGATAGCGATAATCACTACAGCAGCAATAGCTCTCTTCATACCTTTAGTGAGAATCACCTTATGTGATTTCTTTGCGTTCTTTTTTGCAGCCTTTGCAATACGCGCTTTTCTTTCTTCACGGTAAAGCTCGGCAGCTGTCTTTTCCTGTTTTGCCATTAGTTTCATCCTTTTCTTGAGAAAATTTTATACTCACTATTTTATACCATAAATAAGAAAAAAGCAAGTATATTTTTTTATTTATATAATAACTAACATCTTTACTTAAAAACCACCTAAATATTTGAAATTTTTCGCTTTAAATCCAAATATTTGGAGTTAACTCCCTTGATAAAAAATTATATAGTCTATTTTTGTCGATTGTATTGACAACTTCAAAAAGTACAAATAGAATTAAATTATAACGAACATTTGTTCGTCTAGTCTCGAACAAAAATTTGAACGTATGTATTCAGGAGGTTTTAAAAATGAGAGAACAGATGCAAAACAGCTTTCAGCAAACAGATATCGAAGGTGCAAAAACAGCCTTCAGACATTGGCACAGTACAAAATGTGAAACCGTCGACGAGTATTTAATAAGAAAACGCAAAATCGAACTCAACTGCCTCGTGAACCGTGTTATTGAGGCTGAGCTTTCAGCGCTGGACAAGGAGCTGGTCAGCCTTCATTGGCACCAGGGTAAAAATATAACTGAAACAGCTAAGATCTTAGGGATTGACCGCAGCAATGTCAGCAGGCGTCTTGACAAAATCAATGACATAATCTACGACAAACTGAAATATGCCATAGAATACCGATACGGCAAGGACTACTCCTCGTCAGTTAAGATGATTATTAAAAACAAAGACGCACTTTGTCTCATTGCTGAGGATTTTGACTCCCCTGCAGGGCGTATCAGGTATCTCCGTCAGAGTCAGGGACTTTCACTTGAAGAGACAAAGGCTATGACAGGCATCGGCACAAAACGTATCGAGGCTATTGAAAGCGGAGAGAGAGAGCTATCTGTCAGCGACATAATCCGTTTCGCTACCGCCTTTAAAACATCGGGCGATTATATAATTTTCGGCAAGAAAGAAGGAGGTGCTGCCAATGGGTTTATCCATCAATGAACTTTATGAGCAATATGAAAGGAGTATAGCACTGCAGTCGGACATCATAGCTTCCTGCAGACGGGACTTAGAAAAAGCAAGAAAAGAACGGAAAAATATGCAGGCGGCAGAGCTGCACCGTTATCTGAGAATTCTTTACGAGGAAAGGTTAGATCTTATGGCAAATGCCTGTGAGCTGAGGAAATACATAGAAACCACACAAAGCTGATAGTTAATTATGAATGAGGAATTATGAATTATGAATTGCGGGGGTACTCTGCCGTGGCGGCAAGGGTCTACCAGCCGAGGTAATGTTTGTGTTAATGGGTAAAAGCAAGGACGAGCAATGCTCGCCCCTACCGATTTGTCATTTTTATATTTGTGCCGTATGGGCGCCCATCGGGCGTCCTTGCTACTTTAAACACAAGGGGACTGGTTCGCTGTGCGCCCTCGCACTGTCGTAACCTGTCCCCTTGTGTTTATAAATTACATATTCTTCTTCACGTCAAACCAGAACTCTACGCCGTCCTGCTTGTTTTCAACACCGTACTTCTCCCCTGTCATTTCCTGGATAGATGCAACAAAAGAGAGTCCGAGACCGAATCTGCCCTCTTCTCTCGAATGGGCTTTGTCGGCTCTGTAGAAGCTCTGCCAGATATTTTCTATGTCCGTGCCGGGAATGGGCTTACCCGTATTGAAAACCTTCACACGGTAGCTCTTGCCCATATCTACGGCAGTAACTTTTATAATCTTATCATAATCAATATGACTGATAGCATTTGAGAGATAGTTGAGGAAGATATTTTCCATCATAACCATATCGCTGTCGCACATAAAGGATTTGTCTATGTCACAGATGTATGTGATATTCTTTTCTTTGATTTTCATTTCGAGGCTTTCAGAATAATCGTCAATTGCCTCCTTGAGATTAAAGACACTGCTGTAAAGCTTATAGGCACCGGAATTGAGCTTCATATACTCCATAAGTCTTACGATAAGGTTATTCATCTTGTCGGCTTCATCGATAATGATATCGCAGAATTCCTCGGTACTGTCACAGCCGATACCCATTTTCATACCCTCGGCATAGCCTTTGATAATTGCAATGGGTGTTTTAAGCTCGTGGGAAACATTGGAAATAAAGGTTCTTCTGGACTTATCCTGACGTCTTTCGTAAAGAATATCCGTTTCGAGCCTTCTGTTTTCACTTTGCAGTTTATCCAGTGCCTTACTCAGTGAGCTTCCCAAGGTATTGATACTTGCACTGAGCTCATTAAGGCCTCTTATCTTGTACGATGGACATTTTGCACTGAAATCCAGGTTTGCCATTCTCTTGGTATTGGCAATCATATCGTGAAGAGGCGAAAAGATCATAAAGCCTATGTGCATCGAAACAAATACGAGAAGTGCCATAATCAGAATGCCGGTATAGAAGATAACCGTGCTTGCAAGATCTGCATTTTCTTTGACAAGGTCAATCGAATAATAAATCTCCAAAGACATATCGTTACCGTAGAAAGCACCGTAAACCAGGTATTGAGCCGTTGCAAAATACTCCTGACGCACTTCGAAATATGTACCGTCTTCATTTTCGGTACGTTGAAGAATCTTCATTATTCTCGGCTTCAGTTCTTTTTCAGTGGATTCGACAGTAGAATCATAAATGGCACTGTTATTCTTGGTTGTATAAAACAGCGTGTCTCTCGGGTAATAGATTTCAACATATATATTGCCGTTTGCTTCTATATCCGCAAGAGTTTTCTCATGGTCCTTGCTTTCAAAATCTATCTCCGCTATTTCATCGGCAGAGTTCATCAGCTTATATTTAGCCGCCGAAAGGAAAATATCATCCATCAGCACCAACTGAACAATAGAGAAGATTGCCGTGCACAGCAAAACAGTACCCACTGAAATCAGTAAGTATCTTCTATTGAGCTCTGATGAATCTTTTTTTACTCTGCTCATTAGTTTTCCTCAATCTTATAACCTATTCCGTATACTGTCTTGAGATGCTTGTTACCCCACTCACCCAGCTTTGTTCTGAGTCTTGCAACGTGGGAGTCAACAGTTCTTATATCACCCGAGAAATCGAAGCCCCAGATACTGTCGAGGAGCTGTTCACGGCTGAAAACCCTGCCCGGTGACTCGAGGAACTTTTTGAGTATCTTGTATTCCTTGAGTGTAAGGTCTATCTCTTTGCCTTCAAGGCGTACCTCGTGAGCCTCATCGTTAAAGAACAACTCACTTACTTCTTTTTCTCCCTGTGCACCCTGGCTGAGGTTAGCTCTTCTGAGAAGCGCTTCCACTCTCTTTACGAGTACGCCCGGGCTGAAGGGTTTGGTAACATAATCGTCTGCCCCATTCTCATAACCTGTAAGAATATCAAATTCCTCGCTTCTCGCTGTAAGCATAATAACAGGTACATCGGAGAGCTCTCTAACTTTTCTGCAAACCTCCCAACCGTTAAGTCCCGGCATCATAATATCGAGAATAAGAAGGCTAATATCATTTTTATTTTCGCAAAACAGATTATATGCCTCGTCACCGTCTTCAGCTTCAATAACATCATAACCCGACTTTTTCAGGAAATCTCCAACAAGCTTCCTTATTTTCTGCTCATCATCAGCAACGATAATTTTCTCCATAATTCCACCGCTTTCTTCATCAGTAGTTTATTATATAGCTTGACCAGCTACATAATACACCTATAATTTTGTCATATTTTGTTTAAATATTAAATTTTTTTAGACCAACTCCATTGCAATATGATTATATCAACTGCGCTGCTATGTGTCAATATTGTAATTCTTCACATTATACTACTTTTTTATCGTCTGATTTACTTATTTGGAATACAGTGACAAGCACTGCAAATTGTTGATAATTTTTTTGAAAAAACTATTGACAAAACAATAGCGTTTTGGTATACTTCTAAAAGTCAACTGACACGAGGGCCATTAGCTCAGTTGGTTAGAGCAACCGGCTCATAACCGGTTGGTCCGGGGTTCGAGTCCCTGATGGCCCACCATTAAGTTGATATAGGGGTATAGCTCAGTTGGTAGAGCAGCGGTCTCCAAAACCGCGTGCCGAGGGTTCGAGCCCTTCTGCCCCTGCCATTCAGAACATCACTAACGTGATGTTCTTCTTTTTTTGAAAAGCACAAACCGAACCCGAGGCACGAAATGAGGCTGTAACACTTTCGTGCAACAGCCCCTTTTTAACGCGTTGTTGTGATGCTATTTCACTTTTTAAAGAAATACTGCCTTATGTGGTGTCGGCGTTCGTGCAACAACCCCTTTACTATTGCTGATATTAGTTATTATCAGTCAATCTCTTCGCAGTAGGTAATTACAAGGTCACTGCCCTTACCCTTACCTGAAATTCTGAAATACGTCATTCCGCTAAAGTCCGCAGCAGCATTTGCGGGGGTAAAGGTGTGAATTCCGTCACCGTAGATAATACCGTTGGCACTGTCGGATGAAGCATTCAGAGATATGCACTTAATAAGTCCGAAGCTGCTGTTATAAAGGCAAAGCTGACAGCCCTCACTGCCGTCAAAGTCAATACCCTTAGTTCTGATAACTGCCTCGGAGTCCGCAATAAGGTAACCTGATACCACAAAGCCCGATGACGGGAGCTCTCCACCTTCTGAGGTGAGCTTTGTATTGTCGCTGTATCCCTTTGTGCCGTAGCTGTTACCGTTTTTGTCAGTAGCATACTGAAGAATATTTGTGTAATTCACAACGGGGTTGGAAATATCGCCCTGGCCGTTATCTGCTTTTATTTCTTCGTTACGTGTGACAATAAGATCACTGCCGACGCCAACTGTTGAAACTCTGATGAATGCCATATTCTCAAGGTGACCCGTCTGTACCTGTGGCGGACAAAACTCTAATATGCCCGAATCCGTATAGCTGATTCCGGACTCGGCTTCGTCGGTACCCTTGAGAGTAGCAACCCAGAGAAGATTGTAGCTGCTGTCATAGATTAAGATGTAGTTGCCTGCCGTACCGTCATAGGTGCCGCCTGACACTCTGATAACATCACTGTAATAAGCTCCCATATAACCCGTATGAGTATAACCCGGTCCGTAACCTATTTCACCCTGAGAACTCAGCTTATAGCCGTCGGTATAGCCCTTGCTGTTGTGTACTACACCGCTTGGTGTCTTACTCGTGGGCACAAGATTTGTATATGAGGAAGTACCGCCCTCGTTACCGCCGTTATCCTCCCCTGTTTCACCATCACCGGCACCACCGCCTGATGTACCGCCGTTATCATCAGGGTCGGTCACATTACCGCCGCTGTCTGATGAATCCTCGGTTACAGTTGTGCCCTCAATTATTCTGTCAACACCTGCACCGTAGTGCACGGCGTGAATCTTACCCGTTGACTTATTGATAACAACCACGCAGAACGCCGTATCATCGGCAGTGTTCACGGTTTTGTTGTATGTCAGATTTTCACCGTAGGTGAGGTTTTCTGCCTGAGTATAAGTATCGGCGGTATAGAAATTATTATTATAAAAGCCTGCATTTGGTATTGAAACAAGGGGTATGTTGCTGTCTGTTATGAAGCTTACCTTGTAGTTATGAAGATGACCGTGAAACTGAGCGAAAATCCTTGCCTTGTTTTTACCTGCGAAATCGTAAGCAATGTTATTGCCGTCACTGCTTGCCGCATTGATTTCTCCACCCTTGGTATACGCCTCAAGAATACTTACGGCAAGAGGGAATTTGTCAATCATATTAAGTGGGTGATGTCCTAAAAGTATAATTCCCCAGCTGTCAGGTGTTGTTTTTTCCGATAAGTCGAGACTTTCGCAAAGCCACTGAAGCTGTCCGCTGCTCATTACTGCCGTATCCGATGCGGCATTGAGCAGCACACCGTATGTATCGTTGGTATTAAGACAGATAACTCTGACCTTCAATTCATCGAAATCTCTATAGAAATACCCTCTCGTTCTATAACCGTCTGTTATATTCTTATTCCATCTGCCGATTAAATTCAACAGGTTTATCTGAGTGATGTATTCATCGTTACGGTAGTAGGATTTAAGAAGGTTATCTTCACCGCCTGAGCATACGAAAGACGGTAGATTGTGATGAGAAGAAAAAAGAGCTGAGTTTACCCTCATTATCTCATTTTTACCGTCTGCAATATCCTTGCTTGTGCCGCCCGAAGTCATATCACCGAGATATGCTGCGAAGTCGAGAGGATACCTTTCGCTGATAAGTCTCATTGCCTGACTTAAATGTCTTATACCTGTTTCACTGTTGTAGTCGCCGTTTTTCAGGTGTGCATCACTTGAGGCGATAAAAACGAGCGAGTTTTCCGTCTGACATTCGAGGACCTTTGAAAGCACCTTTTCTGCCTCTTCGGTTATGTAAGAGGGCAGATACTCAGCATCGGTACCGTTTTCCTTGATATGCTGAATGTTCTGTTTTACGTCAGCAAGAATGTTTTCGAGTATTTCCTGCTGTGTCATTTCAAGGTCGTCAACAAGAGAATGCGGCTTTGCTCTGGGTCTTACGTAAAGCACAGCTCTCTTAACACTTTCGCCGATATCGCTGTTTTCAGTAAGATAAATCCAGGCAAAAATGTCCTCACTGCTTTTAAGAAGCTCATCGGGAATATCCACTACCGCTACACCGGACTGACCCTTTGCCTCGGTGACAACAGCTTCCTTTGAGCTTCTGGAAGAAAAATGCACCTGAAAGTTTTCAGGCAGATCTGCCCAGATAATTTTCAGCTTCTGCCCCTTATCCCACTGAGTAAGACCAAAGGCAGATGCTTCTTTTGTACTGCTGCTGAAAGTTACTTCAATCATTTATTCATCTCCTAAAAAAAGATTAAAGTGCCGTCACAAAAATGTGATAGCACTTCATTTAAACTTCGAACATCAGTCTTTCCTTTTGCGTTGCAGTTCTTCACTACAATTTAATTCTATGAGATATTTTTGCCTTTGTCAATAGTTTTAGGAAAAATATTTTTCTTAGCCTTTTGCACAAATTGAACGGCCTTTTTTTGTCCATAACATAAAAATAATAAAAAGGCACTTTATTTATAAATTAAGATGGTATATAATGTAAAATGAAATAATATATGAAGGAGACTACATATTATGGCAAGAAACCACGAAGTAACAAATGCCCGTGACCTTCTTAATGCTGACGGTACTTTAGCTGAGCCCGGTTGGTCAAAGACTCTTATCCAGAAATATAACCGTAAGGATATCAAGGCTCCCAAATGGCGCATCAAGGAATGGGACTATTACCTTATTCTTGCTGACAAGCACGCAGTGGCTTTCACTCTTTCAGACGACGGCTATATCGGCATGCAGTCAGCCTCCCTGCTTGTTTTCGATGAGAAAAACCCCTGGGAGCAGACAAGCTCAATCCTCAACTTCTTCCCTATGGGTAAATATAAGCTTCCTCCCACATCAGACGAGGGCGATATCAGATACCACGACAAAAAGCTTGACCTTGATTTTATCAAAGGTAAGGGTATGAGACATATTTTCGGCGAATACCGCGATTTCAAGGACGGCAAGGCTCTCAAGGTTGATATCACACTCGAGCAGCCTCCCATGGACACAATGGTTATTGCAACTCCTTGGAAAGAAAATAAAAAGGCTTTCTACTACAATCAGAAAATCAACTGTATGAGAGCCTCGGGCTATGCTGAATTTGACGGTGTGAGATATGAATTCAATCCCGAAACCGACTTTGGTACTCTCGACTGGGGACGCGGCGTATGGACTTATGACAACACATGGTATTGGGGAAGCGGTAACGCTGTAATCGACGGCAAGCCCTTCGGCTTCAATATCGGCTACGGCTTCGGCGACACATCAGCCGCAAGCGAAAATATCCTTTTCTATGACGGCAAGGCTCATAAGCTTGACGATGTAACCTTCAATCTTCCCGAAAACGGCAGCTACACTGACCCCTGGACCTTCACCTCAAGTGACGGCAGATTTGAAATGGATTTTGTTCCCGTTATTGACAGAGCCGCTAAAATCAGCCTTAAGCTCATAGAGACAGACCAGCATCAGGTCTTCGGCAGAATGTCAGGCAAGGCTATTCTCGACGACGGCAGGGTACTCGAGCTCAAGGATGTAATGTGCTTTGCAGAAAAAGTAAGAATGAAGTATTAATAATAAAATTTTAAGAAAGAGAGAAAAATAAAATGAATATTATTGTTGCAGGTACCGGTGCTATCGGCGGTACGGTTGCCGTACTTTTAAAAGAGGCGGGATATGATGTAAGTATTATGTGCCATTCATCCGCGTCCAAAGAAAAAATCGAAAAGGAAGGCTTCTTCCTTTCAGGTGCAAAGGGTGATTTCTACACTCATTTTGATTGCTATTGCACTCCCGAGGAGCTCGGTGATAAGAAGTTTGATATCGTTATCATCGCCACTAAATACGCTCACATGGCTGAATGTGCAAAGACTATGCTCCCCTTCGTTGCTGACGGCGGTCTTGTTGTAGGTATGCAGAACGGTCTTCTCACTGAAGAGCTCGGCGAAATTGTCGGCAGAGATAAGGTTGTAGGCTGTATGATAGGCTTCGGTGCCACAAGAAACAGTGTAAACAACGTTACTATGACAAGTAAGGGCGAATTCTACGTCGGTATGCTCGACGGCAGAAAGCCGAGAAATCTTGAAGTTTTCGCTGAAATGCTCAAGTCGGTACTCCCCACTCAGATCTCAATGGAGATCCAGCGTCAGCAGTACTCAAAGCTTATAATCAACTCCTGCATCAACGCAGTTGCAGGTATCACGGGTAAGACCCTGGGTGAAATTCTTAAGGACGAAAGAGCAAAGGATCTTTTCCTGAATATCGCAAGAGAAGGTATGGCAGTTGCAAAGGCAATGAAAATCAACGTGCCCAAATACGGCTTGATGCTCGAATACAGAGCCCTCGCATTGGGCAACAATAAAATCTATAACAGTATCTGCAAATTAGTTGTAGGTATGGTAGGCAAGCTTTATGCTGATGTTAAGCCCTCAACTCTTCAGTCCCTTGAAAAGGGCGAGCTCACTGAAATTGATGTGCTCAACGGATATTTTGCTCAGAACGGCAAGAAGTACGGAGTACCCACACCCGTTAACACAAAGCTTGTTGAAATGATTCACGAGATTGAAGAGGGCAAGAGAGAAATGAGTTCGGATAATTTAGCGGAGTTTTAATAAAGTTAGGAGTTACTGACGAAATCGGAACTCAGCTCTTTATTTCTAATACTTCTTTATAAAGCATAAACAGCAGACAACCCTTAAAGGTATGTCTGCTGTTCTTTTAATATATAAACAGTTAAATTTTTTACAAATTTGATTTGTGCAACTCCTAACTCCTAACTTACCACGGCAAGTATTCCGCTTCAATGGTGTTTCTTATCTTTTCATTATCGGGAATAAGCACCTGCATTCCCCTTGCATAGCCGTACATAAAATTGCCCTTTGAGGGTACACAGTGAGTCGTAATCTTAAGAGTGCTCATCTTGGGAAGAAGTGACGCTACAAGGGAAGCGATTGTTGCATCTGTCATATCCGTCTTTACCATAGACAGTACTCTGTCTATTATATCGCTTACCGTCTCTGCATCAGCATTTCTTACCTTTTCAAAAAGAGCGATAAGGACCTTTCTCTGTCTCTCCGTTCTGCCGAAATCGTCGTCGGTTTTTCTTGTTCTGGCGTAGTTGAGAGCTTTTCTGCCGTTAAGATGGTTTATACCCTCGACGGAATTGGCGCTGACATAAGGTGCCTCTTCGGCTGTGAGATAAATATCAACACCGCCCAGCATATCAACTGTATCAACGAAGCCGTGGAAATCAATTTCCACACCGCCGTCAACTCTCACGCCGAAATTCTGAAGAAGTGTATCATATAAAAGCCTGAAGCCGCCGAAATGATATGCCGCGTTGAGCTTATTATTAGAATAACCGCCGGGTATTCTCACATAGAGGTCACGGAGGAATGATGTGATATGTACCTCGTTAGTCTCAGTATTATATGAGCACAGCATCATAACGTCGCTTCTCTGTCTCGTTGTATCCTCTTCCTTCCGGTCCTGACCTACGAGCAGGATATTGATAAGAGGCTCATGGTTTATAGGCTCAACCGTCGGAAACAGGTGCTGCTCTATCTTTACGGCGATATCCTCCTTAGTTGTCTGCTGCGGTGTTGTTGCGGAAGTTGTTTCGAAGTCTTCGTCTTCGGGGTTTATGGTAACAATACCCTCGTGGTCTATTCTGCCTATGGTGCTGAATATTCTGTCGTATACCTTTTTTGTTAAAACGCCTGTACCTACAAGCGAAATTATCACAAGCGCAATAACAACCTTTTTAACAATTTTTTTCATAGTAAACCTTCTTTAATATGAATATTTAAGTATTCTGAAAACTTTAAGCTCCGATAGCTTGACAATTACAAGAGACGCTGTCTGAGTAAGTATCAGTACCGCTGTGAAAAGCAGTAAATTATGAAAGTCGGGTATGTCGAGCATCTTGAAAATCTTTCCCACAACCATAAATACAGCCATGTGACAGCAATATGACAGTGTGCTGATATTTCTCAGAGTACGGGCGAATCTGCACCTGACTTCCAGTGATATCACCCATCGGCAGAAATAAAACACCGTAAGAGGCAGCATAATATAGCAGTCTGTACCTGGGATTTTCACACCGCTGAGCTCAAGGGCGAAGTATTCGCAAAGCATAAGCACAAAGCATACAAGAAAATATGCGAAATCTTTGTTTTTCTTTCTGTACTGCGGATTCTCTGCAAGCTCCTTGCCCATAGCGAGATAAAGAATCGCTACGAAAAAATTCCGGCAGGGTAAAGAGAAAACGGACGTAAATCCGTGATAAATACTGCTGAAAGTCTCTGTGGACTCAGCAATAAAATTATAATTAGACGATAAAAGGCAAGGTATGTAGAGTATGACGCCTATGCCTATAAGGTCGGGACTTGAAAACCTGAAGGACAGCAGAAACATTATCAGCACCCCTATAACAAGTGCCATTATGTACCAGGAGCTCTGAAATGTAGAGCCAAAGAAAAAATCCTGCAAAAGCTGAAGACTGCCCTTTGAAAAGCCGAGAGAAACATACTCCCTGACATAAAGAGTCAGAGGCAGCAGCACAGTAAACCAGAAGCCGTAAAGCTGTAAATTACGCTTTACGGTGTTTTTTACTATCAGAAAGTCGCCGTCTTTACTGTCGCTTCCTTCAAGCTTTGAAAAGAAGAAGTAACCCGAAAATACGAAGAATACAGGCACAGCAAGCCGCACCAAGGGAGTGATGTGTCCCTCAAGAAGCGATGTGTGTGTTGCCACTATGAGTATGGACATAATGTATTTCACTATGTCTACTGCATCAAGATTTTTTCCCGTTTTTGTCATATAATCAGCCTTTTCTCCAGACAAGCTTATCAACGATGCCCGTATAGCTTTCTATGATTTTTACTACCTTGGTCGAAACATTTTCGTCGGTGTAATCCCCTACGGGAATTCCGATGTCACCGCTGTCGTTCATTGTAACGGCAGTGTCCACACTGCGAAGGAGATTCTTTTCATCGATGCCTGCAAGGATAAAGCATGCCTTGTCGAGAGCCTCGGGGCGCTCGGTTGATGTTCTTATACACACCGCAGGAAAGCTCTTACCTATAGACGTAAAGAAGCTTGATTCCTCGGGCAGAGTACCGCTGTCGGAAACAACACAGTATGCGTTCATCTGAAGGCAATTGTAGTCGTAGAAGCCTAGGGGCTCATGCTGAATTACTCTGCTGTCAAGAGTGAAGCCGCTGTTTTCGAGGCGTTTTCTGCTTCTGGGGTGGCAGGAGTAAAGTATCGGCATATCGTATTTTTCAGCCATTTTATTGATAGCCGAGAAAAGAGACAGGAAGTTCCTGTCATCGTCGATATTTTCCTCTCTGTGAGCAGAAAGAAGAATGTAGCCTTTCTTTTTGAGACTGAGTCTGTCGAGGATGTCGGACTTCTCGATGTCGGGAAGATTCTCACGGAGCACCTCTGCCATAGGTGAGCCTGTGACGTATGTCCTTTCCTTGGGCAGACCGCACTCGTGGAGATAACGTCTTGCGTGCTCGGAGTATGCCATATTCACGTCGGAGATAATGTCGACGATTCTGCGGTTGGTCTCCTCGGGCAGACACTCGTCCTTACAGCGGTTGCCTGCTTCCATGTGGAAAATAGGGATATGTAATCTCTTAGCCGCAACAGCACTAAGACACGAGTTGGTGTCGCCTAAAATAAGAAGCGCATCGGGTTTAATCTCATTCATAAGCTTATATGAGCAGTTGATGATATTGCCCACAGTTGCACCAAGGTCGTCTCCTACTGCATTCATATAAACCTCGGGTTCACCCAGTTTCAGGTCGCGGAAGAATACACCGTTGAGGTTGTAGTCATAGTTCTGACCTGTATGAGCAAGAATGCAGTCAAAGTATTTACGGCACTTCTTAATTACAGCAGAAAGTCTGATGATTTCGGGACGTGTACCAACAATAATCAGGAGCTTCAGTCTGCCGTTTTCTTCAAAACGAATATCGGAATAATCGAGTTTCATTTCCATAATATCACCTGTTATACCTCTTCAAAATATGTATCGGGACTGTTTTCGTCAAAAGCTTCGTTTGCCCACATAAGGGTCACGAGATTTTCTGTATCTGAAAGATTAGTTATACTGTGAGTGTAGCCGGGAAGCATATACACAGCCTGCAGCTTATCACCGCTGACGGTGTACGCTGCCGTCTCATCTGAGCCGATTTTTCTCATTTTAATGAGCGCCTTGCCGGAAACCACAAGGAAAATTTCCCACTTGCTGTGGTGCCAGTGGTTGCCCTTGGTTTCACCGGGGAGAGACACATTCACACTGAACTGACCCTTGTCGGCACTTTTCATAATCTCCGTAAATGAGCCACGTGAGTCGCTTTTTGTATTATAGCCGTGTATGACTTTATCCATAGGCAGATATGAAAGGTAGGTCGAATAGAGCTTATATGCAAATGAGCCTTGAGAAATTGACGGCATCATAAGCGTTTCGGGGAAAGCCCTGAAAGACTCGAGAAGCTTTACTATCTCACCTAAAGTCACTTTATGACTTACGGGCACATCACAGTAACGGCTGAACTTTCTGAGTCTATGTTCTTTACCCATAAGGCAAAGAAGCATTTCTTCTATAAGGTCGTCAATATACAAAAGTTCAAGCTCTGTATTTTCGTTGTTAACTGTTATGGGCAGGTCATTTGCAATGTTATTACAGAAAGTAGCAACAGCGCTGTTATAGTTTGGTCTTGCCCACTTGCCGAAGATATTGGGGAAGCGGTAAATCATAACCTTGGCTGAGGTATCCTCGCTGTATTTTATCAGCAGGTCCTCCCCTGCTTTTTTGCTGAAGCCGTAGGCACTTTCTGCAAATCTGCCCTGAAGTGAAGCCTGAATTGAGCTTGAAAGGACTATAGGACAGCTGTTTTTGCAGTCTTTGAGTATATCGAGGACTTCACTCAGAAAGTCACAGTTACCTGCCATAAACTCACTTTCATCTTTCGGGCGGTTAATGCCTGCGAAATTGAAAATGAAATCTGCCTCGTCTAAATACTTCGGCAGGGTACCCTCGGGAGAATCTGTATCGTAAGATAAAATCTCATCAATTGTCAGCTCTGGGTATCGTCTGTCCTTGCCGTCTTTTATGTTTTTGAGGGCACAAATAAGGTTCTTACCAACAAAGCCTTTTGCGCCCAGAACAAGAATTTTCATTTATTTATTCTCCCAATTTGCAAGTTCTTCTCTTATATAGCTGAGAGAAAGAAGCTTCTCTTTGACCTGCTCAACATCTAAAATCTGAGTATTGTTGGAGTTGAATTCTGTAAGCACATTTCTCTCTGTGTCACCGTGAGAGAAGTATTTGTCGTAGTTGAGGTCACGCTTATCCGAGGGTACGCGGTAGAAGTTGCCCATATCCTCAGCCTTGGCACATTCCTCGTTGGTAAGAAGAGTCTCATACATCTTTTCGCCGTGACGTATGCCGATAACCTTGATTTCATCCTTACTGCCAAAGAGCTCTTTCACCGCCTGAGCGAGAGTCTCGATAGTGCAGGCAGGCGCCTTCTGCACGAGAATATCGCCTGATACGCCGTTCTCGAAAGCGAAAAGCACAAGGTCAACAGCTTCTTCTAAAGCCATAATGAAGCGTGTCATCTTGGGCTCTGTAACCGTAATAGGCTTACCGCCTTTAATCTGCTCGATCCAGAGAGGAATAACCGAGCCTCTTGAGCACATAACGTTGCCGTATCTTGTGCAGCAAATTTTTGTCTTGTCAGGTGACACTGTACGGGACTTTGCAACGATAACCTTTTCCATCATTGCCTTTGATGTACCCATAGCGTTTACGGGGTATGCCGCCTTGTCAGTTGAAAGACCGATAATCACCTTAACGCCTGCTTCAATAGCCGCAGTGAGGACGTTGTCAGTACCGATAACGTTGGTGCGGACTGCCTCCATAGGGAAGAATTCGCATGAGGGCACCTGCTTTAAGGCAGCGGCGTGGAAGATATAATCAACACCGTGCATAGCATTTCTTACAGAAGCAATATCTCTTACATCTCCGATATAGAATTTAAGCTTGTTTGCATATTCGGGGTACGCAGCCTGATACTCATGGCGCATATCGTCCTGCTTCTTTTCATCACGGGAGAAGATTCTGATTTCGCCGATATCCGTTGTGAGGAATCTCTTGAGCACAGCATTACCGAAGGAGCCGGTACCGCCTGTAATAAGTAAGGTTTTATCTGTGAAAGTATTCATTATATCCACCTCATTTTATATATTCAGTATAGGATTTGTCCATATCAAAAATATCAGTATAGTGGTGTCCCACTCTCTCATTTTCCGCAGGCAAGGACATATAGTCACCGTAGACAAAGGTCAGCCATTCATCATATTTATCCGAAACTCTGACTTTTATACCCTCAAACTCCATTTCGATGCTGTCTTTTATCCATTCGGCAGGGATAATTTCTTTTTCAAGCCAAGCACCCGAATTGTTGACTACTCTGCCGCTTTCCGGTACTGATTTATAGAGCTTTTCTCTTTTTTCTATAGCTTTCTTCACCGAAGGGTAAAGTATGCAGGTTATCACCGTCAAAAGCTTTGATTTAAGACTCTTATCAGGAAGATAGAAAACCGTATTGATACGCCAGGTAAGAAACGTCTTTTTAATTTCGTATATCTTTGCTTTGAAACCCCTCGGGTAGTTATCAAGAGGGAAAATATCAATATATGCCCCGTGATTTATGTTAAGGTTTCTCGCACTTGTTTCAAGGAAGGTAGTACGGCTGTCACGGATTTTCGCAAAGTTGTTGGGGTATTCGGGGTCCGTATCCTTGGTCTGCAAAAAGTAGTATTCGGGAAGCTCCTTTTCTGCTACTTTGAGAAATCTTTCATATTCATCCCTCGGGAGACTTACATCAACATCATCGTCCCAGGGGATAAATCCGCCGTGTCTGACAGCGCCTAACATAGTGCCGCCCTGAAGAAAATATTTTATGCCGTGCCTGTTGCAGATATTCACAAAGCATTCGAGCATATCTCTTTCGCAGTCCTTAAGCCTTTGCAGCTGCTCATTTGTAAGTTCCATTTTCTTCCCCCAAAACTCACTTAGTCATAATTAATCACTATATTATATCATATACTTTTTAATTTAACAAGAGTAAATATAAAAGAGAACGGCTTTTATTACCGTTCTCAAAGCTTCATAGTAAATTATGCCTTTTCAATTTCCTTTTTAAGCTTCTGCACTATCCGCTTTTCAAGGCGGGATATATAGCTCTGTGATATTCCCATCATATCTGCCACCTGCTTCTGAGTATATTCTTTAGAGCCGAATAATCCGAAGCGCATAGTCATAATCTGCCGTTCTCTGTCTGAGAGCATTTCAACGAGCTTGAGTATCCGTCTTTTTTCGTCCTGCTGTTCGATATTTCTGTTGACGCTGTCGCTGTCACTTCCCAGAACATCGCTTAAAAGAAGCTCGTTGCCGTCCCAGTCAACATTCAGCGGCTCATCTATGGACATCTCATTTTTTCTTGAGGCAGTCTTCCGAAGATACATAAGTATTTCGTTTTCAATGCACCTTGAAGCATAAGTTGCGAGCTTGATTTTCTTTGAGGGTCTGAAAGTATTGACGGCTTTTATAAGCCCGATTGTACCGATTGACACTAAGTCCTCGATGCCGACACCCGTATTTTCAAATTTTCTTGCTATGTAAACAACAAGTCTCAGGTTGTGTATCACAAGGAGCTCACGTCTTTCAAAATTTTCTACCTCTATTTCGGAAAGTATCTCCTCTTCCTCCTCTTTAGTCAGAGGTGCAGGCAGATTCTGAGTACCGCCCACATAGCATACATCGCCGTGGTAGAGACGGTTTATAATCTTAAATACCAGATTCAACAGTAAATCTTTTAGCTTCTTCATAATCTTCTCCCTTATCACTGTAATTATTCTGAAATATACCCTCGGGCAAAAGCGCCTGAAATTCGCCGTTTCTGATGTTTTCGTCGCTGACGGCAACTATTACTCCCTCTAAAGAAAAGTCCGCAGAAATGCCCTTTATTCTAACTTTATCACACTTAAAAACCGGCAGCAGCTTACTCCCTGACACAGTACTGCAAGGCAGGTATCTTATTTTAAGGGACGACTCCCCTATTATTTCGCTGATACTCTTATCGGTCGGAAAATACTTTTCAAGCGCATTTCTCGACACAACGATAACATCAGATGAAGTAAAAGGGTCTTTGAGATTGTTGCCCGTATCAAGAAAGCCTCTCAGGTGAAATTCATCACCTGAAATCCATAACGTCACATCATAAAGAATATTTTTCGGTGTACGAAGCCTTGTAAATATACCGAAAGCTTTAATCGCAAAATAACATACCGCCGTAATAATTATTAGGCTGAGAGTGTCAATGTCAAAATAAACTATTCCCGAGTTATAATACACTGCCGAGGGACTTACAAAATACCATACAGCAAGCATAAGCCCTGCAAAAAGAAAGTTAACACACAAAAAAATAAGGGACTGTCTTATGAGCTGTTTCACCCCGTTATATTTGAAAGCAATAAGACAAAAGCACAGGCAGAGTGCCACACGAAAAACACCTAAAGCAGCAGTGCTTATATTTGGAATAAGTATTAGAAAACTGCTGAAACCGCCGAGTATTCCTGCAAGAAAAAGCCTGAGTCTATCAGGCGTAAGACTTAAGAATAAGGTTGTCAGCATAAGCAATGCATAGGTTATGTAGATATTCACAACAAAAAGCACATCGGCGTAAATAACCCCCGTCATCTTCATCACCAATATTATTATAAGCAGCAGACCGTCTGTTTTATGTCGGTTTTTAGTTTAAAATCTTAAGCAAATGTTACGATTATGTTTATTCTATTGACCGACGAGACAAAAATATTGTATAATTCCCATATTAAGTTACAGGAGAAAAAGAGATGAAAGAGCTTAAATTTAAAAACGGTAAATTCAAAATAATGCAGATTGCCGATATTCAGGAAAACTATCGGGTTAATCCCGACACCATTAAGCTTATAGAGCTGGCCCTCGACGAAGAAAAGCCTGACCTTGTAGTGCTCACAGGCGACCAGATTCAGGGCTACAGTGCCTGCTATTTAAAGGACGCCGAAAGAAAGGTCAAGCACGTTATAGACGAATTCCTCGCTCCTATGGTAAAACGAAGCATCCCTTTCTGCGTAACCTTCGGCAATCACGATGATGACTGCGGTTGCAGTAAGCAGATACAGATGAAGCATTACACCTCCTATGACAACTGCGTTTATTCCGAGCCCCGAAGCGATGAGGACCCGGGCACATTTGCTCTGACACTCAAGAACTCCGCCGGGGAGAAGGATATCCTTGCTCTTTACCTCATAGACTCGGGCAAAGCAAATATAAACGGTGCGGCTTTTCCGCCCGTCAAGAAAGAACAGATTGAATGGTACCAAGAAAAAAGAGACTCCTTTAAAGAGTCCCTTGGTGAATATCTGCCGGGCTTTGTTTTTCAGCATATCCCCGTACCCGAGTATTTTGATATAATTGAGAAGGTAAACTTCTTCACAAAAGGCAGAGTAGAAGCATACAAGAGCCGCAAAAATACTTTCTACAGACTCGACAGCGAAACTCTCGCAAGGGGCGGATTTATGCATGAGGCACCTGCCACCCCTGATATTAACACAGGTGAATTTGAAGCTATGAAAGAGAAAGGCGATATTTTCGCTATGTACGTTGGTCACGACCACAACAACAGCTTCTATAAAAACCTTGACGGCATTGACCTTGGCTACTGCCAGGGTGCAGGCTTCAACACCTACGGCCCCGGTGACAAACGAGGAGTGCGAATTTTCACCTTCAATGAAGAAGATGTAAGAAACTACTACACATACTATGTGACTATCGGCGACCTTTGCAAGTATAAGCCTGCAAAGCCTTTTCATGAGTTTGTTTTCAGAAATGCACCTGTCAGTCCCGACCAGGTTATCACAGACCTCAGCAGAGTCATCGGTGCTGTCGGCACTGTCATAATCGGCACAAAAATTATAAAGAAGCTTATTAAAAAATAACAGCAATCTCCCGGCAGACGAATGAATCTGTCGGGAGAGTTTTTTTATTATCCGGGTTTGTAAGTAGAGAATAGCGAATTGAGCATATAGCCTATTACATCTCTTCTGAAAGAGGTACTGCCATCAGGAATATTTGCATCCGCAAAAGCTATTCCGTCATTCTGATATGTTACAAACCCTTCATAAATATGACTTACGTCACTTTTAAGGTCATTGACCACTATGTAATATTTACCCATTGGAAAATAATCCTCCAGCATTATGGGTGTAACAACTATATTTTCTATTCTGAACTCCTCATTTGCAGTCTGCATACCTGCCACCCAGTTATCTCTTGCTGCGTCTTTATCCTGCCCGCTGAATCCAATATATTTTGCTGCCGTTTCATACTTTTCATTTTCAATTAAGGTGCTCACAATCCGTGCTTTCTGAGTCTGTATGGCAGTATAAATCGAATAACCCTCTCCTCTTAATCCCGAAAATATCATAAACGCCAGCATCAGTCCGATTATGCTTCCGAAAACCGTCAGCACTGTACGCATTATTTTGTATTTATTCTTTATCTCTTCACTGCTTTGCACCTGAATTTCTCTGTCAGACAGCACTTCGAAAACCGTCTCTTCCACTTTATTAAGTGTAACGTCTTCCTTGGCACGTTCACCGTTTAAAAGCTCAGTTACGGTTATGCCGAGAATCTCGCATAAAGGTTTCATAAGAGAAACATCGGGCAGACCTCTGCCGTTTTCCCATTTTGATATTGCCCTGTCTGTTACGCCCAGCTTCTCCGCGAGATTCAACTGTGTCATATTTTGTTCTTTACGAAGCTCTGCAATGAATATGCCTATTTTAATCTGCTCCACAAAATCACGTCCTTTCCTTTGCTATTATACAGTGAACAGGCTACAAACTGCAACAAACGAAGCGTAGAGTTGCCGTAATATAGCCATAAAAGTGAATTAAAGTGTTATTCTGTCCGATGGCAGAGTGTTATTATTGCCTTCGGCAACAGTGGTCTTGAAACTTTCAGTTTCAGTGTTATTTTATTCGCTAACGAAGCTCGCGAAGCAAATAAAACTATGCAAATCATAATATCACTGCGAAACAATAAAACTCGCCGAAAGGCGAATAAAACTGCGGAGTGTATGTCAATACACTCCGCCGGACAGCTTTTATCTTTTATCTTCTGAAGCAGGCGTTATATGCCTTGACCCACTTATTTACAGCCTTAAGGTCATACTGAAGTGGCATTGCAGTTGTCACAGCAAAAACAGCAGCAATGTCTTTGACCATACCCAGTACTTTTCCCAAAACAACGGGATTCCCTGCAAGACCCTTGATTTTTGCCTTGAGTGATTCGGGCTTTATCATATCCTTAACCATTGCGAAAAGGCTGATGGAGTCAGCGGTGATTGTCATATCATCGGCATTGAGTATGCCTGTTGCAAATATGTAGTCCAGCTCTTCGGGCTTAAGCTTAGTAAGAAGAAGCTTTATTGAAGCAAGGGGTGCAAGACCGTTGCCGAACTGAGAATAGAACTCTCTCTGATATTTCCAGAGAGTCTTTGCACTGTAGGATTCTGTCTTGTCGGACATTATAGCATCAGCTAAAATAGCCGAAGCCTTCATACTGTTAGCAATACCCGAGCCGATAATGGGTACTGTCATAAATGCGCTGTCACCGATAGCAGCATAGCCGTCTGCAACGAGCACGCCAAGAGGCTGTCTTACGGGAATCTGCACAAACTGACCGCCGCGAAGCTTCTTTTCACCAAGGTCGGGAAATTCGGCTCTCAGGTCATTGACAGTACTTTCAACCTCATCCATACCAAATTCATTGAATCTGCCGATGAGCACGTCTGTGTACTCACCGTCATCTGCTACCCAGGAGATGCCAAGCTTACCCTGATAGAACATAAGAACTCTGTATTTATCGGCAACCTCGACGCTCATATCTTTTTCGTAGAAGGCTCTGTAAACATAGAAGCGTTCAAATTCCTGAGCCTCTTTCTGAATGCCGAGGTAATCGGGAAGATTCATTCTCACGGGAGAGTTAAGACCGCAGGCGTCAATTACAAGGTCAGCGTACTCGGCGCCTTTATCAGTTTTTATTCCGACAATTCTGTTGCCGAGTATTACGGGGCCTTCAACTGTTACGCCGTATTCGAACTTAACGCCGCATTCGACAGCATAGTCGATAAGACACTTATAGATGTCGCTTCTTTCCATCTGTATTTCCAGCTGGTCCTCGGGCACATTCTGAGTAAGGCGTGTTGTCATTGCCGGGCCAAAGAAGGTCATATTGTTTTTATATTCATACATCTCTCTTGGGGGCACTTCCATACCAACTGCTTTAAATGCCTTTGGGTCGAAAATATCTGTCCAATCGTGACCCATTTTCTTCTCACTGTTTCTTTCGTAAACTGTTACATCATATCCGTTTTTAGCAAGAATTGCAGCGCAGGTGATACCGCCGTGTCCGCCACCGGCAATAATAATCTTCTTTGACATATCTCTCTTCTCCTCACATTTAATTTTAACTAATTATATAGCAGATGCCCAAAAAATTCAAGTATTATCAATTAATCAGCCACATTTCTGACGATATTGGCGGCTTTGTGCTAACAGAAAGGCGGTGGCTCCACCAAAGCCGCCCTTTTTGGGGCGGCTTTGCAGCGACGGAGTCGCTGAGCCGGATGAAATCCGGCGTGGAGCCACCGGAACCTACCCGCTACCGCAACCTGAAACTTCAGCGGTGCATAAGCACCGCCAAAAGCTTTAAAGTATAATGCATATCAGCCCGCTGCATCCCTCGTTGATAACTCGCTCTAAAGTTTCCTGAAGCTTCATTCTTGCGTCAGCCGGCATCTTATAAAGCTTGTTGTGAAGTCCCTCGTTGACGAGACTGTCGAGAGTTTTGCCGAAGATGTTTGACTGCCATATTTTAGACGGATCCTCTTCAAATTCCTTAAGAAGATACATAATCAGCTCCTCGGACTGACTTTCTGTGCCGACTATAGGCGCTACCTCTGTTGTAATATTGGCTTTGAGCATGTGAATCGACGGTGCCGAGGCTTTCAGTCGCACTCCGTATTTTCCGCCCTGCTTCATAATTTCAGGGTCGTCAAGGCTGAGTTCATCCATTGTGGGCATAACTATACCGTAGCCTGTTGCCTCAACCTCATCGAGGGCGAGTCTGAAGCGCTCGAAATCTTTTTTTGCCTTGGATAAGGAAACAAGCTCCGTCATAAGCTGCTGCTCATCTTTGATATCAAGACCTGTTTTTTCGCTCATAACTTTATAGAATAGTGATGATTCCACATCGAGAGCCACGCGTACACTGCCGCATGAAAGGTCTGCATCTGCAATTTTACAGGAGCATATATTTTCACCGCAGGCTATCTCTTCGGTAAAGACTTTGGCATCTTTCACCTTCCTGAGGTTTGAAGCGGACTTAATAATATTCGAGTATATTTTTTCTCTTAAGGGGTGCTCCTTTTCAAGCTGAGATATCCACTTGGGGAAGCAGAGTTTCATTTCCTTAATTGGGAATTCGTAGAGAAGATTAGAGAGAATATTCTTGATTTCCTGCTCCGTAAGATGCATACAGTTTACAGCCATTACGCCGACTCCGTATTTTTCAGACAGCTCTGCAACGAGCTTTTTACATTCATTACTATCGGGATTCTTACTGTTGAGCAGCACAACAAAAGGTTTTTTTATTGCTTTGAGCTCATTTATAACTCTTTCCTCGGCTTCGGTATAATCTTCTCTCGGTATATCACCAATAGAGCCGTCGGTTGTAATAACAAGACCGATAGTTGAATGTTCGTCGATAACTTTTTTCGTACCGATTTCAGCCGCCATATTAAAGGGGACTTCCTTATCGAACCAAGGTGTTTTCACCATTCTCGGCTTTTCGTTTTCTATGTACCCAAGACTTCCGGGCACAATATAGCCTACACAGTCAATCAGGCGTACACGGAATCTCATAGAGTCATCAGCGGTTACCTCGGCAGCATCCTCAGGTATAAACTTAGGCTCTGTTGTCATAATGGTTCTGCCGCCTGAGGATTGAGGAAGCTCATCTCTTGCTCTTTCTTTTTTGCTTTCGTCTGAAATATTCGGCAGAACCAGCACATCCATAAATCTTTTTATAAAAGTGGATTTACCTGTTCTCACAGGACCTACCACACCGATATAGATATCTCCGCCGGTACGTGAGGCAATGGAATTATAAATATTCTCGCTTGTCATATTTTCGTCCTCTTTTCTGAAGTTGTCTGTTGAATCTATATGCCACTATTCAGACTAATATTCTTTCAAAAAAGAGAAAAGCTATAAAAGAAAACCCTCCACTTTAAGTGAAGGGCAAAACCAGCTATTTTTAGCCAAGCATAAATTTCTTGATAAGTACAACACAGATAATTGCCATAAAGATGCAAAGGCCGGTCATAATCGAGTTGAGAATTGATGTTGCCTTTTCTTCATACTCTGCCTTCTTAGCATTCTTATACCAGATCCAGGGAATGAACTGAAGAATGAATGTCAGTGAGAAGAAAGCTGCAAAGAACTTAGCTGCCTTTGAGCATACGCTCTTACCTTTCTTAGCCTTATTGGGTTCAACAACCTGCTGAACATAAACCTGCTGAGCGTAGATGGGAGCCTGCTGTGTATATACAGCCTGAGAATCTACTACAGGATTTGCAGGAGCTGCTACGGGAGCATCAGCTGTTACAACGGGAACCTCTGTAGGCTGAGGCTGAGTGAAAACTTCCTCAGCAGGGATTTCATCCTTTATAGCCTTATTGCCGCAGATGAAACAAAACTCTGAGTTATCCTCGATTGTATTTCCGCAAAATTTACAAACCATAATAATATTCCTCCTTTTTGTTATGGGTAAATTATAACATTTATTTCTATCTCTTGCAATAGGAAAAATGAAGAATTTCACAGAATATTCCACGTTTTATGCATATTTTTCACATTTTTCGTGGCGAAAACAAGAACCATATTATTTTTTCAAGGTGTAATAAAAATGAAAAAAGCTTTAAAATATACACTGTCATTTACTGTAGGTCTGATAAATTCTCTTTTCGGTGCAGGCGGCGGACTTGTAGCCGTACCTTTATTCAAACGGCAGGGTCTTTCACAAAAAGAGGCTCAGGCATCAGCTATCAGTGTAATACTACCTTTATGTATCATCAGTGCGGTTGTATATCGTTATCTCGGCTACTACAAGCTCAGCGACGCTTTCGGATATATACCTTTTGGTGTTGTGGGCACTTTCATCGGCACGGCAATAATGAAGAAAATTCCAGATAAAATACTTCGTAAAGTGTTCGCCGGATTTATGATTTACACGGGCATTAATATGCTTATGAGGTGACAAAGTGGATTTATACATGATTATATCTTCTCTTATTGCAGGCATTTTAGGCTCAATGGGCTTCGGCGGAGGCTCGGTGCTGATTATTTATCTGGTAAACTATCTCGGTTTGCCTCAGAAGCAGGCAC
This sequence comes from Acutalibacteraceae bacterium, assembly GCA_045535965.1. Taxonomy (GTDB): domain Bacteria; phylum Bacillota; class Clostridia; order Oscillospirales; family Acutalibacteraceae; genus UBA6857. The sequence continues at coordinate 43,521 of JAZSMR010000102.1, forward strand.
AGGGTATCAATCTTATATTCTTCATACCTTGCGCACTTTTAAGCGTAATAACCTACCGTAAGAGAGGAATGGTAAAGCTGAGACGTACTTTGCCGATTACTGTTTTTGCAGTCGTAGGTGCATCAGTCGGCTTCATTATTCTCAAGTTTATTCCGACACATATACTATCGAAGCTTTTCGGCGGTTTTCTTGTAACCTTTGGCATTATACAGCTGTTTAAGAAAGCGAGATGAGGAAACGGGGCGGGGGCTCAGGCGAAGCGCAGCTTCGTTGAAGGGCACCTGCGGTGCCCTTCTGAAATCACTCCGTGATTTCCCTGAGCCCCCCTACTCCCCTCCTGCACAACGTAAAATGAAAACAAAAAAGGGGGGCGACTTCGTCGCCCCCCTTAAGGTCAGTTCTTTCTCAGATAGTCTTCCAATATCATAACAGCCGAAACCGCATCGACAACGTCTTTGCGCTTCTGTCCTCTTACATCAACAGCACTCAGAGCCCTGTGTGCCGAGACAGTTGTAAGTCTTTCGTCAAACATAACAGTTTTTATGCCTGTCACATTTTCAAGAAGCTCGCCGAAGCTTCTGCATTTTTCAGCTCTGTCGCCTTCACTGCCGTCCATATTCTTAGGCAGTCCCACAACTATAAGCTCGGCTTTTTTGTCAAAAGCTATCTTTTTAATTTCTTCTGCAACCTTCGGTGCATAGTCACCCTTGACAACACCTACGGGAGAAGCTAAAATTCCCATTTTATCGCAGACGGCAACGCCTGTACGCTTATCGCCGCAATCAACGCTCAGGATAATCATTCTTATCCCTCCTGGCTCATTGCAATGTAATTTTCAACAGCGGTTTCTGTCTGATCGAAGGTCTTTACGGGGAGATTCTGATGTATCTTTGAGAAAATGCTGTAGAAAATTGTCTTAGCCGGGTTAGATGAGCCGGTGCGAAGATTAGCCGGGTGGTTATAGCCGTACCACACAGCAGTTACATAATGAGGTGTGCCGCCGCAGTACCACTTATCGTTGTTTTCTGATGTTGTACCTGTTTTAGCAAAGGTCTGGAAACGGCTGATTTTTGAGCCGTAACCGGTACCGTTTGACTGTGTGACAGCCTTAGTGAGCATACCGAGCATACTCTGAGCGGTTTCGTCCTTGATAGCCTGCTCAGCTTCGGGGTTGCTTCTGTCTAAGAGTACATTACCGTTTCTGTCAGTTACCTGATAGTAGCTGTAGGGCTCGAAGTATCTGCCGCCGTTGCCGAATGTAGCGAAAGCAGCTGCCATTTCGAGAGTTGTAACACCTGTGTTTGTACCGCCAACTGCAAGAGGGCTGAGGTC
>JAZSMR010000136.1:0-53321 GCA_045535965.1 Acutalibacteraceae bacterium
CCTACTGCTTAGAAGGCAGTTGCTCTATCCAGCTGAGCTAAAAGCGCATATTCAATTATACTGGAGCGGGTGATGGGAATCGAACCCACACGACCAGCTTGGAAGGCTGGGATTCTACCATTGAACTACACCCGCATCTTCACTGCAACGCTGATTATTATACACAATCAGCGTCACAATGTCAAGTGTTTTTACTAATTTATTTTGATATTTTTACAGATGCGAAAAGACGATCTTATCTTCCTTGATTTCGGTTGCTATAGCTGATACACCCGAGTCCGCATTATCAATAATGATGTTTGCAATTTCGTCCTCGATTTCCTTACGGATAAGATTGCGAAGGTCTCTCGCTCCCCTTGCACCGCCGTGTCCCTTCTTAGCAAGGTACTGCGGTACTTCGGCAGTGTACTTGAAGGTGATATCTTTTTCCTTAAGTGACTCTACAAGCTCGTCAAGGAGAAGTGCGGAAATCTTTTCGTAGTCCTCTACTGTGAGGCTGTTGAATACGGCGATTTCATCGACTCTGCCGAGGAATTCAGGTCTTAGGAAGTCAGAAAGTGCCTTCATTACCTTTTCCTTTGTGGCATCGCCCTGCTCCTTGCCAAAGCCCAGTACGCCGCCCTTGCGCTCACTGCCTGCATTGGAGGTCATAACGATAACGGTGTTTTCAAAGTTGACTGTTCTTCCCTGAGCGTCGGTGATTCTGCCCTCGTCAAGAATCTGAAGAAGGATATTCATAACGTCGGGGTGAGCCTTTTCGATTTCGTCAAAGAGAATTACGCTGTAGGGCTTTCTTCTTACCTTTTCGGTGAGCTGTCCCGCCTCGTCATAGCCTACATATCCCGGAGGCGAACCGATAATTCTTGATACGCTGTGCTTTTCCATAAACTCGCTCATGTCGAGTCTGATAAGAGTCTCGGGAGTAGAGAAAAGCTCAGTTGAAAGCTGCTTTACGAGCTCTGTCTTACCGACACCCGTGGGACCTACAAAGATAAAGGAAGCAGGTCTTCTTCTGGGGCTTACCTGAACACGGCTGCGCTTGATAGCACCTGCAATAGCGTGAATTGCCTCGTCCTGACCGATAACCTTTTTCTTGAGTGAATCCTCCATACCTGCAAGCTTCTTTAGATCGCTTTCAATAATCTTGCTTGAGGGAATACCTGTCCAGAGCTCAATAACCTTGGCAAGGTCGCTTTCGGTTACTGCATTGTCTTCAGCTAAGGGTGCAAAGACTTCAATATCAGCTTCAATCTTAACGATATCGCTCTTGAGCTTTGCAATAGCCTCGTAGTCCATATTTTCGGTATTATTCATAAGCTCCTCTTCGTCAGCCTTGAGCTCGGTGAGCTTTTTCTCGCTGATTTCAAGGTCGCTGATAGCCTTATTGCGAAGATTTGCATGAGTACAGGCTTCGTCTAAAAGGTCAATAGCCTTATCGGGTAAAAATCTGTCTGTGATGTATCTTTCAGAGAGAACAACTGCCTTTTTAACAAGAGCATCTGTTATTCTTACTCTGTGGAATGTCTCGTAATATCCCTTGATACCGATAAGGATTTCAGTTGCATCGTCAATTGACGGCTCTTCAACCTTAACGGGCTGGAAACGTCTTTCAAGTGCGGCGTCCTTTTCGATATGCTTTCTGTATTCGGTGAATGTGGTAGCACCAACAACCTGAATCTCGCCTCTTGAAAGTGCAGGCTTAAGGATATTAGCCGCATTCATTGAACCCTCAGCGTCTCCGGTGCCAACAAGATTGTGTACCTCGTCGATGAAAAGGATAATATTGCCGTTGTCCTTAACCTCGTCAACAAGGCTCTTGATACGGGATTCGAACTGTCCTCTGAACTGAGTACCTGCCACAAGAGCAGTAAGGTCGAGAAGGTGTATCTCTTTATCTGAGAGCTTTGCAGGAACTTCGTTTCTGACTATCTTAAGAGCAAGACCCTCTGCAATAGCAGTTTTACCTACACCGGGTTCACCGATAAGGCAAGGGTTGTTCTTGGAGCGTCTGCAAAGAATCTGCACCACTCTTGAAAGCTCCTTATCTCTTCCGATGATGTTATCTATTTTACCCTCACGAGCCTTAGCTGTAAGGTCTGTGCAGTAAAGAGAAAGGAATTTTCTTTTCTTCTCCTTCTGCTTTTTATCTTTTCTGTTTGCAGGGCCTGAGGTTGCTTTTGAAGAAGTCTCCTTTACCTCGTCGTTCTTATCGTTTTTGGGGATAAGACTGTTCTGCAAATCGCCGAAAAGCCCCTGAAGGAAAGGCATAGTTGGAGAACCGCCGCTTTCGAATGAACCTTCTTCGTCATTGTCGGGGAACATCTGGGTGAACTGCTCACTGATTGCATCTACATCTTCTTCAGTGATTCCCATACTGTCCATCATCTGCTTTATGGGTCCGATATTCATTTCCATTGCGCAGTTGAGGCAAAGTCCCTCGGGTACGGTTTTACCGTCGATAATCTTTGAGATAAATATTACCGCAGGGCGCTTTTTGCATCTGCTGCAAGTTACTTTTTTCATTGTATACTCCTTGAGTTGTGTTTATTTATTAGCTTTTTTATTGTCAAAGTATTCCTTGAACTGTCTGAAGGTTTCGGGCATATAGCTCAGGAATGCAGCTATTGTCATAATAGCACAAAGAACAACTATTGCACCTGTGAGCACATTGGGAAGCTCGAAGCCGAGAAGGCTGTTGAGTGCACCTACTTCGGGACCGATAGCGATGATGATTACCATACCTACATAGAAAACAACTGTTGCGGCCTTGCCCCAGAATTCAGCAGCACCGGGACGGATATTAAGAAGAAGCATAATAAGACCGCCGACAATCATAACACCCTCTTTGATAAGGAAAACAAGGAATACCCAGCCAAGAGCATTGATGATTGGGTTCTGAGCTGATTTGAAGTCAATGAGAAGCATAATTGCAATAGCAATCTGTGTGAGCTTATCGGCAACGGGGTCAAGTACCTTGCCAAGGTCGCTTATCTGGTTGAACTTTCTTGCAATCTGACCGTCGAAGGTATCGCTGAGGCCAGAGAGAGCGAGAATAACTACTGCCCATATTTTTTCATCATTGTAGAAAAGATATGCAAATACGGGGATAAGTAAAATTCTGATTACTGATAACAAGTTGGGAATAGTCCAACATCCTTTAAATAAGTCTTTCATAATATACGTTCCTTTCTTTTATACCGTCGCACCGCTGACAACTTCTATTGCACCCCGGAAGACATCAACGATGATAGAATTATTTACAATTTCAATAAATGCTTCGTTGCCGATAAACGATGCCACAATACCTATAAGCATCGAGATTATTGCAACAATGATTATGCCTCTGAGCACTCCGAAAACTGCGCCCAAAACGCTGTTGAGCTGTTTTATTGCCGGGAGCTTTCTGATAATGCCGTCAAGAAGTCTTACGACTATCTTTAAAAGGAAGCCTACTACAACAGCGAAAATTACAAAAAGTATAAACTGCACTATTGCTGTACCCACAGGCTCAACCACGCTTGACATAAGGCTTTCGATTATATTTGAACCGCCAAGGTCTGCGCTTTCGATTTTTTCCAGCATTACCTGCTTGTCAATTCCCATAAGGCTCATTATTCCGCCTAAGGCATCGGGAATTGCATTGAGGGTTTCCTGAGCCTGCTGAACATAGTCTGTAGTGCCCAGTGCACCTAAGGTGTTTTCAAGATATCCCTCTGCACCCTTTCTTATGAATGAGTCGAAAATCTGAGGAGCAAAGCCCTCTGATAAGGTTCTCGAAATAATAAGTGCGATAAGAGTACCTGCAAGCTCAAAAAGGCTTTTAAAGAAACCTTTTCTCATTGACGATATTACAATACCGCCAAAGATAAGTATTATAATTATATCTACAATATATTCCATGAATGTCCTCCTGAAAAATGTGCCTCATATTATACCACATCATTTCAATTATTACAAGTATTATTTAGCCTTTGCTTTTTCGACCCCCCCCATGCTGTAGCAATAGACCTGCCTATGGGCTTTGACTACACCTACAGCTTTATTTCCGAAGAAGAGCTTACGGTCAATTTCACCGTTTTTTATTCCTATTACACAGTCTCCGTAAAGGAGCAGGACTTCTTCGCCATTAACAAATATATCTTCTATACTGTCCTCAAGGGAAAGACTGTATTTTTCTTCAGCCTTTTTGTCAAATACTCTGAGGGTATTTTCCGATATATTGCCGGTACTGTCTGTTAAAACGGCAATATTACCGTCAGAGTCTGAGGCCCAGTAAACAAGTTTCGAATTCAACGGGACACTGTTTATGAGCATATCATCTTTTGATGAATCAAAAATATAAAGTCCGTCTGTTGTAAGAACATTGAATTTGTCTGAGGAAATAGTATTTATGCTTATGCAGGAAGAAGAGGGCACAGTATAGCTTTTCTCTTCACCGTCTTTAACTCTCAGTGCATAAACCTTTGTATACATCTCACCGCCTGAGGCACCGATACTGCCGCAGAAAAGAGTTTTTCCGTCATCTGAAAGTGCAAGGTCAAGGGCATATTCCTGGGTGCAGGACCATATAAGCTTATCCTCGCCTTTTTTATCAATAAGGGCAACTAAGGAAGATGAGCTGTCGCTTTTGAGTGCAAGCATCACTTCGCCCTTGTCTGTTACCTTTGCATTGAAAATCTGACCTGAAATATCCGACTTTCTTTCCTGTGCTTTTCCGTCTTTATCTATAACGGTATATTTGTTTGAAAGCCTGTCGAAAACAACAGCGTATCTCTCACCCGTGAAAACGGCAGAGTCTCCGTAAGTAAAGGAATGTTCCCAGAGAATATCACCGCTTTTATCCAGAGCTGTCACAAACTTCTTTGTCAGCACCAGTAGATTATTGCCCATTACTTTTACGTCTCTTATATCATTGGTTGAAAAAGAAACAGGGTAACCGCCGGTGTCTTTTTCGTTTTCAAGAGCATCAACAGCTGTTTTTTCAGCAATCCTAAGTCCCACCAATGCTGCTATAATTATTAACGCTAAAGCTAAAGCCAAGCTTAAAGAACGCTTAAAATTCTTTTTTATTTTCTCATTTCTTACTGCATTCCCTACATATTTTATTTTTTCTGCCATATTTTCACCTCACTTTAATAATAAACTTCACCGAGATATAAACCGTGAGCCTTGGCAGTTATCCCCGCCGAAAGCCTTGACTTACTCTCTATAATTTCGGGGATGCTCCCCTTTTCTATTTTGCCCGAATTGATATCCAGGAGTGTGCCCACCATAATGCGCACCATATTGTATAAGAAGCCGTCACCTTTTACTTTAAAGATAACCATATCTCCCTGACGCTCGACGCTGCAATCGAAAATCGTTCTGACATTGCTCACTGTGGTAGCGCCTGCTGCACAGAAGGCTGAAAAGTCGTGGGTACCGATATAGTCCTTGGCCTGCCGATTCAGCATTTCTGCATCTAAGGGCAAGGGATAATGCAGAGCCTTATCTATAAGAAAGGGATTTCGTCTTCTGCTGTTCCATATTTTATATATGTACTGCTTACCCTTGGCGTCGAAACGTGCATTGAAGCTTTCATCAGCCTTGCAGCACTCAAGGACACATATTGTTTCGGGTAAGACAGCATTGAGACCGTAAGCGATTTTTTCGCAGTCTCTTTCTTTTTCTGTTCTGAAGTTACAGCAGAATCTTTCAGCGTGTACACCCTTGTCTGTACGGCTCGAGCCGTATATAGTACACTTTTCACCAAAGATTCTTTCTATTGCTTCGCTGAGACACTGCTGAACAGTCACAGCATTTTCCTGCATCTGCCAGCCGTGATAAGGGGTACCGTCATAAGCGAGAATAAGTTTATAGTTATTCATATTACGGCCACTCCGATATATTTATTAAGAAACACAACTGCCGCTATACCTGCTATAAAAACAAGAATGCTTATAAAGTCCGACACCTTCATTTTCATCTGCTTCATTCTTGTTCTGCCCTCTCCGCCTGTATAGCAGCGGCAGGTCATAGCGTAAGAAAGCTCATAAGCGCGTCTGAATGCGGAAATGAAAAGTGGGATAAGGATAGGAATAAGTGCCTTGATTTTATCCATAAACGAGCCTGACTCAAAATCTGCACCTCTTGCTTTCTGTGCATTGGTGATTCGTTCAACCACTTCAATAAGAGTGGGAATAAAGCGAAGAGCAAGTGTCATCATCATTGCAAGAGTGTGTACGGGAATATGAAAAACCTTAAGGGGTGAGAGAAGTCTCTCAATGGCATCTGTCAGCTGTGTGGGCACTGTTGTGTAGGTCAGAAGCGACGAGCTGATAATAAGAAAGACAATTCTTATTGCCATAAACACTGCCGTATAAAGACCCTTTTCGGTTATCCTGAGGAAGCCTAAAGACACAAGCTCTTTTCCGCCCGTAATATAGAATATGTTGATTACTGCTGTGAAAAGTACAATGGGAATAATAGGCTTAAGGGACTTAAAAAACATCTTAAAAGGTACTTTTGAAAGGGCAACTGAAAAGATGATGAAACCGAGCACTAATGCCAGATTCACAAAGTTTTTGCAAAGGAAAATCATCACCACAAAAAGTATTGTAAGTATGATTTTCACTCTCGGGTCAAGCTTATGGACGAAAGAGTCGCCTTTATAGTACTGACCTATTGTGATATCACTTATCATTGACACTGTCTTTCGCCTCCTTCCAAGAGTCTGAGAAGCTCTGCCTTGGCTTTTTCGGCAGTGTAAATATTAACATCGACGTCGAAGCCTTCGTTTCTCAGCTTAATGAAAAGCTGTGTGATTTCGGGGATATTGAGTCCCATTTCCTTAAGCTCCTCAGCGTGGGAGAATACACCGTCTACACTGTCGTAGTAAGCAAGTGTGCCTTTATTCATAACAAGGACTTTAGTAGCAATTTTAGAGATATCCTCCATTGAGTGAGATACAACTAAAACTGTTGAGTTTGTCTTCTTCTGATATTCTCTGATAAGACCTAAAACCGTGTCTCTGCCCTTAGGGTCAAGACCTGCACAGGGCTCATCAAGAATGAGTATCTCAGGCTCCATAGCCATAACACCTGCTATGGCTACTCTCCTCTTTTCACCGCCTGAAAGCTCAAAGGGAGATTTATCGAGATAGCTTTCGCTGAGACCTACAAACTTAATTGTGCTTCTGACTCTCATATCAATTTCTTCGTCGGAAAGCTTCATATTCTTGGGGCCGAAAGCTATATCCTTATATACTGTTTCTTCAAAAAGCTGATATTCGGGATACTGGAAGCAGATGCCCACCTTGAAACGCACTTGTCTTATATTCTTCTTGTCCTGCCATATATCCTTGCCTTCCAGTAAAACAACACCGCTGCTGCCCTTCAAAAGACCGTTGAAATGCTGAATAAGGGTGCTTTTACCTGAGCCTGTATGACCGATTACGCCTACAAGCTCACCTTTCTCTATTTTAAGGCAGATATCTCTGATTGCGTCCACTCTTGAAGTGGTACCCTCAGAATAAATATGACTTAAGTTTTTGGTTTCAAGAACAATACTGCTCATTTTGTCACACCTTTTTGATTCGGATAATTTCACCTAAAAGCTCATCTACTGTAAGAATGTTGCCTTTTATATCTATGCCCTCATTTTTAAGCTCACGGGCAAGAAATGTTGACTCGGGTACATCGAGACCGACTCTTTTAAGAGTATCAATATGGCCGAAAACCTCACCGGGGTTTCCGTCGAGGATAACCTCACCCTTTTCCATTACGATTACACGGTTTGCCTTTGCGGCTTCGTCCATATAGTGAGTGATGAATATAACCGTAATGCCGTACTGCTCGTTGAGCATCTTAACGGTTTCCATAACCTCCTGTCTTCCTCTCGGGTCAAGCATAGAGGTAGGCTCATCTAAAACAATGCACTGAGGCTGCATGGCAATTATACCCGCAATGGCAACTCTCTGCTTCTGACCGCCCGAAAGCTTATGAGGCTCGGAAAGGCGGAAGTCATACATGCCGACTCTCTTAAGAGCCTCGTCAACTCTCTTTCTGATTTCCTTTGGCTCAACCCCTAAGTTTTCGGGGCCGAAAGCCACATCGTCTTCAACGATAGTTGCAACTATCTGATTGTCGGGATTCTGAAAAACCATACCGACCTTTTGTCTTATAGCGTTGATTTTGTCTTCGTCGGCAGTATCAATACCGTCAACGAGCACCTGACCTGACTGTGGAATATTTATACCGTTGCAAAGCTTTGCAATAGTACTCTTGCCGCAGCCGTTATGTCCGAGTACGGCGACAAAATCACCTCTTTTTATCTGCAAAGAGAAATTTTCAACTATCTTTTCGCCCTGAATGTTTTCATCTTCATCCTCACTGTAAGAGAAAGTAACATTCCTGAATTCAATAAAGTTATCCATAAACTTTACTCCTTTTCCCATATTGCCGAAGCACCGCAGGGAAGAATCATACCGCTGTCTGTGACGGGAAGTCCGATTTCAGATGAACTTACCTTACCGCCTAATTTTTTCTTTACAACAGCGCCTAAAATATACTCCATAACCGAGGAAGAAAGTCCTGTTGTATAGGAGTTGATAAGCATCATAAGGGAATCCTCGTATAAAAGCTCACTGCAAAGCTCAACAAAGCCGTAAACCTCGTCCTCGAGCTTCCATACTTCACCGCCGGGACCTCTGCCATAAGAGGGCGGGTCCATAATGATGATGTCGTATTTGTTACCGCGTCTTATTTCGCGCTGAACAAACTTTATGCAGTCATCAACTATCCAGCGTACGCTGCCGTCGCTTACACCTGAGGAAACTGCATTTTCCTTTGCCCAGGCTGTCATACCCTTGGAAGCGTCAACGTGTACAACGTGAGCATTTTCCATAAGGGGTGCTACTGTTGCACCGCCTGTATAAGCAAAGAGGTTGAGAACTTTAACGGGTCTTCCTGCTTTTCTGATAACTTCTCTTGTATAGTCCCAATTGACAGCCTGCTCAGGGAAAAGTCCTGTATGCTTGAAGCCCATTGTCTTTATATTAAAGGTCATATCCTTGTAGTTTATGCTCCAGAATGGAGGCATCTTGCTTCTGACTTCCCATTCTCCGCCACCTGATTTTGAACGGTGATAGTAAGCGTCAGCCTTTCGCCAGAGAGGATTTTTCTTGGGAGTCTTCCATATAACCTGGGGGTCGGGGCGCACTAATATTATGTTGCCCCAACGCTCTAACTTTTCACCGTCGGAGCAATCGATAAGCTCATAATCTTTCCAATCTTTTGTATATCTCATAAATTTTACCTCTTAAAACAGTTGCTGTTGTCCGGGTACGGGTATACCGAGATGCTCATAGGCGGCAGGAGTTGCAACTCTGCCTCTGGGCGTTCTTCCCAGGAAGCCTATCTGCATAAGATAAGGCTCGTAAACATCTTCGATGGTCACAGCTTCCTCACCTATTGCCGCTGCGATAGTCTCAAGACCCACAGGTCCGCCGCCATAGGATTTTATCATTGTCGAGAGAAGAAGCCTGTCTATTGAGTCAAGACCGATGTTGTCTATTTCCATTCTTTCAAGAGCGTGGTCAGCACTGTCTTCATCAATAATGCCGTTGCCCACAACCTGAGCGAAGTCTCTTGCTCTCTTGAGAAGTCTGTTGGCAATTCGAGGTGTACCTCTTGAACGTGATGCAATTTCAAGGGCACCGTATTTTTCTATGTCTATGCCGAGGATACCTGCACTTCTTGTTACAATCTGAGCAAGCTCTTCGGGTGTATAGAGTTCGAGTCGGAGCACTACACCGAAACGGTCACGCAAGGGAGCTGAAAGCTGACCTGCACGTGTTGTTGCACCAACAAGAGTGAACTTCGGGAGATCGAGTCTTATTGATCTTGCCGATGGACCCTTACCGATGATAATATCGAGAGCGTTATCCTCCATGGCAGGGTACAGAACCTCTTCAACGCTTCTGTTGAGACGGTGAATTTCGTCAATGAAAAGCACGTCGCCCTCGTTGAGGTTTGTAAGCAGTGCCGCAAGGTCTCCCTGCTTTTCAATCGCAGGACCTGAGGTCACACGGAAGTTAACACTCATCTCATTGGCGATGATGCCTGCAAGAGTTGTCTTACCGAGTCCCGGAGGGCCGTAGAGAAGCACGTGGTCGTGGCTTTCACCTCTTGCCTTTGCCGCTTTTATATATACCTCAAGGTTTTCCTTTGCCTTTTCCTGACCGATATAATCTGTGAGGACTTTAGGGCGAAGGGAGGTTTCTATATCAGAGTCCAGACCTGTATAGTCGGGAGCTACTATTCTTTCTTCAAAATCCATATCAATTCACCTTACATCTTACTTAAGAGTTTGAGTGCTTGCTTGATAAGCGACTGCACATCAAGTGACGGGTCAAGCTTACTGACTGCAACGCTTGCATCAGACTGTGAATATCCGAGCATTGTAAGAGCCGCAATAGCCTCGGATGTATTGGGCATTTCACCCACTGCACTGATTCTCTCAGCACTTTCATAAATTTCTCCGTCGGGAACAATACTCTTGACTTTATCTTTAAGGTCGAGGATAATTCTTTGTGCAATCTTCGGACCGATACCGCTTGCACGGGTAATTGACTTTGCATCTTTTGTAGAAATTGCAAGAGCTAATTCATCAACTGTAAGCTCAGAGAGAATTGCAAGAGCCGCCTTGGGACCTACACCGTTGACAGTAATAAGCATTTTGAACCACTGGAGCTCATATTCCGTTGAAAAACCGAAAAGATCAAGGGCATCTTCACGAACATTGAGATGGGTATAAACTGTGCCTGCTGATTTATCGTCGGGCAGATCATAAAGTGTAAAGCGCGAAGTGTTTACAAGGAAGCCTACACCGCCGCAGTCTATAACAGCGTGGGAAAGTCCTTTGCTTATAACTTTGCCTGTAAGTGAATAGAACATAGCTTATATCCCCTTTCTTATTCGAAGATTATTTGTCATAAGTGAGCCGCTTGCATGACCGTGGCATATTGCCATAGCAAGGGCGTCGGCTGTATCGTCGGGCTTGGGAACTTTTTCGAGAGCGAGGATCCGTCTTGTCATTTCCTGCACCTGTTTCTTTTCTGCTCTGCCGTAGCCTACTACACTCTGCTTTACCTGAAGAGGCGTATATTCGAATGCCGGCACACCGTTTTTCTGAGCGGCGAGCATTATTACCCCTCTTGCCTGACTGACGTCGATAACTGTTTTTGCGTTGTTGTTATAAAAGAGCTTTTCAATAGCCATTGCCTCGGGTCTGTGTCGCTCGATTATACGGCTCAGGCCGTCGTATATTTTTTCAAGTCTTATATTAAAAGGTGTCCCCGCGTCGGTCAGAATCGCACCGTAGTCAATAACGGAGAAGTGGTTATTTTTATATTCAAGAACTCCGTAACCCACGATTGCATAACCCGGGTCGATACCTAAGATAATCATGGCATACTACCTCACTGTAATAATCAATATATTATAGCATAAATAAAGCCTTTGAGCAATAGAAAAGACGAGAAAATTATGAATTATGAATGAGGAATTTTGAACTATTTCTGTTTGAAGAGAGCGGTAAAGGGAAGCGGGGGGCTCAGGATTGCGGCTTTGCCGCAACAGAGAGACTGCGTCTCTCAAAATTCCGCAGGAATTTCCTGAGCCCCCCCTGTTCCCTCTTGCAGAAAGTAAAAATGAGGCAGCCGAAGCCACCTCAAATATTACTTGTTCTTTTTAAATATAATCAGCTTAGACAAAATATAATTAATTACTACGACTATAACTCCGATTATCGCCTTTGCTATCATATTTCCGCTGATTGTAATACCGAAAACCGTAACCGCCATTTCTTTCATTCCCACAAGGTCAACAAGTGCGAAAAGTCCTGCTTCTTCTATGAGAAATGAGAAAACACGTGAAGCTAAGAAAGACGACGATTCCTTCAGTACCAGCTTCGGCTCCCAGCTCTTGCTTTCAAAAACAAAAAGCTTGTTTGTGATATAAGCGAAAATTATGCATATAAACCAGGCTATAACATTCGAAACCAGGTATAAGTCATCGCCTAAAATAACATTAAAAATCTTATAGGCTACAAAATTTACTACGGTAGTACCTACACCGCAGATTACGTAAATGATAAGTTCTTTGTATTTAATTATCAGATTCTTGATTAAGTTCATAAGTTAAAATCTCTTTTGCAATAAATATTGGTCTTTCCTTGACCTGAGTGTGCACCTTGCCAAGATATGCACCGCTGATGCCCTGGCAGATAAGTACAAGACCGCCGACAAAAAGTATAGCCGAAATAATGCCGTAGTAGGACACAAACAAGCCGATTATACCGAAGATAACTGATATAGCAAGCAACGCTACACCGAGATACAAAGGCAGTTTCAGCGGCTTATCCGTATAAGCCATAATGCCCTCAAAGGCATAGGCAATAAGCTTTTTGAGATTCCATTTGGTCTCTCCGCTTTCACGCTCTCTGACCTCATAAGGAATGGAAACAGTGTTATATCCCACCCATGAAAATATGCCCTTTGAAAAGCGATGATATTCGGGGAGGGCGACTATTGTATCAGCAACGCTCTTACGGATAGTGCGGAAGTCACTTGCATCGCTGATAAAGTCTATGCCCGTCATTTTGCTGATAGTCTTATAGAATACGTGCTTAGCCTTTGAAATAGCCTTGCCTTCTTTACGCTCAGACTGATAAGCGGCAACCATATCGCAGTCGGGGTCACTGTCGAGTATCTTCGCCATTTCTACTGCATATTTCGGGTCCTGCTGCAAGTCGGCATCGATTATGGTGATATACTCTCCCGAAGCCTTCGTAAAACCTGCATACATAGCGGCCTCCTTGCCGAAGTTACGGGAAAAATTTATTACCTTGATGCGTACATCTTTATTCTCACGGAAGATATCTCTGAGCTTTTTGGGTGTAGCATCTTTACTGCCGTCGTTTACGAAAATAATCTCATAAGAATCCGTGTAGGCTTTCATTGCTTCTCTGGTTTCCCTGAGAAAATTTTCAACATTACCCTCTTCGTTATAGCAGGGTACTATAAGGCTGTGCTTAACTGACATAGAAATTCTCCTTCAAGGTGAATTATTTGCCGTCACGTTCTCTTATGACGAACTTTGTAGGTGTACCCTCAAGGCCGAAAACCTCTCTTATCTGATTGTCAATATAACGCTGATAGCTGTAATGGAACAGCTCCTTGTCATTGACAAAGCAAACAAATGTAGGCGGTCTTGTGGAAGCCTGAGTCATATAATAAATCTTGAGTCTCTTGCCCTTATCCGTCGGGGGCTGTACCCTTGCCGTGGCGGCAGCGAGCACGTCATTGAGTTTACCTGTTGAGATTCGCATTGAGTTCTGCTCATCAACGAATTTGATAAGCTCAAAAAGTCTGTCGAGTCTCTGACCTGTCTTAGCTGAAATAAAGATAATTGGAGCATAAGACATAAATGAGAAGTCATTCATAAGCTTCTTTCTGTATGAGTCCATAGTCTTGCCGTCTTTTTCAAGGGCATCCCATTTGTTTACGGCGATGATGCATGCTTTACCCATTTCGTGAGCTATGCCTGCAACCTTGCTGTCCTGCTCTGTAAAGCCTTCAAGAGCGTCAATCATTATTACACATACGCTTGCTCTTTCAACAGCCATTTTAGCTCTGATAACGCTGTATTTTTCAATCTGATCCTCAACCTTGCTCTTTCTTCTGAGACCTGCGGTATCAATAAACATAAACTCGCCGAATTCATTGGAAATAAAGGTATCAGTAGCGTCTCTTGTTGTACCTGCAATATTTGAAACGATAGCTCTCTCTTCGCCTGAAATAGCGTTTATAAGTGAGGATTTGCCTACGTTAGGCTTACCGATAACTGCAACACTGATGGTGCTGTCATCAGCTTCCTCTTCCTCCTGCTCGGGGAGATACTGCATTACTGCATCAAGAAGGTCGCCGGTACCGTGACCGTGAACCGATGAAACAGCAATGGGGTCACCGAGACCTAAGTTGTAGAATTCATAGAATTCAAGAGGAGGCTCACCGATTTTATCGCACTTGTTTACGCAAAGTACGATGGGCTTATTGCTCTTAAGGAGCATAGCGGCAACATCTTCGTCAGTTGCAACAACGCCGGAGTGAATATCCGTGACGAGTACAATTACATCGGCAGAGTCAATAGCAAGCTGAGCCTGACGGCGCATCTGCTTTAAAATTATATCGTCTGAGTGGGGCTCAATACCTCCCGTATCTATCAATAAAAAATGTCTTGACAGCCATTCGCAGTCACCGTAAATTCTGTCTCGTGTAACACCGGGAGTATCATCAACAATAGACAGACGCTGACCGATAAGCTTGTTGAAAAGAGTAGACTTACCGACATTGGGTCTGCCTACAATCGCAACGATGGGTCTTGCCATTTCTTTCACCTTCTTTTCTATTTATTCATCATAGAGTAAAACAGGTCTGCACCTGTGCAGTCACCGACTTTTAATGTCACACCAAGCTCTTTTTCCACGTATTCAGTGCTGACACTGTCAAGAAAAAGATCGCCTTCGCTTCTCAGCATCACACTCGGTATCAGGAGAGTTTCAGCCAAAGGCTTATCTTTGAGCTGAAAAATCAGGTCGCCGCCGGTTATAAGCCCTGCGACAGTTATACTGTGACCGAAAAAGTCATTCTTTATTTCGTATACATCTATTTTACTGTTATTATACTTGTTTTCGAATTTTTCTGCAAGCTCTTTTATCAGAGGATATGCAGCGACACCTGTTGCGATGCTTACATAACTGCAAGGGTCACTTTCCTCAGCGTTTTCGAGTTCATCAATAAACTCTTCCTTAAGAGAAGTCCACATACCTACGCCGTTTTCAATCTGACAGTAGGTTTCGTAGTATTCACCCTCGGGGAGCTCTTTTTTTGCTTTCGGATAAAACTCATCGGCAGCGTACACAAGTCTCGTGCCGTATTGCTCTTTGAATTTTTCGCCGTATTCGTTTACTATGTCGATTACCTCTCCTGCTGACTTCTCATCATACTGAGGCATTTCGAATAAACCGTCTCTGTACTTTGTAACGCCTACGGGTACACAGGCTATACTCTGAAGACAGGGGCAAAGCTCACTGAGCTTATGGAGGGAATACCTAAGCTCCTCGCCGTCATTGATGCCCGGACAAAGAACAAGCTGTGTATTGATTGCAATGCCGTTTTGCGCTAAGCGATAAAGCACGTCAAGGCTTTCACCCGCATGCTTATTCTTCATCATTTTCACACGGAGCTCTTTATTCATAGTGTGAACACTGACGTTGACGGGGCTTATGTGCATCTCTATTATCTTTTCGATGTCGCGCTCACTTAAATTGGTGAGGGTTATATAGTTGCCGAAAAGAAACGATAAACGGCTGTCATCGTCCTTGAAATATATGGGCTCTCGGAGTCCTTCGGGATTCTGATCTATAAAGCAGAAAATGCACTTATTTTTGCAGTGTCTCTCCTTATCCATAAGATAAGTTTCAAAGGTGAGTCCTAAATCCTCGTCTTCACCTTTTTTTATCCACACCGCTTTGGTTTTGCCGCCGCTTTCATAAACAACGCTGACCTTGCTGTCTTTGGTGTAAAACTGATAATCAAGAAAGTCAGTTATCTCGTGTCCTGATATTTTAATGAGACTATCCCCTGCCCTTATGCCTTTTTTATAAGCAGGTGAATGTTTTATAACATCTTTGATTAAAACTGACATAAAATAACTCCTTTCTTTCTATAATGACCGAAGGTCAATTCATGCACGCAGTGCTATTCATTCCTTTCAAATGAATTGGTTACACCGTGAATTGAAAGCTGAGCTTTCATTAATTTCTCGCTACGCTCCATTTTTTTATCTGTTTGCTCCGCAAACAAGTAAAAAAGGCAGAAAAGCCGCCGCTTCTCCACCTCTCAAGTTCCAAAGGCTTAGTCTTCGTCCTTAACAACAACCTGCTTGCCCTTGTAATAGCCACATTCACCGCAAACCTTATGGGGTACAGTGTATGCACCGCACTGCTTGCATCTTACAAGTGTGGGAGCGTCAAGCTTCCATACATTTGAACGTCTCTTGTCTCTTCTTGCCTTTGATACTCTTCTCTTTGGTACTGCCATCTTTCAGCACCTCCTTTTATAATATTCAAGTTAAACTTACTTATTCGTCCAGAAGTCCCAGTAAAGCCTCAAAGCGAGGGTCGATATCCTTTTTACATGAGCACGGACCTTCATTTAAGTTTGCACCGCACTTTGAGCAAAGTCCCTTACAATCTTCCTTGCAAAGAAACTTACTCGGCAGAGCAAAGTAAATGTCTTCTAAAGTGAGCTGCTCTATATCAAGCTTCATATTCTCCACGATGATGAATTCATCGGTTTCGTCATTCTGAAGCTCAGACACAAGAATATGCTCAATGGGTACTGTCATATCTCGCTTTATTCCCTCAGCACATCTGCTGCAGAAAACATCAAGTGTGAAAGTTACTTCGGCATTAATTGAAACAATCTCGGCAACATTTTTGATTTCACCCTTGAGTCTGGCAGGTGTCGTGAATGGAAACACACCGTCAATCTCTTCCCGGGAGAAGTCAAATTCAAAGTCGAGAGGTATCTCAGTAATACCGCCATTAAACAGGTTTTCAAGTTCAATAAACATAACTCACCTCATATTAACGAATAACATTATATATATCTATCTTCGATTTGTCAATAAAAAACTGCAAAATTACATTAAAAATTTTAAAATACTACCCTATTGGACTGATTATACGTCTCAAGACTTAAATAAAGGTTAAAGCTGAAACACTATTTTGTTTTAACAGAAAGTGTCGAAGAATAGTTTCCGTAGTATTTAACATCATTTACTACTCTCACGGCTCTTACCTTGACTTTATAGGTAGTACCCGATTTGCGGTTTTCCAAGGTAATTTTATTAAGCTCAGTTGTGTCGTATGTAACATACTTGCCTTTTGATTTGCTGTAAATCGAAACCTGATAGTAAGTAACTCCGCTGACCTTGGTCCAAGTGAGATTAAAGGTCTTGGCAGTTATACCCGACGATTTGAGATTCGTCACCTTAAGGGGATCTGTTGAAAAGCTGAATGCAGTCGAAGCAGTGCCTGCACTTATCTCTTTACCGTTCTTCATATAGACGCCCTTGACCTTATATTTGTAGGTTTTACCTGCCGAAAGTCCCGTCACCTCATAGCTGAGACCTGCAGTTTTACCGATAATGCTATATGACTTGGTCTTTGAAGAATATCGGTAAATGTAATAGTAATTGGCACCGGGAGTCTCATTCCAGGAAATTGTGTGGGATGAAGTTGTTGCACCGCTTACACTGAGTGTTTGGGGCGTGGCAGGCTTTGTCACGGCATTGACGGAGGTCATAGAGCCTTTTATGGTCGAGTTTGTAAGTCTGATGTAGGCTCTGATATAAAACTCATATTCCGTGCCCTCGGAAAGACCTGTCACCTTATATGATGTGCCTGTGGATGTACCGAGTAAAACATACTGTCCGTCCTCGTAAACATAAATGTTATAGCTGTCGGCGTTTTCAACTTTACTCCAGGTAAACTTGACTGTCTGAGTATAGGCGGTAGCTTTAAAATCCTTTACCTTCGCAGGAGTGGTGGATGCTATAGTCTCTGAAGAATAATCACTCTCCACCTTATCTGAGCCGGCCTTGTACACTGCCGTAATCTTATAGCTGTCTATCTGACCGTAAGAAAGGTTGCCTATGAGATAATAGTTGTTTGAAACAGTTGCGATAAGCTCGTAACTGTCGCCGTTTAATCTGTAAATCTTATAAGACTGTGCATCTGATATTTTATCCCAGGAAAGCTTATATGAAGCGGACTTCACATCGCTGACCTTTATGTTTTCGGGCACAGGATAAGTTGTCATTGCACCTGTACTGTCGCTGAAATCTGAATAGTACATAAGTCCGTCTTTTTCGGCAACAGCCTTTACGGCAAAGGAATACTGCTTGTTATATTTAAGACCTGTTACAGTGGCATGGGCAGCATCGGTAACAGCCTTTTCAACATAAGCCTTCTTGGAGTCTGAGTATACGTATACAGCATACTTCTGTGCCTTGGGGTTTTCCTGCCAGGAAAGAGTGACGTTATTTCCTTTTACGCTGTCAACGGTTACATCCGTAACCTTTCCTAAAGCTGTAATAAACTTAAGGCTGTCGCTTTGTTCGCCGGACTGAGTAATGTAATTACCCTTTGCAGCTGCGGCAACTCTGATATCATAGTCAGTAAACTCTTCGAGCTGTGTGAGCTTATAGGTGATATCTTCACACTCGGCAATAACAGCGTATCCGCCGTCTGTAAGCATATAAACATTATAGAAGCTTGCTCCCTCGGCATCATTCCAGCTTATAACTGCTTCGGACTCCGCTACGTCATCGAATTTAAGTCCGCTGACCTTTTCGGGCAAAGTCATAGCAAATACCGTTTCTGACACTTCAGAAATGTTGCCTTTTCTTGCCGATGCTACAGCGTAAGCTTTTTCCGTGCCGGGTGTAAGGTCAGCAACAGTAAAGCTGTTGGTATCAGATGTGGCAAGGAATGAGGCGCTTGTGCCTGTCATAATGTAAATCTCATAGGAATCTGCATCCGGAACCTTATCCCATACAAGAGTATATGAATCTGATTTCACGTCTTTGACCGTAAGATTAACGGGTATCGCAGGAGCTTCCTCGAGAATTACAGGCTCCGAATATTCGCCGAAGATTCTTTCGCCGTCTTCATCGTTGTAGGCCCTTATATAATACTCGTCAAAATCAAGAGAGTACTTATCTATGAGCATACTGTTCCAACCCTCAACAGCGTCTGCAATTTCCGTATACTTGCCCTCAGCAGAACTGTAGCCATAGATAACATATCCTGTGCAATAATCTACCTCATCCCAGGTAAATTTAACATCACTGCCCACAGTTTCGGCTTTGAAGAATGTGATTTTATCAGGTGCTCTGGATATACCGTCTGTTGCAGTGTCCACAGCCGCGCTTACAGAGTAAACGCTTACAGTCGATTTATCAAGAAGTGCTCTTGCCGCTACAACATATCTTGCACCTTTTGTAAGAGAAGTAAAGGTAGCCGAAGGCTTTACCGAAGAAGTATTTGATATAATATTGCCGTCTTTATCGCATATACCGAAAGCGTATTTGCTCGCACCCGGTATTTCATCAAGAATAACCGTTATGCTTGTCGCGTCGCCTGCCGTAACTCTGAGATTCTGCGGTTTTCCGACCTCTTCTTCTGATACGACATATTTGACTATATCATATCTGCCCACTGAATCGTAGGCTGTAAGATACACAGTGCCAGCCTTAAGGAAGTTAACCGTATTCTTTGATGTTACCTTTGCAATGGCACTGTTTGAGGAAACAAGACCCATTTCCGTTTCGGTACCGCTGAAATAGCTTACGGTATGCTCACCCGTACCGACAGAGGTATATGAAGTGTATGTTACAAAATCCTCAGGCACATAGCCGGTATAGCTTTTTGAGTTATAAGTGAATTTTATCTGTACCCAGTGAGGATATTTAAGCTGGTTGATGTAATACTTAGCATCAGTAAAGGTCTTTGATATAATTCTGACCTCATTACTTTTTGAAAGCATTATGACGCTACCGTTTTTGTCTGTAAGCTGTGCATTGCTTGTCGAAGGTCCTGTTCTTACTCTTGTTGAGCTTGCCGCTATTTCGCCATACTGCACAAGGCTGTCAGCATTGGAAGCTTTCTGAGTTTTCATATCCTCAGACGGCATATTCTCATAAACAGGTATAGAGAAAACATTAATCTGATAAAGACCGCCTGTCTTAGCATAAGCTGTATAGCTGGTATATCCCTGAGAGCAGGCACCCGTAAGGTTAGTCATATACTGATGATAGTAAAGAGAGCCTGTTGCTTTGTTCACGTTGAACTTCTGAAGATATCCCGTAAACTGTCCTCGGTCAACATATTTTTCCGCAATATATGCTGCGCCGCCCTTAATTGCCTTTGCGGGAGTTGTCCAGGGTCTTAAATAAGTTGTGCCTTCGCTCGCCCACTGCAAACCTCGTGTGATTGCACCTGTGCCGTCTGTAGCTCCGATATTATAGAAGTTGTATATACCCGGATAAACGGAATGGGTACCCGAAACACTGGCACTACCGTCAGCACCGACTTCGTTTCTGATTTTTGATGCAAGGTAGCAGGGGTTGACATCATAGGTCTGACCTGCTTCAAAAATCACCTGAGCATAGGTTTTACTGCTTGTCTTTTTCTTTCCCTCGGATGTGTAATATGTTATTTTTTTATCGGACATAAAGCTGCCCTTGAGAACACTTTCAACGTCTTCCATTGTTACTGCATCGCTGAAGGTCAGCCGTTCAAACTGGAATATTCCCTCTTCATTAAGGAAGTTTCTCGGGTCCATAAAGTATTCCACTGCAAGACGGTTGGCAACAACAAAGCCTCCGTCTTTCTGAATGTATTTATCAGTTGACTGGTTATAGTGGCCCGGCTCCTTGCTTTTGAGGTTTTCGCTTGAAGCGTTATCGTCAACAAGATTTTTTACTCCTACCTCGTTATCTATAACCGTATCCCAATCGAGTCCTGTTTCAAAAGCCTCAAAAATCCAGTTAGGATACTTTTCGTGGAGCTCACGAAGATATGGCTTATAGCTTTCGGGAAAATTGGCTATACTTTCTTCAAAGCTATCACTTTCCGCAGAAGAAATCACGCCTACTGTCAGCATAAGAAGCAACGAAACAGTAAGGGATATTATAAATTTTATCATTCTGTTTTTATTTTTTATCATAATTTCATTCCTTTGCTCGGAAAAATCCATTTTAATTTTACCAAAAAAACCTTCATTTTGCAACCTTATTGCAAAAAATAGAGAGAATAAGTATAATTAGGGTGAAACGAGGTGATTTTATGGAGATACCCCAAAAGGTAAAAACTATGTTTCAGCTTCTCAGTGAGGCGGGATATGAATGTTTTCTTGTGGGCGGGTGTGTAAGAGATATGCTTATGGGCAAGGTACCCCACGATATTGACATCACAACCAATGCTACCCCCGAAGAAATCCAGGCTGTATTTTCGGATTTTCACACCCTCGACATAGGCATCAGGCACGGCACCGTAACGGTTATGCTTGATGGTGAGCCCATAGAAATCACCACCTACCGCACCGAGAGCACCTACTCCGACGGCAGACACCCCGACAAGGTTATTTTCACAAGAAATATCCGTGACGATTTATCAAGACGGGACTTCACCTCAAACGCTATAGCCTTCAGCCCCGAAAAGGGCATTATTGACCCCTTCGGCGGCAGAAGAGACATCGAAAACAAGCTTCTTCGTTGCGTAGGCACTGCCGAGGAAAGATTCAAGGAAGATTCCCTTCGTATTCTCCGTGCTCTTCGTTTTGCTTCGGTTCTTGGTTTCGATATAGAAGAAGAAACCGAAAAAGCAATGTATAAGTGCAAGGAGCTTATCAGCATCGTCTCCCCCGAGAGAATTTACAGTGAAATCACAAAGCTTCTCTGCGGCAACGATGCAGGCAGGATTCTGTCCCTTTATTCCGATATTTTAGCCGTTGCCCTACCTGAAATCAAAGAGATGAAGGGCTTCGACCAGCGCAATTTCCACCATATTTACGATGTGCTCAATCACACTTCTAAGGTTGTGGATTCTGTGTACCCTGACGTACACTTAAGGCTTGCGGCTCTTTTTCACGATTGCGGAAAGCCCGACTGTTTCACCCTCGATGAAAAGGGCGTAGGACATTTCTACTCTCACGCGTCAATATCTGCCCGCAAGGCGAATGAAGCACTGCTGAGGCTTCACTGTGACAACGCAACAAGAGAAAAGGTTGTAAAGCTCGTGAAAATCCACGACACCCCCATTAAGCCTGACTCTAAAACCGTCAAGAAAAAGCTCCAGAAATACGGTGAGGATATTTTCTTCGACCTGATAAAACTGCAACGAGCAGATAATATGGGACTCTCCCCCGACTATCTTTACAGACAAGAGACCTATGATCAGCTTGAAGAAACCGCAAGGAAAATTATAGAGGAAAACCAGTGCTTTTCACTAAAGGATTTAGCCGTTGGCGGCAGAGATATGCTAAGCCTCGGACTAAAAGGAAAGGACATCGGTACTTCACTTGATGAGCTTTTAAAGGCTGTTATTGAAGAAAAATGTCAGAATGACAGGGAGTCGCTGATAAAATATTACCACAGCTATGTGAAATCTGTTTAAAAATTGAATTAATAAAGTTTAAGAGTAACCCGTTAAGGTTGCTCTTTTTATATTATTACTGCCCTCTTGCAGTAACTTTACCGCTTACATACAAAAAGACAGTCGGCGTTCAGACTGTCTTTTACTTTTTTATTCAATTATATAAACCTTTACACCGTGAGCTTCGGGTGCCGCACTGATAGTAGTTGTACCCTCACTGAACTTGTTGTCCCATACGTCGTGCACACTGTAGCCGTTTTTCTTGGGCAGACTCACAAAGCCGAGATTTGCGATATCGCTGAGCTTGATTTCTGTGCCGTTTTGCTTGTTTGTTTTGTTGAATACGCAAACTGCAACTTTTGAATCCATAAGAGGCTTGACAAGTACATCAACAAGACCTTTCTTGATTCTTCTGCACTGAATACCGAGAGGATCCTGATTGATAGCTATCATCTCTTTGTTGGTGAGAATCTTATACACTGCATTTTCCTTATCAACACTGCCGTCAGGGAGAATAAACTTTCTTATATCGTTGCCGAGAATAAGAGGAGCATTCATCATACACCAGAGTGAGAAATGTGCCTTGTTTTCTTCCTGAGTGAGGTTGCCGTTGCCCACTTCAAGCATATCAGGGTCATTCCAAGCGCCGGGTGCGGAATATTTATAGAGGTTGACAGTGAACTCATAGAGAGCTAAAATTGAGGGCCAGTTAGCCTGAATATCGCCTGTTGTTCTCCAGAGGTTACCTGCCTCAGCGCCCCATTTCCATGGCTGATTGAAGCCCCATTCGCAAATCGAGAATACGATAGGCTTTTCATCTACGCCGTTTTTCTCTGCATAAAGCTTCGTTGCTCTTTTGAGCTCTCTGCCCATAAGCTTATACTGAATTGCAGCCGAGTCCATTCTTGACTTTACGGGATTTTCGAAGGTAACGGTATTACTGCCCTTCTGAAGATAAACAGAGGTCTGCATTTTGCCCTCGGGAGTCCAGTTCTTTCTGCTTACACAGTAAAGGTGATATTCCTCCTTACCGTTTACAACAGCACGGATAAACTTTTCTTTTCTCTGATCTTTTCTTATATCAATATGGAGTATGTACTCCCCGGCCTCAGGTGCATCAACCTCAACGCTGAAGTTGCCGAGGCCCGAATCAAGACCTGCAACATAGTTCTTTGGATCAATAGCTTCATCGGGTACAATATAAGCTGAGCCCGAAAGCTTCATATCCTTGTATGTATAATAAGCGAACGCTTCGCCTGCACCCTCTTTTGCAAAACCAACACCGATAACCCATGGAGCAAGAGAGGGTATAGTCTCGTTGTGACAAAAGTCATATTTGAAATACTCGATACCCCATGAAGCAAATGTCTCAGCATCGATTCTTTCGTTTCTGAGAGATGCGGGATAGTCCTCGCAGGTGTAAGTGCCGTTTGAGGAGTAAATACCGAGCTTTATGCCCCTTTCATTGACATACTCAGAGAGTGCTTTGATACCGCTGGGGAAATTGAGCTTATCGCACTGGAGTCTGCCGTTTTCATCTCTTTTGCTTGCCTGCCAGCAGTCGTCGATATTTACATAGCAATAGCCTGCATCTGCAAGTCCGCTGTCTTTCATTGCATCTGCAATTTCTTTAATGAGTTCTTCGCTGATTTTGTGGCGGAAAAGATTCCAGCTCGACCAACCCATTGGCGGTGTCATAGCTACACCGTTGCCGTAAGCACCCCTGCTCACCTGGCTTATCTGTGTTTTTCCGATAATTTTCTTTGCAATACAGATGGGGCAGAATTTCTTGTTTTTCATAGGTTATTCTCCTTTTGTTAATTTTATATCAGAGCTACGCTTTTCATAATGAAAACCGTAATGAATATACTGAATACAGACAATAGGCTTGTCCAGACTACGAGCTGTCCCGCAAGCTGTTCGTCACCGCCGATTTCACTTACCATAACCGCACTTGATACTGCAATGGGAGTCGCAAAAAGTGACACGAGGGCAGGATACTCCGTTGAAGTAAAATTCATAATTCCGAGGTTGCTCAGCACGACGGCACCGCCGATACCTATAACGGGCGCCACGATGAGTCTGAGAAACACGCTCCAGCTTATAGGCTTTATGAGACTTTTTACACTTGCAAAATCAAATCTCGCACCTAAAACTACAAGAGCAAGGGGCGATGCGACTTTAGAGAGGTTTGATACCGCCACATAGAGAAACGACAGATCGTTTTTAACTGAAAATACGAGCTCACCCGTACTGTCAAGAGGAATAAGGCTTCTCACAATCAGCACTGCAATACCCGATGCAACACCTCTTATAAGAGGATTCTTTGCCGCACTTTTAAGAGTCTCTTTTATAGGCGGCTGACTGTCCTTATGGGAATAGTGAGAAAGTATTATAACTGCAAGAACATTGAAAAGTGGGATTGATACTGCCGACAGAATACCTGCAAAAGCAACAGCCTGTGCTGTACCGAGGGACTCTGCAAGAGGTATGCCGATAATGGCGTAATTGGATCTGAACGCGCACTGATTGATAACACCCTTCTGCCCTCTGTGCTTAACAAAAAATCCCGATGTTAAATTACCGATAAGGCAAAGCAGAAGTATTGCCGCAACACAGTAGCCTAAAGCTGCAACGTTTATTTCGCCTATGGACTTTATATCATAGACGTTTTTAAACAGCAGCATGGGCAAAAACACCTTGAATACCATTGTATTACACTTTTTGAAAAAGCTGTCATCAAAAAGCTTAGTAAGTTTAATTATATATCCCGTAACCGTAAGCAGCAGAATAGGTGCAACGGCGTTAAAGGAAAAAGAAAAGACTTCAAACATATAAATTCACCGTAATTTTATTGGGGATTGTAAGCATTGACAAGCTCAGCAATTTTTGTACTCAGCTCGTTTGCCGCACAAAGATTTGACCAATAACCCGGGTGACCGTCTATAACTATATCATTTTCACCCATTTTGTATTCGATGGTCAACGCCGACACGTTGTGGTCGAAGGTGCCGTTCTTATAGTTGCTTACAGCCTGTTCAATGCAGGAATACATAGAATTATTCATATCTCCGAGGATACACAGAATATACGCATAAGGATTATACTGTCTCACCTGTTTTATAAAATCTGTATACTGTCTTGTAAATTCCTGTCTTCCGCTATGGCTTTTTGCACAATATGAAGCATCGTTCGTACCAAGATTTATTACTACTATATTGCTCTGAAACTCACTGAAATTCCATAAAACATCTCTTCCGCCGTAAAGGAAGCAGGATTTATCATAGTAATTAGGCACTATATCCTGGGAATTTATTCTGCCGTTTGAGGTGTAGCCCGAATATACACCGAAGCCCGAAAAACACACGGCACTGTAATCGGCATTTAAGTTTTCTGCCGCAAGGTGTGCATAGGTTTTGGTGAAGTTTTCCGTAGAGGTAGAAAAATAACCTCTCTCATTCACTTCGTCGATACCGTATCCGCAGGTAATGGAGTCGCCGATAAATTCTATCTTAATATCCTTTTCATCAGTCGGTATTATCTTTTCTTTGCCGTAAACGGCTATATCTCCTATACCCATTGCACTGTACTGAGCCTCAGAAAGCTTGACTATTTTTATAACCGTCTCCGAGTTATAGCCGTCAAGGGTAATATGATAGGTCTTTTCAGCTTCGGTAATTATACTGTCAATTACGGGAATACCGTTTTTATATATAGCAAAACGAGGCTTGTGTCCGTCGAGATAGCGTCCCCCGGAATCATCAATAAGGTTTATGAGGGCGTATTCACCTTTACATTTAAACTCGATGCCGCTGCCGGAATACGAGAGATATCTCACACCATTTTCATAGTGGGTTCTGCCTAAAATCTTGACATTTTCCTTTTCGGCAGAGTACACATTAAGCTTTGGAGAAATTAAAGTCATGACAGGATTCTGCGGAGTATCTTCACTTATATAAATATAAAAAGCCGTACAAAGAAATAAAAGCAAAAACCACAATACCGTTATTCTTACAGCCCGCAGTATCTTTTTCACCGCATATTCCCCTTTCTTTCCAAAGTTAATCATTGTAATTATATATAATTGTCCCGTCTATGTCAAATGAATTACAAAAAACACAAGCCGGGAAATTCTCCCGACCTGTGAAATGGTCTTATTATCTTTCAAATACAACAGTTGTTATACTGCTTTGACCGATGGTGATTTTCTTGTGGCCTTTTGTCTCAGCTGTGAGTTCAAGATCTTTCTCGGCGTCTGTGGTGTAAACCTTCATATCCCAGCCGAGCATATTGAATGAAACCTCTTTCTCCACTCCCTCGTTGACAATAACTGCAACATACTTTTTATCGGGAGTCTTAAAGCCTGAAACTGTCATATAATTTTCAACTTTATAATTCTGATATGGTTCGTCATTTATCCAAAACGGCCATTCATCAAATTTTGATGCAGTCATATCACCGACGCTTACATCGACATCAACTGCGTGGCTGCCCACGGGAATAAACTTGGTGTAGTGACCCATAGCATAATATCTCTTGGAAATCCTATAATTGTTATAGTCCCACCAATCGACACCTATCATTGAGTCTGCCCATTCGCCGCCTTCGTTGACAGCAACCCAGCTTGACCATGAGTTGACACCTGTATTTACAATATCTTCACCGATAGTACGTGCCATAATAAGTCCTGCTGTAATATCGTCGATTTTGTGCTCGCAGGGAAGCTCACACCACTCGCTCATTTCAAGCTCCACTCCCGGGAACTTTTTGTTGATATAAGCACCGAATGCATCTTTGTGAAGAAAGTCTCTGTCTGTCCAATAGCTGTGATAAGCATAGGTACCGAGTACATCTCTGATATCTTCGTCAGCATAGAGCTTTTCAAGGCACTCAATAGCGTGATCGCCTACCTGACCGCTTTCAAGAGCAGAAATCTTTACATCCATATTTCTTTCTTTGATTGCAACGGCAAACTTGTGTATAAGTTCAACAGCCTCGTCGATTTCGTAGTGACAACCTTCCTGACCTACCCAGTCGGGATTACCCCAACTCCACTGAGGCTCATTGATGGGACTGATGTACTTTACGGGTACGCCCTCATCAATAAAGTGCTGAGTTATATCAAGGAAGTAGTCTACATAGTCGTCATAACATTCTTTCTTCAGGTTTGACTGAAACTCTTCAACACCGCCTGAAGCATTACCCGATACACACATTGAATAGTGAGGTGAGTTTGCAAACATTACAACTGTGTCAACGCCACGATCCAGCGCCATCCAAAGTATCTTTTGTGCTGCAGCATCTTTGTTCCAGTCATAAACCCAATCCTGCTTTTCTTCGTTCCATACAAGGAAACTTTCGGCGGCTCTTGAAGAGTTTTTATCGAGACGGCCGGTCGGGTCATCTTTTGATCCGCCTCCGATATTATAACGGTATACGTTAAGTCCGAGACCTTCTTTGCAGAAAAGAAGGTCCATCACTTCTTCAGAGCTTTCGCATTCGCCGAGCTTTTGTGCCCACCAGCATCCGGAGGTACCCCAACCGGTGATTTCCTGCTGAAGAGAAACTTTGTCGAGTTTTATTCTGGTTTTATCGGCACTGATACCGAAGAAGCCCGCAATGGTTACCATCACATAGATAAGCACCATAAAAAAGTAAATATGTTTTTCACGAAACCTGATCCAGTTTTTAATCATAACGCTACCTCTTATTTAAGACTTTCTCTCTGAGCACCGTAGTTGATATCAATGGACTTCTTGAAGAGCATATAGTCATACTGAGGTCTCCAGGAGTCGCCCAGCTCTACATTACCGAATTCTTCTTCACTGTGGCCTACATTCATTACTGTTACACCCTTGAGCTCTCCGTTCTCTTCATAGAGAGTATCCCAGAAAGCGTGGTGTCCGATAAACGTAACACTCGAAGGAATATA
Source organism: Acutalibacteraceae bacterium (assembly GCA_045535965.1). Classification (GTDB taxonomy): domain Bacteria; phylum Bacillota; class Clostridia; order Oscillospirales; family Acutalibacteraceae; genus UBA6857. The sequence continues at coordinate 28,196 of JAZSMR010000136.1, forward strand.
GACGTAGGGTAATTCCTGATTATAGCTCAGAGCATCTGAGCCTATGTATTCAAGGCCCTCGGGAAGCGAGAGATAAACCTCACCTAAATCTTCCTGAGATGTGAAGTGTGTGTCGAGTATCTCAGCATCTGTCTTATATGAATAAATGTTATCAAGTGAAGGTGTGTTACTCCACTGATCCTTGGGCTCGTGAAGCTTGAAGAGCGCAAGAGTTTCAATTCTCTTAAGCCCCTCGGGAAGATAGATTCTTCTGAGGTTCGTGTAATTCATTGAAAGCTCGCCGAGAGTTTCAACAGTTGAGGGTACAACATAGGTCTGAATATCTATTATATATTCCTCTGTTGCATCTGCTCTGTAGGGCTCTGTTTCATAACCGAACTTTGTTCTTAAGTACTGGTCGTGGTTGGGAGGATAGCAGATGAGGGTCTTCATATCCTTACTGTAAAGCACACCGTCAACATCGCAGTAGTTGGGGTTGTTTTCGTCTACTTCGATTCTCTGAAGTGCCCAGCAGGAATAGAATGACTTGCCATCTATTGAGAGCACTCCGGGACCGATATTGATAACCTCTACAACACCGTCACAGTTAAAAGCGTATTCGCGGATATTTGTAACCGCCTTGGTTTCATCTTTGATGAAAGAGAAGTTTGTGTTTACATCGGGATTTGTTTCGTCGTATTCGAGAGTTGTAACATAGTCAATGTCAACCTCCTTGATGAAGCCTGTGTTGCTGAATCTTGTAAATTCATAGCCCTCATCCCAGTGAGGAGTAAATTCAAAGGTATCGCTCTGCACTGTTCTTACGCTGAAATAGCAGGAAAGAGAAACCGCAATAAGAATTATAATAGCGAGAAGAGCTTTCTTGAGACCTGCATTCTTATAGGGCTTACCTATATGAGGAGCTGCAAGACCCGGCACCTGATATGTCCAGATTTCGTCTTCGGGAATTTCTATAACAGAATTAACGTCAACCAGTCTTGACTCTGCGTTGGGAGCATCAGCAGACCCAAGGGGAGGCATTGTCATATCTTTTTTGTTTTCTTTATTACTCATATTCTCGCCTCCTTAACCTATATATGCGCCGTCGGTTGAAACGCCCTCTTCCTGAGCCTTTCTTTCCGTAACCTCTGCACGGCGTTTGAGCACTTCCATAACCATATTCTGCTTCTTGCTGTCATAGTCCCAGAAGAGATAGGGAATAGTCATAAGAGCAAAACCGATTACATCAACGATGATGGGTATAGCAATAATACTTCTTCTTGAAGCGTCAACAAAGAGAACTTCCCAGTTACTGTTGAAGCCGAATTTAAGAAGGAACAAGGGAATGATAAGACCGATAAATGAGGTAATGGGACCTGTGAACCAGCCGAAAATACCTGCAAAGCTTTCGAGTCTTTCGCCTGAAAGATACATCTGATAGTCGCCGATACGAACGTTCATATCGTGACCTGCAGTTGTGGGTACTGTCTTTGTCATTTCCATAAGGAAGAGAACTACGATACAGATTGTACCGCAAAGGGACAGATTGTCACCGCAGAACCATATTGCAGCAGCGATAGTCGCGTTACCGATAGCACGTGACAGCTGATAGAATATCATAATCTGCTTGTATGAGAATCTCTTGAGGAAATAGGGTGACAGGAAATCGGGCGGAGTACCCGCAAAGGAAATAAGGGTTGTGATAAGAGCGTAGGGAAGACCTGAAAGACGGAATGTGTAAAGATAAAGAATCGTTACAAAGGGAAGCATACCGTTACCAAGAGAGTCGATAAGTCCTACAATAGTGTTTATAAGAAGATACTTGTTTCTCAATACACCGAAAAGACCGTCCCAGAATTTGATCTGAACCTTCTTTTCAATAGGCGGCTGAGGAATTCTTTCCTTGACCTTACCCGCAAAGAGCATTGTAAGAACCGCAAATGTGATAAAGGTAATGGGGATAAGATATCTGTAAAGGTTGATATCAGCCCATTCATATCTGAGCATACCTACAAATACGGGAAGGATAATAGCAAGAATTGAATGTGCAAGATGTGAAAGCTTGATGGGATAGCTTCTTACAAAAATTCTTTCCTCAAGATTCGGACTGATATTTCTTGTGCAGGTTTCCAGGTTGTTTGCAAAGCCGAAAACGTTATATGTAGCAAAGAGAAGGTTTGCAACCCATACTCTTGTTGCAACGTCGGGAATGTTGTAAACAGGAAGCCAACCGATAAGAACAACCATTATACACTTAGGCACAACGTCGCAGTAAAGCGAATACTTATAGCGACCGAATTTCGGAATGAGCTTTTTACGCCAGAAAATATTACGTGCACCTACCCAGCCTGAGTAAAGGAAGTGGGTACCGAAGGTTTTGAAGCACGCCGTAGCACTCATACCCTCAAGACCGTTGAGATATGTAATAAATGTGCTTGTGGGATTAAACAGTGAAGCATAGTCGAAAAGAATAGTCGACACGCCGAAGACTATCATTGCCATATAGACAGCATATAGCTTTCGCTCTGTTTTCTTCGGCAGGAAGCCGAGGTTGTCACAAACGAACCACCAGATAAGAGCTGTAACATAGCCCAGTGGCATATTCAGAATGCCGATTACCGAAAAGGTAAGATACGGTAATTTGTAGTGGTGCATAATAAGATAGCAGCTTGCCCAGAAACCGATATATTCGAGAATCTTTGAGCCTGCATAGTTACTGCCTACGGCAATAAAAATGTCCTTATACTCTTTATAAGGCACATATTTACCCTCAGCAGGAGTGTTCCAATGGGTCTTTATTTCGTTTGCAAGATTTTTAACCTTGCTGCCGAGAGACCCACCTGATTTGTTGCTCATGGGATATTTCCTCCTTAAAATATATTCGTTATTATTTTAACAGATTGCATGGAAAAGGTCAACAAAATTTACAAAATTATTATATCTTGAACTATATGATTTATATAAATACAGCAAAAGTAAAAAGGCAGAGTGTCGTTCGCCGACACTCTGCCTTTGAGTTTGTTTATTCCAGGATATTATCCATATTGTAAAAGCCTTTTTCCTGCTTTACAAGGAACTCTGCCGCTGAAACTGCGCCATCGGCAAAAAGGCTTCTGTTTTCTGCTTCGTGCTTCAAGGTGATAACCTGTGAGCCCATAGCAAATATTATTTCGTGAGTGCCGACTTCACTGCCCATACGAAGTGAGTGTATGCCGATTTCTCTCTTATCTCTCTTGCCGTAATCACTTCTGCCTACAACATATTCGGCATCGGTCTTTACGGTTCTGATACTGTCTGCAAGCATAATAGCAGTACCGCTGGGTACGTCGAGCTTCTGATTGTGGTGCTTTTCTACGATTTCCACGTCAGCATCGGGAAAAGCCTTAGCAGCTATCTTTGCAAGGCAGGAAAGAAGTGCAACACCGAGAGACATGTTCTGTGAGTAGAATACGGGGATACTGTCAGCAGCACCGCGGATGATAGCTAGTTCCTCTTCTGTCTGACCTGTTGTAGCCACAACTATGGGGAGATTTCTCTTCACTGCATAGCCTATAACATCGGCAGTTGCAAGATGGTTTGAGAAATCGATAATGCAGTCTGCTTCGCCCTCATATTCATTTATGTTATTGTAGATATTCTGTGCCGCATCTGTGGAAAATTCCATACTGCAATACGCAGCAACTGCATGCTTTTCGCTGTTTTCGATGATGGCAGACAAAGCCTTGCCCATTCTGCCGCCGGCACCGTTTATGATTACTCTCATACTGTCACCTTATACATCAAGGCCGATTTCGCGCATTCTGTCAAGAAGCACAGCCTTTGTTGCATCTTCCATAGGAGTAAGAGGAAGTCTTACATAATCTTCGCAGAAGCCCATAGCAGCCATGGCAGCCTTTGCGGGAATAGGATTAACCTCACTGAAGAGAGCCTTGACAAGAGGGAAGTATTTGAACTGCATCTGAGCAGCGCCCTCAACATCACCGCTGAGGAACTTGTGGCACATTTCTGAGGTTTCCTTGGGAAGTACATTTGAAAGAACGGAGATTACACCCTTACCGCCAACGGACATAAGAGGAATAATCTGGTCGTCATTACCTGAATAAAGTGTGAGCTTGTCACCGCAAAGAGCCATTGTTTCTGTGATTTTGTCAATCTGACCGTTAGCTTCCTTGATAGCCTGAATCATAGGATGCTTAGCGAGCTCAGCGTAAGTTGCAGGCTCGATATTTACGCCTGTTCTTGAGGGCACGTTATAAAGAATGATGGGCTTTGTGCTTGCATCGGCAATAGCTGTGAACATCTTGATAAGGCCCTTCTGTGTAGCCTTGTTGTAGTAAGGTGTTACAACAAGCATAGCGTCACAGCCGATTTCACAAGCATACTTTGTAAGGTCGATAGCGTAAGCTGTATCGTTTGAACCTGTGCCTGCAATAACAGGTACTCTGCCGTCAACAACCTCCATAGCAAACTTAAGTACTTCTCTGTGTTCTTCGTCTGTAAGTGTTGAGCCTTCGCCTGATGTACCGGCGATAACGAGAGCATCGATGCCCTCTTCGATCTGCCATTCGATGAGCTTTCTGAAGTTAGCGTAGTCAACGCCGTCCTTGTTTAAAGGGGTAACAAGTGCTGAAGCTGCACCGGTAAAAATAGGCTTTCTTTCCATAGTAATCTGCTCCTTATAATAAAAAGATTTATTCCGATATTTCAAAATAAAGTAGACCAAAATAAAACACTCGATTTTTCGCATCGAGTGTAATACAGCTCAGAAAACAATAGTTTCTGCCGGCAAAACTGAAATTATAAACTCAAGTCCTTGCCAAATTATAATAGCACTCCGCAAATGCGACAGTCGGACAAATCTTATTTCGTCCGCCCAGGTTATCTTTCGCCTGACACCTTCGGCAGCAATCCCTTTCACTTCGGCGAGTCTTGCGAAGACTCCTTTAAATGCAAAGCTACTGATGATTAACCGCGCCTCTATCTTTAATTGAACTATTCGGTTTATAGAAGTTTATCACTATTTTCATTATATGTCAATAGAAAAAATGCAAAATTTACTCATTTAAAGCGCCTAAAAAGTCAAAAAAACTCTCAAAAAAGAAAACTGCCGTGGAAAAAGGCGTAAAATACAGGTAGTCTCTGTATTTTGAAAGACTTTTCAGCTCCTTAAAATCGAAGCTATAATTCTTTTCGTCCAAGCTCAGACTTATTTCACTGTTTGTATTCTTTACCGTTAAAACGGCATAAGGTGTGAAATAAGAGTTAAACTCACTACGCTGCTTGGCTGTTACTGCACCTGCGGAAAGACACAAAAGGCAGGTCAGTACAACGCAGTAAAACAAAAACCTTGACACTAACTTTCTCATTTCTTTATTCATACCGTCTCCTCATATTCTTTCATAATTTCACTTAAAGCACCGCCTAAACACTTGCCCGTATAAACTGCCTCTTCAAGGGTATTTGCGTCAGAGCCCACCTCGACTAAAAGTGAGCAGTGGCTTACATTCATATTGTATTTTCTCGGGCAAAAATAAAGAGGTCTGGTTATACCCTGATACATCTTTTCAAGCTGATTCTGAAGGTGCACTGCAAAGGTGAGATTATATCTCCAATCGGGAAAATTTTCTATAGGATTCCCCTCTTCCTGACAGCCGCTGATTATCATAATCTGCGCCGCTTTTTTACCCTGAATTGTAGCCGTAGGTTTAATCTTTGAACCGTCACTTTGCTGTATCGCATCACGGTGAATATCAAGAACAATCTGTATAGACGGATACTTCTTCAGATACTCCTCTATCTTCTTTCTCGAGTGTGCATAAGCTCCGTTATAGCTCAGATCGTGGATTTCCGTATCGTGAATGACTTTGTAACCGGCTTTCTCAATTTCTTCGCAGACAGCCTTGCCAACTCTCACCATGTTCTTGGAGGGTTCCTTGGTTCTTGTAGCAAAGTTCGTTTCATAAAAGCCTCTGTCAAGTATCTGGTACGTCTCCGTTGTATGAGTATGGAATATCAGAACCGATGGCTTATCCTTACCTACGGAAAGGTCTATTTTTTCTGTCAGTATTTTCTCTATACTGATGTCAGTTTTATTCACATTTTTTATTTTCACCAGACCGTAGCTGTCGGTAACGCCTTCATTCTTATACTGTCTTTCGTAAATAGCACCGTCCTTTTTGTCTTTTGCCGCTGTCTTTTCTCTGTCCGCAATGATTTTCTTTATGTCCTCGGGAGTGTCAGTAAAGCTCACATTTACCGATACCTCCGGAGAATCTTTCTTTTGGGCAGCAGATGTAATTTCATTTTCATACGTCACTTCCTCGGCAGAGGTACTGACAGCACTTGTGAAAGTCGGCAGAGTTATGCCTTTGTCCGGCAAAAAGCTTTTGGCGCTTTTAAGTGCAAGCTGAGAAAATCCATATATAAAAAGCTCATTGAAAAATATGCTGAAAGCTATTGTTGCTGTTATCACTAAAAAAGCAATCAGATTCCTTAATCCTTTATTCTTCATTGTCTGTTCCTCCGAATTTATACTATATATATGAATATTCGCTTTCGGAGTGTAACATTCGTTTCAGATGAAAAATCAAGCGGATATCAGAGAATTTCTGCTATGAGCAGGGGCGGCTCAGGAAAATCCGCAGTGCGGATTTTTGAATGGCGGAACGCGTTCCGCCATTCGCCTGCGACGGCCGTCGCAGTCCCTGAGCCGCGTGCCAGCCTCCTGCACTAACCAACAATCTCAGCTATCTCCCCTGCCGTAAGACCTTCCTGCAAAGCAGTGTTTATCCCCATAGCGATGAGGTGTGCCGCCTTGTCAATGAGACTGTCAATTTCCTTAGGTGTAACCATCATCTGTCTGTGCTCGCTGAAATCCATATCCGGCAGTGCGGCACCTGCCTTTTCAAAGACGTCCGCCGCCATTGTAAGAGCGTCAACTACCGTCGGCACACCAACAGCTATGACGGGCACGCCGAGAGTTTCACTGTTTATGCCCTTTCGTCTGTTACCGACACCTGACCCGGGTGCAACTCCCGTATCGCAAATCTGCACCGTTGTACCGAGCCTTTCAGTACTCCTCGACGCAAGAGCGTCAATAACAATGACACACGAAGGCAAAATCTTCTTCACCACACCCCCGATAATTTCTACGGTTTCAATTCCGGTTTTACCAAGAACACCCGGCACAATTCCTGCCACACTGCGAAGCTCACCCAGGCCCAAACTTTCGGCAAATTCACTGCTTATATGTCTTGTTGCAAGAAGTAAGTTCAGACTTTTCGGACCCAGTGCATCGGGAGTGATATCCTCGTTACCGAGGCCCGCTACAAGTACCGTGCCCTTTTCGGGCAGCAAGCTTCTCAGCTCATTACAAAGCACCTGAGATGCAGATGAAAAAGCTTCACTGCTTTTATATAGCTTATCTGTTTCCAGGGTTATATACTTCCCGACAGACTTTCCAATAAGTCTTTCACCCTGTTCATTTATGATTTCAATAGTGGTAACTTTTATTCCGTCTATGATTTCAGTTTCCGATAAAACTCCGTCAAGCTTCTCTTTTTCTCTGTATTCCCGCCTTTCAATGGCAAGATCCGTGCGAAAATTCAAATTTTTTCACCTCAAACTATTGCATTATTTGAAAATATATAGTATTATTATCGGCGTATGAAAAAAAGTCTATCCAAATTTGCAAAAATATCTTGCAATTTTTTCAGAAAAGTGATATGATGTCTTTTGCATGACGGTATTAAGAGGAGGTGTAAATTATGCCAAACATTAAATCAGCAAAGAAGCGTGTTCTCGTTAGTGCAACAAAGCAGGCTCGCAACAAGTCAGCTAACTCCGCTCTTAAGACAGCTCTTAAGAAGGCTAACGCAGCTATCGATGCAAACGCTGAAGATAAGGAAGCAGCTGTAAAGCTCGCAGTTAAGAAGATTGACCAGGCAGTAGCTAAGGGACTTCTTCACAAGAACAATGCTGCAAGAAAGAAGTCAGCTCTTGTAACAAAGCTCAACGCTTCAAAATAATCAGCAAAGTTTATGAGATTTCGAGATGGGTTCACCCGTCTCTTTTTCTTTTTTCTAAACGTTTATATTCATTACATATTCCCGTCACAAAACATTGAGATAATATAACACGGTAGATATTATCTTATATTGTTATATAAAAACTTATATATTAATAAAAAAACGATTGAAATTTTACAAGTTTCGTGATAATATTTACTCAGTATCGTTTTGGAGGACTCTTAATTATGAAAAAACAGCTTTCAAGGTATCTGGTGTTGGTGCCGGTTATAATTGCAATGACAGTGTTTTTCGGCCTATCAGTCAGTGCAAAAACCGTAACATCAGGTGACTTCGTATTTGAAACAGCATCTTCGGGGGCAACCCTGAAAGAATACAAGGGAAGTGCTGCTTCTGTTGAAATACCCTCAAAGGTGGGTTCATACAAGGTTACAGCCATCGGAGCTGAAGCTTTCTGGCAGAAAAAAGCAATGACCTCTGTAGAAATCCCCTCAACAGTAATCTCTATAGGCTATGCGGCATTCAACGAGTGTACTGCTCTTACAAAGGTTGTTCTTCCCTCATCAGTCAAAACTATAGACGAAGCCGCCTTCTGGTACTGCACAGGTATGAAGAAGATTGTTATACCGGCATCGGTTACATCAATAGGCAAGGATGCTTTCAAGGGATGTGACGCTCTGACAGCCTATACGACCGAAGGCTCCTACGGCGAAGAATACATAAAGGGACTTGCAAATGTAAAACCCGGCTACAGATACGCTAAAAGTATGACGCTGAACTATACATCCTTAGAAGTTGGACTCACAGCTGAAAGACAGCTTAAGGTTACTCTTTCACCCTCACCTCTTTATTCTTCAAAGGTTACTTACAAGTCCTCCGACACAAGTGTTGTTACCGTTTCTTCAAGCGGTAAGGTAAAAGCCGTCGGCATCGGCAAGGCTGTCATTACTGTTACGACAGCTGACGGCAGCAAGATAAGCAAAAAAATCAACGTTACGGTAAATCCTCAGAAGGTTAAAACCTTAAAACAAAGCTCAATTACAACAAACAGCGTCTCTCTCTCCTGGAGCAAGATAACTAAAGCAACGGGCTACAAGTTATATAAATACAGTGCTGACAAGAAGACGTGGGAATGTATTTCAACCACCACAAAAACTTCTTACACTGATAAGAAAGTTTCAATGGGTGACACCGCTAAATACAAGGTTCGCGCTTACACCAAGACAAGCGCTAAAACTTACTACGGTGAATACTCCTCCACTCTTACAGTGGTTATGGCAAAACCGGGCGCTGTAACAAAGCTTGAGATTGCCGCCGCAGAAAACTACGCTAAGCTCACCTGGAAAAAAGCCGACAATGCAAACGGCTACAGAGTTTATCTCTTTGACACCAAGACCAATAAGTTCGTAAGGAAGACTTCAACTACCTCTCTCAGTGCCAAGATAACAGGTCTTACAGCCAATACCGAATACAAGTTCGCAGTACAGGCTTACTATAAAGGTTCAGACGGCAATGTAGTTTTCAGTGACACACAGGTTGAAGCTTCTGTCGCAACAAGACCTTTAAGCGTCAGCGGTCTTAGCTATGACAAAAACGCTGTTTACTTTGACAAGGTAACTCTTTCCTGGAAGGCTCTCAGCGGTATTACAGGCTACGAGATTTATATTCTTAACAATACCACCAAGGAAAGTCAGCTCAGAAAGGTCGCTTACAACCAGACAAGCTGTGCTCTTTCAGGCCTCAGCAACAGTACTAAGTACACTTTCAAAATAAGAGCCTATACCCAGAGAGAAACAGGTACCGTTTACAGCTACTATTCATCGTCTGTTTCAGTTACTACTCTTTCTCTGCCGGCAACTAATGAAGCTGCTTTCAATTCCTTCATCGAAGCTCTGAACAACACTAAGAATTACGAAAATAACGCCGTTCTTTATAAAGACGTTGCAGTTAAAGACTTCAGCGGCGATAAGAACGATACTGTACTGAGTAACATTGCCACGGCAGGTACCGATATCTACAGATTCCAAAAGGGTATCACCGCTGACGGCAACAAGGTTTCAGCTTATCTCGGTCCCAAGGCAACAAACAGCACCCTCACCTTCGCGGACATAAATACCGATTCCGTAAGCTTCAAGGCAAACGGTTCGGGATACGATATAACCTTCATTCTCAACTCCGAAGGCGCATCGGCTGACAAAACCTCACTCATCACTTCTCCCGTAGATTGGTCAAAGGTTGAAAATGCCGCAAACGGCTTCTCCCTCTCTTCCTGCAGATATACAGGCACCAAGGTTACGGCGAAAATCCAGGATGGTCTTATTAGCTATATGGAAGTTTCAATGCCCATTGAAGTTTCCTTTAAAACCGGGCTTATAACCACCTATTCATTCACACAGACTATTGTAACCACAACCGCTTTTGTTACGGTCTGATTCAATAGTTCTTACAAGGAGGACTCAATATGAAAAAACTTCATAAAATACTTACAGCATTTGTTTTCTGCCTGATACTCACTCTCACACTCTCAATTTCGGCTTTTGCCGCTGAGGACGTAGGCAGAGTTACAGGTATCAAGGCTTCCGCTGTCACCAATAACAGCGTTACAATTACCTGGTCTCCCCTTGCTAAAGCCGACGGCTACAGAATTCAGTTCCGCGAAGGTTCCGGCGAATGGCAGACTCTTACTGACACTTTACAGTCAACATCTTATACCGTTAAAAATCTCAAAATAGGCTCAACATATTCCTTCAGAGTAAACGGTTATGACGAATATAAAACTCTTTTCGGTTCAAGTAAAAAGCATGCCTCATTCAGTATAACCGTCAGTGTCAGCAACACCTTAGGCAAGGTAACAGGTCTCAAGGTTGCAACAACCACACCCACTAAAGTCAAGCTTTCCTGGTCAAAGCTCGATGGTGCTCAGGGCTATCTCGTTCAGAAGCTTGTAGGCAAAACCTGGAAAAATGTCAAAACAACAACTTCCACCTCTTATACTGTTACAGGTCTTAAGACAGATACAACGACTTCATTCAGAGTCAGAGCTTATGTAACTCAGAGCGGCAAAAAGGTTTACGGCTCAGTTTCTTCAACTGTAAAAGGTAAGACAGCAGTGCCAAAAATTGAGGACTTTAAAGTCTCTGCAACCGGCACAAGCTCCGCTAAGCTTACTTGGGATAAGGCAAGTGTATCAGGCTATCAGATATATAAAAAGACCGGATCAGGTTCATGGAAAAAGTATAAGACAATTTATTCCAAAACCACAGTATCTCTTGCAGAAAAGAGCCTCACCATCGGCACAAAGTACTACTACAAGGTAAGAGGCTTCTATAAAACAGATTCAAAAACCTATTACGGTGCATTTACCTCAGCTAAGAGTATAACACCCACTCTCCCTGCAGTTATAGGTATTCAGCTTTCCTCAATCACAAAGACAAAAGCTGTTATCACCTGGGATAAGGTTCCCGGTGCTCAGGGCTATCAGGTTTACGACTACTCCTCAGGCTCAGCTGTCAAGCTTCCCACAGTATCTACAAACAGAACAGCTATTGACATTAAAGACGGCAATGTTTACCAGATTAAAGTCAGAGCATACACAAAGCTATCCGGAAAAACCATAAAGGGTACTTTCTCAGAGTCTTATCCGATTTATTCCACACCCGGTCAGGTTAAAAATCTTCAGGGCGAAGCTCTTTCCGACGGCTCACTTCAATTTACTTGGGATAAGGTGAATAACGCTCAGGGATATACACTTTATGTTCTCAATAACTCCACAAAGGAATTCCAGAGACTTTCTCAGACAGACGCCAACACAATAACAGTCAACGATGTCGGCAGCTTGCCCGGTCTTAACTTCAGAGTTGCCGCTTACGTTAAAAACAGCGGCGTGTATCTCTACGGTGCAGTTTCCGAAACAATCTTTATGAAGGTTATACAGAAGCCTGTTCTTTCTGTAGGCAGATGCACAGAAACAGATATCACCCTTCAGTGGACAGAAGTCAACGAAGCAACTGTCTATGTCCTTGAAAAGTTTGACTTTGACAAAAACTCTTGGGTAGAAGTAGTACCCGGCGGTATCAAAGACGACGGATATATCGATGAAGGCAACACAGCAAGAGGCTATCTCTACCGTGTATATGCCAAGAACGATAAGGGTATCAGAAGTGCCGTTTCAGATGAGATCTTTGCTTCAACCACAGGTATTACCGTAGCTCAGGACGGTGCTGCACAGACTATTACCTGGCCCGCTATCGAGGGTGCCGCAAAATACAGAGTGCTTGCTAAGTATACCGACAGCGACAGAGGACTCAACCGTATTCTCACAAACGTAACAAAGACTACTGCCGACGTTGCTCTTACTCCCGGTACAATTCAGTCCTTATCCGTTTTCGCTTATACTGAAAACGGTGACATCATCACAGACCCCGTTGTAACGGAGCTTGTATTCAGAGTAGATAACTTCAGAATTCTCCCCTCAGGCAGCCTTCACTACGACCACAGCGTGAACTCACAGCTTCTCTATCTCGTTGAATCTATCAACAAAACAAAACACGAAACCGATGCTGTTACCGTAAATGCAAAGTCTGTTGTCAATTACAGCACAGATAAGTTTTTTGTAAATAATTCTTCATTCAGCGGCAAAGATGTAGAAGGTCTCCTTGAGTTTATCAACCTGCTTTCGGGTGTTGACAGAGACTCAGACGAGCTTAAAGATATTTCACTTTCAGGTAAAGAGACATCCGATGAAACTCTCACCTTCACAGACGCTATTGCTAAAAACAACGACGGCAAGTATGTAAGCCTTGCAAGATATATTGACCCCTCAGACGAGGAATACGCTTACTTATACGGCAGTGAAGACCCCTCGGCATGGAAGGACGGCGTAAAATCTGTTGCCGTTACCCCCATTACAGGCGGCGGATATCAGTACACTGTTGAACTCTATGAAGAGACCTTTGGCGAGGAAACAAATGTAGCTGATGCTTTCTATCATCCGGGTCTTGTTACCAGCATCGCGTCTCTCGGCTACTTCTCAAATGACGGACTCGAGAATCAGCTCACAACTGTCGGTGATACAACAATCACAGCCGTTATCAACGCAGACGGCACCCTCGACTCCTATCAGGTATCTTCACCCTATTCTATGAAGATGAAGGCTCCCGTTGAAGGTATCGTTGGCATAACAAGCTTCGGTATGCAGATAAGCGGTTCAGTTTCCTCAGCTTACACATTCACAAGATAAACGGACGTTTTCAGGGGATACGCACTGTATCCCTTGAAGTATTCGCAAAAGAGGTATATATGGATTTTAAAAAACTTGTAAGAATTCTATCGGTGGCGGCAGTTACCGTATGGCTTTTCTGTCTGTCCTTCCTGGTATCATATCAGGTCACTGAAAAGCAATCGCAGAAGTACACCACAACCCTGCCTCCCATTGTTACCAATACGCCTATTATCCCGGGTAACAACATCCTCCCGACTCAGCCCTCTCCCACTACTCCCGCAGTCCCAACAGCTCCCAACGTCAATGTTGACGTCACAGTGCCTACTCAAGGTGCACAGCAGGGAGAAACACCGACAGCACCTACTGCCCCGCCGGCACAGACTCTGAAGATACCCTCAACAACATCTGAAATTGTTGCAGCTTATGTGAACGGTATCAACACCCTTAAGGCAACACCAAATTTCACTTGCCTGAGAGTCAGCAAGCTCAATGTTGTCATCAGCAAAATCAGCGGCGGTTCAATAGTAGAAAAGGCTGCAAATATGGTTATTGAGCAAAATCAGATTCCGCCTACTACATATACTTTTGTCGGCGGTGTGGACGCGGCTACAGGTGTGACTCCTATGGGTATTCTCCCCCCGCCCAATAAGCAGAGCATTATAAATGAAAGCTTTGTCAGAGGTGCAACAGCCACACCTACAGCAGACGGTGGATATACGCTCAGAATCGACCTTAATGATGAGGCTCACATTTATCCCGGTCAGGCAGATAACCTTGTAAATATTGTTGAAGTTGTTGACACCTCGGCTCTTATTCCTGCTCAGGCAACAGTAAACTATGTTGAGATTTATTACTCAGGCGTTTATGTTATTGCAAACTTTGACAGTCAGGGCAGAATGACCTACACCAAGAACTATATGGAAGTTAAGCAGATGAGAGGTCAGGGTTCAATGCTGGGCTTTACAATGACCGTTGAAGGCGGCGGCGATTTCTACGGCGAATACACAATAACATACTGATAAAATTTAAACAAAATATAGTGGTAAAACATTGACAACACCCTATATAAATGTTATAATTAACCATACCTAAATTAATGGAGGAAAAGTAAAGATGGAAACTTTCAAGAAAATTGCTAAAATTGTCGCTATTATCCTTGCAGTTGTTGCAGCTCTCGCAGCTGTTTACTATGCAGTTACAAAGATTATCGAAAAGAAGAAGATCAAGAACGCAGACGACAGAGAAAACTACGTTTCATGCGCCAGCTACGACGCAGACTTCATTTCAGAAACAGTAGCATAATCAAATCCATAAAAACCGAAGAAGCTACGGCACTGAGCTGTAGCTTCTTTTTTTGTTGTCATATATTCTTGGAAAATTCTTCTATCTTTCTATTAAAATAGTCTATATAAACATCAAGTTGACCGTTATCAATCACCGAGATGATTTCTAAGGCTTTTTTTGTCTCAGCAATCGCTTTCTCATACTCCCCTGTTTCTTCATAGGTCTCTGCTATCTTCCACATCATCTGAATTAAGTTTTCAGCCGAAACTCTTTTCTGTTTTTCTGCCGCTTCAAATTTAGCTTCTCCGGATAGAAGATACGCCATCTCCGTCAATTTATTAAAGTATATTTCAGGAATCTGCTCAATAGCATTTTTGGCACTATATACATCCCCTTTCGCTTTGTATGCATAAGCAAGAAAGCGAAAAGCGTCATATTTTAAATCATTTCTTTCAGTTCTTTCAATAATCTTATTCGCCGCGGATATTGTTTCATCAGGCTTTTCAGAATAATTCAAAACATAAATCAGACTACTTAGTAGCACAGTATTGTCGGGGTATTTTTTCAGCCCTTCTTCGAGTATCTCTTTGCTTTTGTTCGGGTTGCTTTCTCTGAATTTATATGCCTCTTCCGCTATACTGTTAACTTCAATCTCTGCTTCAGCTATGCTAAAACCTAATAGCTCATCAGTTGTAACACCGAAATAACTTGCCAGAATCGGCACAAGTGTAATATCCGGTAGTGCAATGTTGTTTTCCCATTTACTCACAGCCTGAAAAGAAACACCTATACTTTCGGCTAACTGTTCCTGAGTAATTCCTCTTTGCTTACGTAGTTCTTTAATTTTCTTTCCAATATTCATTCTTTGCCTCCCAAATTATGAAGCGCGCTTTTTTTGAGCTCAAGGAAAGTATATCACATAAGCTTTAGGCTTACAATAACCTTACAAACGATATTTTTCAACTGTGAGTTGAAAACAAAAACAGCGTGCAGATTTTACTCCGCACGCACTAAAATCAATATTGTGATTTAAGATAATCATCCACTTCTTTGATAAACACTTTTGCATTTTCAAGCTGTTCTCTTACTTCTTCTATGGACACAATATAGAAATCATCATAATCGCTACCCTGGCGTATTTCCACAAGGGCATCTATTATAGGTGAAAGTTCTTTGGACAATTTTCCGGTTTTCAAATAATTCTTTCTAAATTCTACAATAATCCCCGAGTACTTTTTTGAATCAAAACCATCCAATGCAAGAACTGCTCTCATAGCAGAAAACACTGCATAATAAGAGCGATTAGCTACCGTTTTGTAGTCGCCTATGGCCAATATCTCATCAGCAAACTTCAATCGCTCTTTTGCGATGTCAAGTCTCATTTTTGACAAATTAATTTTTTCCTCAGACAGCAATTCTTATTCCCTCCCTTTTAACATTACCGTAAAACGGAACTGCATCAAGATATCGGTTAAAGGTTTCAGTGTCCTTTAGTGTAACAGTTACAACAACATCATACATAAGGCCAAGCTCAGATGTAAGAACTGTAAAAGCCTTTTTATAGGCACAAAGTTCCTGTCTTTTCACATCAGCCAAAACCATAATATCAATATCAGACTCGATGGTTTCATCGCCCCTTGCATAAGAGCCGTAAAGCAAAACCTCATCAAGCTTTTCACCAAAAACTTCCTTTGAAAGCTCGGCAACCTTTTCTGTTATAGTGTAAAGCTGATTTTTACTGCACATTAAATCACACCCTTGCTTTTCCTTTTACATCTATATTATATCCCAATTGTTTTTATATGTCAATTACTCATTACTTATCCTTGGGCTTTGCAAACAGACTCACAACAAGTCCGCACAGCACTGCCGCCATAATACCGACGCTTGCCGATGAAAAAGGTCCGCTGATTGCACCTAAAAGACCCTTTTCAATTATTGCTTGCCTGGTGCCCTTGGCAAGGTTATAGCCAAAGCCCGTAAGAGGTGTAGTTGCACCTGCACCTGCAAAATCAACCAAAGGTTCATAAAACCCCAGTGCACCCAATACAACACCCGAAACAACAAACAGCACAAGCACCTTGCCCGGGGTCATTTTTGTGAAATCAATGAGAAGCTGACCCACAATACATATTGCACCGCCAACGGCAAAGGCCTTAAGCAAATCCAAAACCGTCTCCATATCACATCACCCTGAACTTTTCAATCATAGCCTTGCACTTATCAAGATTGCAGAAAAGCGCACAGCAGAGTACTATAACAGTTACGACACAAAGCACCTTTTTAATGTAATAAAGATATTTTGAGCATGTCACAAGACAGCAAAGACACTTGATAGTTTTTATGAGATTCATCATTTTTTCACCCCTTTCTGATGTTTACAAGATGAGCAATGCCGGGAATGCTCTGCCCCTGAAGTGATGACACAGTCGACATAAGAGCGCCCGTAGCGATAAAGAGAATATTGCGATATTTGCCCGAGTGAAGTCCCGAGAGAATATGAGAGCAAAGAACACTGCCGCTGCAACCGCATCCCGAGCCCCCCGCATGTACATCCTGAGTCTCACGGTCAAAAATCATAAGTCCGCAGTCCTTGTGCACACTGCCGAGGTCTATGCCCTCTTCTTTGAGCATAAGCTCGTATAACAGCTCAGTGCCCACGCTTCCAAGGTCACCTGTGAAAATCGCATCGTAGTCCGTAGGTTTCGTACCGGTGTCAGACAAAAAGTCGGCTATGGTTTTCTTAGCGGCAGGGGTAAATGTCAAGAGAAAACCATAAAATTTTTGAAAATCCCGAAAGTGCCTATTTTACTGGGTTTTCGGCACTTCAATTATGGGTGCAGATATGGGGTGGTTGCAATGAAGGGAAGACTATAACGGGTAGTTTATAGACATTTTCAACAAAAGTGTCGGTTTTTATAAATTTGAGTTAACGGGTGTAAAATTGCAATTTTTAAAAATTACACCCCCTTAACTGCCCTTTAACGCAAAAAATCAGCGTGCAGATTTTACTCCGCACACTGTTATCGTCATTAAAACGCTTTTTCAATTATACTTTTAAGATTGTCTTTAACCTCTTGATAAGGTACATTCTCAAAGAGTAATTCTTTTGTTACATCTTCATAGTCACTCTTGAAATAATCCGAATCATATATCTTCTCAAGCAGTTCTTTCAAGTTCTTTTCAGGTTTTGCCGAAGGACAGTCAACATCCTTTGAGCGAATTTCCTTTACTTCATCATAAAGCTCTAAAAAGCTATTATCAAAAGCAATCTCCGGCATTATTTTATAAAGGTCATAAAGATGTCTTGAATAGCCTTTTGTCTTGCCTGTCAGATAATAGTCACCCAAAGCAAACATTTTGTCTATGAATGTTCTGTCAAGTGTCTGTACTTTAATACTGAACGGATTTAAACTGTATTGTTCAATAATCTGTTCTTGCTTCTGCTCTTTTAAGAAGCGGTAAACATAAGTATCTGCCTCTCTAATCTCAAAAGGAAAAGGCTTCATAAAAATTGCAGTTTCAACATATAAGTACGGCTTGATAAATGCAGTTGTTTCGCTTACGGGATATTTAATCTGATACTTGTTATAATAACTTCGTGTGTAGATATCTGTAGGGTTATCGAGTTCAAAACTGAGTTCTTCAATGGCTTCTTTTATTGAGACCTTTAAATTTTTCCTCATACCTTCTGTTGCTTTGTCAGCATTGAGTCCAATATCAATATCCTCGGAAAATCTGTTGATAATCTTGAAACACTTTGAAAGAGATGTACCGCCTTTGAAAATAATATCAGGACATTTTTCTGTAATTTTCTTCAAAAGCAAGGTTACATAATAATCTTTTTCGATAATTGCAGGTGCAATATTCAATGCGTTTGATGTAGCGATTATTACATCGCTGAATAATTCTTTATTGTTGTGCAAGCTTTTCAATTAAACTTCCTCCTAACACTCTTTTAGATACATAATCAGGGAAGAAAGAGCAATATTTGCTGACCATAGTAAGTGTAATGTTATTATCATCTATATACTTTTCGAGATTATATCTTTCGATTTCATCAAGGTCATTAAGGTCAACCAGCTTCACAGCTTCAAGAAGTTGTAAAGCCGCACAGTTTTCCTTTGTTATCTCTGTACTTGACTTCATAACATAAACGGATTGATTACCTACTGCAACCTTTCGACCTCTTGATGACTCATTATTGGTTACAACAGTTATCATATTGGGAACCTGAGTTGTAAGTCCGAGTAAATTAAGCAGTGCCGTCCCCGAGACATAGCCGTAGGTTTCAATGCCGTTTTTTATATATTTTTTAGCAATAACCTTTTGCGGATTTAAAAGAGAGTCCCCGAAAAGTGTTTTTCTCGGAATATAGTAAACACCCGTTGAGAAGCGCTTAAGCTGATTTTCATCAACCATTGTTTTGATAGCTTTATCAATCCAAGGTCTTGAACGCTCGGGAAACATTGCTTCAATATCGCTTGCAAGTATAGGCTCGTCATAGCCGAAACTCTCTTTTATCATATTGTATGCAGTCACAGTAATCACTCCTTTCATAGATATTATATTTATTTTTACACCGTTTGTCAACGTTTCATACCAACATAATATTTGGAAACGTGCAGATTTTACTCCGCACGCTGTTCTTTATTGGAACTTCTTTATTTTTCTGTAAAATGTGGATACACTGATATTCAGCAGGCTTGTTGCTTCTTCAAGTGAAATCTTCTTGCTTACATACTTGCGCCATACTTCGTAAAGCTTCGTGTCATCAACACTGATTGCCTTTCTGCCCTGATACTTACCCTCGCTCTTTGCCTTGTTTATACCGTCACTCTGAAGCTTTCTTAAACGCTCAGATTCTCGTCTGAATAAGCGGTAAAGCAAATCATAACAAGTCTTACGGTTGCTGTCATTAATTATAAAGCCGTCATATTCAACATTGAATCCTGCACAGATTCTGTCAAGCAGCTTCTTCTGGACATCATAAGACCTTTTTACTTGTGATATTTCATTATCAAGATTAACTGTATCAGAAAAGCTTTGCAAATATGGCTTTCTTACATATAAGCGGTCACCGATATACTTTGTGTCCGTTCTGATTAACCATTCAAGCTGATTAAGGTATTGCATATTGCAATCTTCAAGCAGCTTCCAAAGCTCCTGTCTGTTAGAAGCCGGTGCTCTTTCCGAAATGAAGGTAGGAACAGCATTCTTTCGTATGTATTCATCCTTCCTCAAATCTAAATCAATGCCGGGAATACCCTGAAACAGAGAAGTATCTAAAAGGTCAATAACAGAATAATTCGGTCTGAATCTGTATTCAAACTCTTCGTTCTTCCATATCTTATATTCAATTTCCGACACAACATACTCTATACCCAGGCCATCCTTAAGGCATATAAGAGCATCAACCTCGTAACAGTTCATTTTTTCACCTCTTAATCAGATTTTCAAAAGATGCTTCGATAATTTTTTCAAATCTGTTTTTTATCATATGCTTGTAAAATTCTTTTTGTAAGTCAGTAATAAACATAACATCATTATCAATAAATTCATTTATTTTTTCTATGGAAATACGCTTATATACACTTGCCAATGCTTTGTTACACTCTTCAAATTCAAGGCTGTGAATAACATCATAATATGAGCTTTTCTTGCCTTTGAGCTTGATTTGTGATGTGGGAAATGTAAATATTCGTTTGTCGGTTTCTTCCTGTGAGTTAATAATCTCCCTCATTTCATCCTCATCTGTCATATTGGGAAACAATGACGAGCCGTTATCAAAAATAGGAGCAAGGGTATATTTGTTATCCTTCTTCAAAAAGCCCCAGTTGGCACCGTGACGGTCAAAGTTACCGAGAAGAGCATCAACAATAAACAATTGCCAGAATGCCTCAATGGTTTCATCAACATTTGTAAGCTTTGAATTATCACGGAGCATTTTCATAATATCCGTATAAGAATACTGATATCTTTCCTTATCCTGGTCTAAAGTGCTCTCACCTACATCATTAAAAGGAACAAACTGATAACCGTCCTCTATAAAGTTTTTGCAAGCAACAACCTGTTCACCCTTATATGTGCCGAGATAAGTTTCCTGCACCTTAAAACCGAGAAGCTCAAAAATGTGAGAGCCGATATACTCTGATATATGATTATTCCTCTTGCCGAACTCCGTTTGCTTCTGAAATTTAATCATATATTCGCTACCGCTGATAATCAGCCCTATTTTCTTTTCGCTTCCGCCAAAATATGTATTACTCACTTCGTAGTTTGAAAAATCCATTATAACAACTCCTTGTTTTATAGTATAAATTATAAATATTGTTTTGTCAATAGGGTATATTGTTGAATTTTGATAAATATTATTATCATAATATTAAATATACCCTATTGATAATATTATGCAGACTTTTTATCTGCCTCTTCAACGATTTCTTTATTCATTTCAATATAATTAACCACATTTTCATAAGCATCGTTGAATTTAAATTTAATAGTAATGTTGCCGCCCTCGTGAACAAGAATCTCATCAATCAGTTCAACCATCATAGGTCTGTTAAGTGACTCAATATTGCCGTACTGTTTGAAATGTGAGATGAACTCATTCTCACTATTCAAGCCTTGTGCGTACTCTTCTGCTGTCTTTGTAAGGCTTTTGATTGTGCTGTCAATTGACTCAATTTTCTCTGTAAGGTTAGCCTTTAACTGCATATATTCCTCCCTTGTGATAACTCCCTGCTTCCAGTCGGGGTACAAATCAAGGGACATTTTTATGCACTTCTCACGCTCGGCAGATTGAGTCTTAATCATCTTCTGCAGATGTGTTGACTCCTTTTTCCGCTTACTGCTCTGATTGATTATTTCAAGAAATTCATCAAACTCAATAGCAGTATCAATCATTTTCTGCAAGGTTACAAGCACCGCAGTTTCAAGCTTATCAATACGGATTGTGTGATTGGTGCAGGCATCCTTGCTCATCTTTCTTGATGTCATACATCTGTAATAACGGTAAGTGCCGTAGGAATGAGTATTGGTTTTCTTGTTCATAATACGGTGGCAGTCGGCACAGCGTACAAGCCCCGAAAACAAATCTACTTCTTTTTTGACGGGCGATGAACGGATATTCTTTCTGAAAAGTGACTGCGCTTTGTTAAAGGTATCCTTGTCGATAATCGCTTCGTGGGTATTTTCAACTATAATCCATTCATCTTTCGGTATGGCTCTGCATTGCTTGATTTTGTAGCTGATAGTCGTGTTCTTGCCCTGCACCATATTACCGATATACATTTCGTTCTGTAGAATTCTGCGTACAGAGCTGTCGTGCCACAAGCCATCATTACTCCTACCCATAGGATGTCGGTAGTTAAGACCTTTCAGCTTTTTATGCATTGACGGATTGGGTATGCCCTCATCATTCAAGGCTTTTGCAATACCGATAATACTTTGACCTGCTATAAATCTTTCAAAAATCATGCGGATAACAGGTGCGGTTTCTTCATCAATAATAAGCTGATGATGGTCGGCAGGGTCCTTGAGATAGCCGTAGGTCGGGAAAGAGCCGATAAACTTACCCTGTGCTCGGTTTACATTGAGAGTGCCTCGAACATTGACAGAAGTAGTTGCCGCAAGACTTTCATTTATAACATTGGTAACGCCTACGGAAATACATTGTGTTGCCGCATTCATACTGTTTGAAGCAGTATCAATTCCGTTGTTAAGGGCAATAAAACGCACCTTTAATCTTACAAAAACATTATCAAGATAATTACCCGCATCGGTGTAATTTCGCCCAAAACGGGACAAATCCTTTACAACAACACAGTTGACCGTACCCGCATAAATATCTTCCATCATACGGACAAATCCGGGACGGTCAAAATTAGTACCGCTCCATCCGTCATCCACATAAAAATCGTGAGCCTCGATATCGGGATGAAGCTTAAGATATTCCTTTAAAATTTCACGCTGTGATGTGATGGAATAGCTTTCTGATTTATCTCCGTCCTCACGGGACAGACGAATATAAAGAGCAGCCTTCCAGGTTTTTAATTCCCTCTGAGGCTGCTCTAAATAATCCTTATATTTTGAATACATTAGTATAACCTCCGTTTGTTCCGGGGTAACAAATATAATCAGAACCCGCCTTAAAGCGGAACCTTTTAAGCCTTTTCGCCGTTTCATTCTTGAAAGGCGACAGCCTTTCTGCGACTTCAACGACAAAAATCCAATAAAATTTTCTCGCTTTAAGGTCGCAGATTTTTTACATAGTAGGTTTTTGTTCAGACAAGGCATAAAGCGGAGTTAATCCATTCGGATTAACGAGCATTTTAACGCAGTATGAGCAAAAAGATACCTGTAAAAAACGGATTCGGATTATATTTGCTACCCCGCTATAAACAAAGCGGAAGCACCACAAATCTTACACATGAATTGTAGCATACTTCCGCTTGTATTTCAATAAAAATTTTAATTTAGCTTTTGGTAAATATTTCAGCAGGAACAAAGAGCACTGCTCAAAGCACCTGAAAAATCTTTGCCGCCGCTATATGCTACTTTTACGATAACATCTCCGACTTTAAAAAGATAAGGATTTTTCACCTGACCGGTAAAGTTCTCTATTCTCTCCATAACACTTTTGCTTTTATCTACAGTAATATCTCTTAAGTCTGTGAGTGTGTTTTTATCGCAAAGAGCTATCTCTGCAGCCTTGCAGAGGTCAAGCTGGGATTTTGTGAGCATTAAGTTATCACTTCCTCTCGTTAATAATTATTGTCAATTTTATTGAATTTAATCCAAGATTTCCCTTGGTGTTATTTTTGTCTTTAAAATCTTTAGTATTAATACATCTGCAACGTCATTTGATATTTTGACTTCATACCAATCAGTACTAAGTTAATTAGTATATTTATCGGCTCATTTCATTTTTATTCTTAATATTTTTGTTGCTACGGTTTTTACGCCGTTCTTCGATTTGCCGCTGTCTTTCTTCCTGCTGCTTAACATAGCGGGCATATTCTTCCTGCCTTGCTATTTCAGCCTCGGTAAGATAATTAGGTGGCGGCTCACATATGAGCTTTGAAACTGTATCAACGCTTCGGTTAAAATCGTATTCACTAATGTTGTAATTCGTTTCAACTGTCTGCCTTGCCTCTTTCTCTTTTTCGGGGCGTATTTTCATTCTCTCGGCTTTTAGTTCTTCTTTGTCTGCTTCATCAGCCTGTTTTTCGGTTTCTTGGTACTGAGTAAGTGTATTTTGAATTTCTGCTTCCATTCTCTTTTCCTCGGCTTCAATCTTCGGAATTTCAAACTGACGCATTTTCTCAAAGTAGGACTTTGCATTAACAATATCCTGCTCGGCTTCACATTCATTTTGTGAGAGAATATTCTGCATTTTGAATTTCAGCTCTTTAAACTCAAATTCATAGTGACCAACCTCACATTTTGCTGAGTTATACTTCTGCTTCATAACCTTGGGAGTAAGCTTCAGCTTCTTCTTTGCCTCTTTGAGCTTTTCTTCGGTGGCTTTAATATCTTCCTGCAGCTTGTGGAAGTACACATAAAACTCATCTGCATCACGGACTTCGTTCATAGCCTGATGCTTCATTCGGTTAATACTCTTTCTTTCGCATTCAAGGATAATCATACCGACACGGATACCTTCAAGAGCATCTGCAAGGGCAGGTATGAGCAACTTTGCCGCAGTGATAACAAGCTCTGTAAGTGCCTCAACAGTTTTGCGAAGACTGGTAATAAGGCTGTTATCTTTACGGATAAGAATGTTGATTCTCATTCTCTCTGTGACTTTGCCTTTCTTCTTCATCTTCTTGCTTGAAACACCCTCGTGAATTGTCGGTTGCAATAAGATTCCTCTTACCTTATAACTGCGGTGGTCAATCGGCTCAATGTTCTTTTCTTCTAAATCTCTGTTTACAATATCAGCCCACATTTTTCTCCATTCACATAACTGCTCATCACTGTTCCAACGCTCGCTTATGGGATTCTGTCTGCCGTACTTGGTACTTTTCGGGTATTTGTTTACTCTCTCATAACCTTCAGCCTGAGACGGTTGCAGATATACTTTCTTCCCGTCAACATAATACTGATACTGCTTTTCCCAACCTTCGTTTTTGGCAGATAAAAATTCAGAGGCGGTAAAGCCTTGCTCCTTACCGTCTCTGATACATAGATATTCTTTTTCGGCTTTTCTTTGCCAAGTACCGTCAGGATTTAACGGTCTGACAGTTGCCATAATATGAGCGTGAGGATTGCCTTCGCCCGTATCGTGAATACAGACATCAACACACATACCGTCACCGGCAAGAGCCTTTGCAAATTCTTCTGCCTCTGCAATCTGCCTTTCACGGCTGATTTCAACAGGCAGAGCAACAATGAATTCTCTTGCCAAACGCCTGTCTCTTGTTTTCTCTGTTTCTTCAACTGCGTTCCATAGCTTGCTTCTGTTGTACCATTTGGGCGGAGCATGTGACGGGAGAAAGATTTTCTCATAGACAAGACCGCCTTTCCTGGTGTAATCGTGTTTTACACCGTCATACTCGTTAGTGATTTCACTGCAGCTCATATATGCACTTGCGGCTACGGCTGAGCG
>JAZSMR010000004.1:0-2898 GCA_045535965.1 Acutalibacteraceae bacterium
CCAAAATTCATTACGGCTTGGAGCGCCTATGAATTTTGACCGCTGCGCCATCCTCGCCTCGCTTCATCCGCCACCGGCGGCGCTTCAGCGATGATGCAGCTTGAGCGGTGTAGAGTGTAAAAGACACAACACAAAAAAGCAGCCACCTTAAAAGGCAGCTGCTTCTCATTGTAATCTTATTATGCTTCGGGTGTAGCTTCTGCGTCACCTGCGCTGAGCTTTTCGATGATAGCCTTGATAGCGCCGATAAGAGCTTCAAAGAAAGCCTTGATATCATCCTTGTAAGTTTCTACAAACTCAAAAAATTTGTTGTTCATTTCTGTTTTCCTCCTGCTAAAATTTAAAAGTCAAGCTTTTACACTTTCATTTTATTACATTGTTAACAAAAAGTCAATAGCTTTTAATTTCAATTAATATTCTCACCGTTGTTTTTCTTATGACCCCATTGCCGTCTTACTTGAAACAGTCTCTTTCTGTTCAAGAGCTAAGCTTTTGAACTTACGGTGCTTGAAAAGGTAAATTATTATCAGTGGTATATCTGCAAGAAGCCAGGCAGCGGGACCCGCATAGCAGACAGCGTCAAAGCCTAAGGCAGGAGTGAGTATAAAGGCAACGCTGAGTCTGCCGAAAAATTCGCCGATGCCTGCAACGGAGTTTGCATAGGTAAAGCCGAGACCCTGCAAGGTGTTCCTCATAACGAAGAGTATTGCCACAAGACTGTAGCACTGGGCAATAGCAAGAATATATCTCTTTGCCGCCGTCATAATTTCGGGGCTCATATTACTGCTGAAAAGGGACACAACGGGCTCACCTATTGTATAAAGAGTGATGCTCATTGCCACGGACACCAGCAAATCCATAAGAAATATCTTTTTGACGGACTTGATGATTCTGTCGTAGTTTTTAGCGCCGTAATTCTGTCCCACAAAGGTCTGTGTTGCAACACCGAGACCCGACATCGGAATATTGGTAAGACCCTCTACACGTCCTGCGGCGGTGAAGCCTGCAATTACATTGGTACCGAAGGAGTTTACCACACTCTGAAGACACATTGAGCCTATTGACGTTACGGTAAACTGAATTGATACGGGTATGCCGAGTCTTATCTGTCTCCACGCGGTTTTAAGGTCGAGACGCAGGTCTTTTTTAGTTATATTCACTTCCTTGTTGAAGCGAAGGACATATATACCGTTAAGGGTGCAGGCGGTAGCGTGAGAAATAAGAGTAGCCACAGCGGCACCCTCTACTCCCCAGCCGAAGGTCTTTACAAAGAGCAGGTCCAGGACAAAGTTCACTATAACGCTGACACAGAAGAAGTATAAAGGTTTTTTGCTTTCGCCTACACTTCTTGAAATAGCCGTAAAGTTGTTTGAGAGCATCTGTATGGGTACGCCGTAGTAAAGGACATTTACATAAGCAGAGGAAAGACCGATTATTTCCTCAGGGGTACCCACGAGCCTCAGGAGTATGGGAGAAATAATATGCGAGGTAATCATAATGATACAGCCGATTAAAAAGGCGAGCACCATACTGCTGCCTGCAAACTTAGAGAGCTTCTCCTTGTTTCTTTCACCGAAGGCGTGGGCGACGGGTATGGTAAAGCCTGTTGTAAGTCCCAAAGCCGCGCCGATAATAAAGGAGTTTATGGGACCCACTGAGCCTACAGCCGCAAGAGCCTCTTCGCTGACGTATCTTCCGACGATGATATTGTCAACAAGGTTGTAGTTATACTGAAGCATTGAGGAAGCCATAATCGGCAGAGCAAAAAGCACAATGCTTTTTATGGGACTGCCCTCAAGCATAGAGTTTCGTTTATTC
This sequence comes from Acutalibacteraceae bacterium, assembly GCA_045535965.1. GTDB lineage: Bacteria > Bacillota > Clostridia > Oscillospirales > Acutalibacteraceae > UBA6857. Next base: position 1,819 of record JAZSMR010000004.1, read on the forward strand.
ATAATGTATCACCCGTTGTTTTGAAGTCGCTGATATTATACTACTAAAGGGGTATTTGTCAAGGCAATTACTGACAATAATTATTGTTTTCAGGAAAAATTTGACGTAGTTGACATTATTTATATGTTTTGCTATAATCAAATCAAGAAAACATTACTAAAAACCGAAAAGGAGATAAATTATGGATCAGATATTAGGCTCAGCAGGAAATCTTGCCGACGGTGCAACCTTAAGCTCAATTCTTGCAATACTTAAATTAAGCACAGGGGGCATCACCCTGGAAACATTATTCCAGTCACTTATTGAAGGATTAATGAAATTTGTCGAGTTCCTGTTCGCATCATTTCAGGGATAATTGAACAGTTGATAAGAGCCGCAACTTATGTTGCGGTTTTTTTAGTCCGGAAAGCGCTTCAATGCCCAAGGTTCACGGACCTCTCCGTCACTGCGTTATACCTCTCCTGAAAGGTAATGTCATTAACTTAAGGCGGCTTCTTCTCTTATCGGGAACATTTGTGGTATATGATTTATTTTGGTTGCAGCGGTTACCGCCTACTCGCTCATGCCGCGGGGGCACTTACTTTTGTCGATTGTGACAAAAGTAAGCAAAAACACGCTTTTTTGTTGACACGGCCATCTCTTTTTTTTAATATACCGTTAGTACGCCTGCAACAACAGACTACGAAGCGCCTTGGAGTTTGCTTTTTAATTACCTCTGATAATTGTCATAGGTTAGGATTTTTATAAAGCTTGTGCCCGCCTTCGTCTCTTGTTTCCGCAGCGAAGAACGTTTTAAAGTTTTAAAAGACTTCATTAAAACGGGCGTAAAAAGGAATTCTTTAGCTCGACAGCACACCGTAGCGGCGGCGAATGTCGGGTAGAGGTTGCCTGAAAACCACGGACGAAAAGGAGACAAAATACTTTTTGCTGAAGTGCAACCTGTAGCGGCTCGATAGTAACAAGTCAGCGGGAATCTGAGCTATCGGGCAGACGAGCAGATATGAAGCAGACGGTAGCAATTTAAAAATTACCGATAAGCAGAAACTTTGTTTCTATAACCACAGTGAGCAGAAAGGGAGC
>JAZSMR010000041.1:0-10001 GCA_045535965.1 Acutalibacteraceae bacterium
CGAGAAGCTGTCAGCGTAACTGCAGATTTTTGAAGCCTTTTCCGTTCCGCTACGCTCCACTCCAAAGGCTTCAAAAATCATTATACTATACTTTGACTTTATTTTTTACATAAAATGGGTCACATCTATTTACAACGCAGACTTTAATTATAAAAAAATGACACTTCCTCTTGAAAAACAGAGGAAACTGTCATATAATGAAGGGTGTGGTTTTTATGCCTAAGCGTCTTACTTTATTTGCAGGTCACTACGGCAGCGGCAAGACGAATATTGCAGTAAACTATGCAATACATCTTAAAAATATGGGGCTTCCTACGGTAATTGCAGACTTGGATATAGTCAACCCTTATTTCCGCACAAAGGACAGTGAAGCGGAGCTGAAGGAAAAGGGCATAGAGCTTCTTTGTTCACCCTATGCCGGAAGCAATCTGGATATCCCTGCCTTACCTCAGGAGATGTACAGAGCCGTTCAGGATAGAAACACCTACGCCGTAATGGATATCGGCGGTGACGATGTTGGTGCAGTAGCTCTCGGCAGATTCGCTCCTTTCATCAAGGAAGAGGGCAACTTCGAAATGATATTTGTCGTTAACTTCTACCGCCCTCTTACCCGTACGGCTGAGGAAGCTCTCGAAATTATGAGAGAAATCGAAGCCGCATCACACCTTGAGTTTACCGCTGTAATGAACAACTCAAACTTAGGTGAGGCTACCACTGCTGAGGATATCTTATCAACTGCTGATAAAATTAAAAAGCTCAGCGAATTGAGCTCTTTGCCTGTCATAATGACAAGCGCAAAGGAAGAATTGGTAATTGCTCTGAAGGAGAAGACAGATAATGTTTTTCCTCTTTCACTACAAAATAAAATCATTTAATGGAGGACTTGAAATGCCTAAAGTAACATTCAAAACGGATTTATGTAAGGGCTGCGGTCTTTGTGTTAATGCCTGTCCCAAGGGGATTCTCATCATTAACAAGGAAAAGATTAATGCCAAAGGTCATTCACCTGCCGAAATGACAGATGAAAGCAAATGCATAGGCTGTGCATTCTGCGCAACTATGTGTCCCGACTGTATAATCAAGGTTGAAAAGTGAGGTAATGAAAATGGCTGAAAAAGTACTTATGAAAGGTAACGAAGCTATTGCTGAAGCGGCTATTCTTGCAGGCTGCCGTCACTACTTCGGTTATCCCATCACTCCTCAGACTGAAATTGCCGCATATATGGCTAAGAAGATGCCTAAAATAGGCGGTTGCTTCCTTCAGGCTGAAAGCGAAGTTGCAGCAATCAATATGGTATACGGCGTTGCCGGTACCGGTAAAAGAGTTATGACATCATCCTCAAGCCCGGGAATTTCCCTTAAGTCCGAGGGTCTTTCATATATGGCAGGCTCTGACCTTCCTTGTCTCGTTGTCAACGTACAGAGAGGCGGCCCCGGTCTCGGCGGTATCCAGCCTTCACAGTCTGACTATTTCCAGGCAACAAAAGGCGGCGGACACGGTGACTTCAAGATGATAGTTCTTGCTCCCTCAAGTGTTCAGGAAATGGCTTCTCTTACAGTCAAGGGCTTCGACCTTGCCGATAAATACAGAATGACTTCAATGATTTTAGCTGACGGTACAATGGGTCAGATGATGGAGCCCGTATCTCTCGAGGAAGCAGAAATTGCAGACTATGACAAGTCATGGGCTGTAACAGGTACAAAATGCGTAAGAAAGCACAATATCATCAACTCACTTTCACTCGTACCCGAAGAGCTTGAAAAGCTCAACTTCGAAAGATACGAAAAGTATAAGACTATCGAAGAAAACGAAGTTATGTATGAAGAATACATGATGGAAGACGCCGAAATCTGCGTAAGCGCATTCGGCATCGCAGCACGAGTAGCCAAGAACGCAATCGCTATGGCAAGACAGCAGGGTATCAAGGTCGGTATGATAAGACCTATCACTCTCTGGCCGTTCCCCACAAAGGCATTTAAAGCTGCCGCTGAAAAGGTAAACTCATTCATCAGCACCGAGCTCTCAATGGGTCAGATGATTGAAGACATCAGAGCCGCGGTAGAATATAAGAAGCCTGTAACTCTCTGCAACAGAGCAGGCGGTATGATTCCTTCACCCGAGCAGGTGTTGGAAGCAATCCAAAAAGCAAACGAAGGAGGTAACAGATAATGGCAGTAGTATTCGATAAACCAAAGTCACTCGCAGACGTACCTCTTCACTATTGTCCCGGCTGTACACACGGTATTATTCACCGCCTTGTTGCTGAAGCTATTGACGAGCTCGGCATTGAGGGTCAGGCTATCGGTGTTGCACCCGTTGGCTGTTCAGTTCTTGCTTATAACTACTTTAACTGTGATATGGTTCAGGCGGCTCACGGCAGAGCACCGGCAGTAGCAACAGGACTTAAGAGAGCTGACCCGGATAACCACATCGTCTTTACATATCAGGGTGACGGTGACCTCGCTTCAATCGGTATGGCTGAAACGGTACACGCCGCAGCAAGAAACGAAAACATCACAATCATCTTTGTCAACAACGCAATTTACGGTATGACAGGCGGTCAGATGGCTCCCACATCACTTCCCGGTCAGGTTACTCAGACTTCACCCTACGGCAGAGATACATCTCACTGCGGTTTCCCCGTTAAGGTAAGCGAAATGCTCGCAACACTTGACGGTGCAGGTTATGTAGAAAGAGTTTCCGTAAACAACGTAAAGAACGTAAGAAACGCCAAGAAGGCTATCAAAAAGGCTTTTCAGAATCAGATAGACAAGAAGGGCTTCTCACTTATAGAAGTTGTTTCAACCTGTCCCACAAACTGGGGTATGACTCCCATCAACGCTCTTAAGTGGCTTGAGGACAATATGCTTCCTTACTATCCCTTGGGCGTATATAAGGACAGAGACGCTGAGAAGGAGGCTGAATAATATGGCAACTACACAGATTTTAATTGCCGGCTTCGGCGGTCAGGGCGTACTTTTCGCAGGCAAGTTTTTAGCCTACAAAGGACTCATAGCCGATAAGCAGGTTTCATGGCTTCCCTCTTACGGCCCCGAAATGAGAGGCGGTACTGCTAATTGTAGTGTTATCATCAGTGACGAACCTGTAGGTTCTCCTATCGTTGGTACTCCCGACGTACTCGTTGCAATGAACCTTCCCTCACTCAAGAAGTATGAGAACGACGTAGTTTCAGGCGGTATCATTATCGTTGACTCGGCTCTTATAGCTGAAAAAGTTCAGAGAGACGATGTTACTACATATTACGTACCTGCAACAAAGATGGCAAACGATGAAGGCTTCTCTACCCTTGCCAATATGATTCTTATGGGTAAGCTTATGAAAGTCTGCGACAACATCAGCTTTGACGGTACCGAAACAGCCCTTAATAAGGTTGTTCCTCCCAAAAAGGCAAATCTTATCGAAGTAAACCTTAAAGCCCTTAAAACAGGCTACGACTTTGAATAATAAGAGGTGTAATTATGGATATTAAAATTACTAAGACAACTTCTCCCAAGGCTAAACCCCAGAAGGGTGAAAAGCTCGGCTTCGGCAAAATCTTTACAGACCACATGTTTATTATGAACTACACAGAGGGTAAGGGCTGGCACGACGCAAGAATCGTACCCTACGGCAATATTTCACTTGACCCAAGCGCTATGGTTTTCCATTACGGTCAGGAAATGTTTGAGGGTCTTAAGGCATACAGAGGCGCTGACGATACAATTTATCTTTTCCGTCCCGATATGAATGCAAAGAGAGCAAACGCTTCAAACGAAAGACTCTGTATCCCCGAAATTCCCGAGGATATGTTTGTCGAAGCTGTGAAGGCAGTTGTTGACATAGACAGAGACTGGGTACCCTCAGAAGAAGGCACATCACTTTATATCAGACCCTTCGTAATTGCAACAGACGAATTCCTTGGCGTTGCTCCCTCAAAGACATATCTCTTTATGGTTATTCTTTCACCCTCAGGCGCTTACTATGAAAGCGGTCTTGCTCCCGTAGGCATCTGGATTGAAGACGACTATGTAAGAGCTGTAAAGGGCGGTATGGGCTTTGCAAAGACAGGCGGTAACTATGCTGCTTCTCTTATAGCTCAGGTCAAGGCTCACGATGCAGGTTACTCACAGGTACTCTGGCTTGACGGTGTTGAGAGAAAGTATATCGAAGAAGTCGGTGCTATGAACATTATGTTTAAAATTAATGGCAAGGTAATCACACCTGCTCTCAACGGCAGCATTCTTCCCGGTATCACACGTAACTCAATCATCAACGTATGTAAGGCCTGGGGTTATGAGGTTGAGGAAAGACGCATCAGCGTTGACGAGCTTGTTGCTGCAGCTAAAGACGGCTCACTCGAAGAAGTTTGGGGCACAGGTACAGCTGCCGTAGTTTCACCCGTTGGCAAGCTTCGTTATATGGACGATGTTATGACCATCGGCGGTGGCGGAATCGGCGAGCTGACACAGAAGCTTTACGACGAGCTCACAGGCATCCAGTGGGGCAAGAGAGAAGATCCCTACGGCTGGAGAGTAACTGTTTAATTCGGAATTCGGAATCGCGACAACCCTTCCGTCAGGCTACGCCTGCCACCTTCCCTTTCAGGGACGGCAAGAAGAGGTTGGCACCTTCGGTGCGATTGTAATATGGCGAGTAGGGGAAACTCTACCCGCCTTTTTTAGTTAGGAGTTAGGAGTTAGGAGTTAATGAAGCGTAGCTTCATTTCATGCCGAAGGCATTTCATTAAAAATGCAAAATGCAAAATGCAAAATTAAGGGTCGCTTCGCTCCGATTATAATAGCACCAAAGGTGCCAACCATAGCCTTGCCGCCCTGAAAGGGAAGGGGGACCACGCAGTGGTGGAAGGGTCGTATTCAGTCCGCACAGGGGACAGTTCTTAGTTTTCACTTTCTGCAAACCGAAAACCAAGATATTATTGTCCACACACAGAACCGTCCCCAGTACTACATTGTATGCGTATTAATTTTAAATTTAATATTGACTGTTTGGATAGTTTATGATAATATATATTTATAACAAATACAAATGAGGTGATTCCAATGTTTCATTTTTAATGTCGCATAATTCAAAATTTTACTGCTTACATAAGGCTGTTTGATAAATTTAAAGGAGGATTTACAATATGAAAAAAATAGTAACTATATTTCTTATAGTTGCATTAATAATTACAATTGTTCCGATTAATGTATTTGCAACAACAGAAGAAAATATTTGTGAAACTGACATACTCGAATATACAAATAGTGAATTAGATTTAACACAATATACTATGCAAGATATACAGAGTTTATCGGTTGATGAATATATTGAATTAGTACATACTTTTGAACGTGTATATGATCCTTATGGATCATATACAGCACGGATAGATATAGAAGATTCAACAGAAAGCACTATCAATCCTAGATGGTCTTCCGGTGATATATCAAATAATGAATGGGTCGAAGTTGGATGCCATGAAAGCATTACGATGGTTGCTTGTAGTGTATTATTAAATGACAAAGGTTTCTTTTCTGATAATTCTTCAAGTGCTATCGGTATTATGTTGTCTATTAGCTTAGCTTCGTTGTTGCCGGATGAAGATGAAGTTGGTATATTGCCGTATGCTGGTCATTTCTACAACCCTCTTACTAACCTAAATTATGCACTACAATCAGATAATACAGCTAAAACGAATGCTGCATCACATTATGAAGAAGCTGTTGAAGCTGCAAATAATGGTAATATGAATTTGGCTTATGAGCACTTGGGTAGATGTTTGCATTATGTGCAAGATGCAAATGAGCCACATCATGCGCAAAATATCACTGGTGTCAATCCTTCTCATGGTGAGTTTGAAGATTTTGCATATGAACATCAAGACGAATATATTAGCGGAATGACTACGCTTACTTATGAGAGTTACTACACAAATGCACTTAGGTATGATGTTGAAAAAATAGTTCATGATGCTGCATCTGTGGCAAGATTATACGCTGAAGATGTTAATAACATACTCAATAAAAGTAATTGGGCGGAAGTTGCCGAAATTTGCTTGCAAAATGCTGTGAAAAGTTCTACAATGATTATGTATAAGTTTGGTCAAGAAGTATCAGTACCATTTTTTTAATCCTTTAGGAGTGATGTTATGCTAATAAAGAGAATATCTTTGACTCTTTCAACAATTATATTTGCATTATGTTGTCTTTATAGCTCTGTGTTTTGTGCATTTAACAGTATTGGTGAAATAGAAGATTTATTATGGGATATGCCTTTCAGAAAAAGTTTACTTGATATAAATGACGGGAGTCTTGGAATATTGTTTTATGTTTTTCTACTTGGCATTGTTGCTTGTATAACAATTACAGTGCTAACAAAAGCTGAACCGCTATCATTAGGTTTATGGAGTTTTGCGGTGTTATTTGTCATCGTCTTTACAACTCTTGTTTATAAAGAATATCATTTCGCCATTATTGCTCTAGCATTGATTGCTGAAGCGGTTTATTCAATTATTGTTCTGATTAAAAATTTAAAGCAAAAAGAATTATAATGAAACTATTTTGGCGAGTAGGAACCAACCTACTCGCCAAAACTTTATCGCTATTCATAATTCATAGATTAAAAAGCACCCTCTTGGGTGCTTTTACAATTGTGCAGACTTCTCCGCTTACAATTGTCTATATAGCGGAAAAGTCGCAAACGCTACAGTAAGTACCAAATAAACTAACGGCTTTCACCTTGCTCATTCGGCAGAGTACCGAACTCAACCGCTGATTATATTATGAGCTGATGTGCTTGCTATACACGTGGAAAAATTAACCATTTAATCGGTTTATCATCATCTTTGCGGCTTTATATATGTCGCCGCAGCCGAGTGTAATTATTATGTCGCCTGACTTGGCATTTGCAAGAACATAGTCACATACCTCGTCAAAAGTATTGAACCATACACTGCCGGGGATTTTATCGGCTAAATCTTTAGTATAAATGCCGTAGGTGTTGACCTCGCGTGAACCCATAATCTCTGTCATAACGCATCTGTCGGGTATCTGAAGCACCTTGACGAAATCGTCAAAGAGAATCTTTGTTCTCGAGTAGGTGAAGGGCTGATGCACTGCCCATACGGTCTTATAACCCATTTTCATAACTGCCTCGAGTGTAACCTTAAGCTCCTCAGGGTGATGTGCATAGTCATCGGCAACGGTGATGCCGTTTATTTCGCCGAGTATCTCAAAGCGTCTGCCTGCACCTGAGAAAGCACCGATACCCTTTTCACATTCCTCATAGCTGCAACCAATATTTACTGCTGCTGCGAAAGCTGCAAGTGAATTTAGTATATTATGCTCACCGGGGATATTCAGCTTAAGGTGGGCAAGCTTTTTGCCGCCGTTCATTACATCGAACTCTGCGAATGCACCTCTGTTATAAGTGATTGAAGCAGGGTAGTATGTAGAGTTTTCACTGTAGCCGAAGGAGATTTTATTTATATTTATATCTTTTACGGTATCTACGGTATTCTTGTCGTCAGCGTTGTAAATTACTGTCTTAGAGCAAAGTGAACAGAACTTACCGAATGAAGCTTTGATGTTATCAAGATTTCCGAAAAACTCAAGATGGTCCTCGTCAACATTGAGGAGAATAGCCGTATCGGGGGAGAGCTCGTGGTAATGGTTTTTGTATTCACAGGCTTCACAGACGAAAATATCACTCTTGCCCGCTCTGCCGTGGCTCTCAATTAAAGGAAGTCTGCCGCCGATAAGGCAGGTGGGGTCTTTCTCAGCTTCGATAAGCACCTGAGAAAGCATAGCCGTTACGGTTGTCTTACCGTGGGTACCGCAGACTGCAATACAGTCGGAGTACATTCTTGTAATTGCACCGAAAACAGCGGCTCTTTCATAGCAGGGTACACTGCCGCTTTTAGCTGCAACAAGCTCGGGATTGTCTTTAAGTATAGCGTCGGTATAAACTATCAGCTCAGCACCCTCTAAGTTTTCGGGTTTCTGACCTAAAATCACCTTCATACCCAGCTCACGGAGCTTTGTTATATTGTCACCGTCATTGTTGTCTGAGCCTGAAATCTCATAGCCCCAACTATGGAGTATCTCGGCAACGGGACACATACCCGAGCCACCGATACCGATAAAGTGGATTTTTTTGACCTCTTTTAAAATTTTATCTATTTCGTGCATAGAGTTACACCTCTTAATATAGTCTGTCTTTTATTATATTGCATCGGGCTCAATTAGTAAACACTTTTTTAAAATTAACAGGAAATTTTTTTCTGCATAGTATATAGTATCTTATATTTTCAGGTGAAGTGAATGGATAAAAGCTTTCTTATTATCGGCGGTGACAAACGCCAGGAGTATCTTAAAAATGCCTTAAGTGAAAAGTTTCAGACTGTCCGTCATATTATGTACCCTGCCGATACGTGTGAGCTTGAGAAGATTGAAAGTTATTCGCATATTATTCTGCCCATACCTGCAACCAAAGACAAAAAAACGGTTTATTGCAGTAACAAAGATGTAAAAATCCGACTGAGTGATATATATAATATGCTGACTGATAAGCAAAAGGTTTACGGCTATGCTCTGTCGGATAATTTCAGCTTTACAATATTCGACTTTATGAAAGATAAAACCTTCAAGCTGTCTAATGCTTATCTCACTGCTCAGGCTACACTGAGGCTTTTACTCGAAAACACTGAGGACTGTATTGTTGGCAAAAAGGCACTAATTTTAGGCTTTGGCGATGTGGCAAGGACTTTAGCTCAGATGCTCTCAAAGCTCGGTGCCGAAGTGTATATAGGAGCAAGGAATAAGAATCAACTGCTCGAAGCTTCATTCTGCGGATACAAAACATTGAAGCTCACTTCTGTCGGAAGCTGTATATTTATTTTCGACTGTATTTTCGGAACGATACCTTCTAATGTGCTGAAATGTGACGATGTAAAATCAATCAGAGAGTCTGCGGTATACTTTGAGCTTGCCTCAAGTCCCTTTACTGCGGATAAGGAGCACTTTAAAAAGTACAATAAAAAATATGTTGACGGCGGTGCCTTGCCCGGAAGATATCTACCTTTAGCCTCAGCTAAACTTATAGCTGACTTTATACTTATGAATCTCTGAAAGGGAGTGATTACACATAGTGATATATCTGCTTTGCAGATGTGATATTCGCTGACAGCGAGTGTTATTTTGCCTATGGCAAAGTGATATTTTTGCCCTTCGGGCAAAAGTTAAGGGAGTGATTACTATTAACAATATAAACGTCGGATTTGCTCTGACGGGGTCATTCTGTACCTTTGAAAGAGCAATTAAACAGATTGAATATTTCGTATCAAAGGGTGCAAATGTTATACCGATTATGTCATACAATTCGTTTAAAACCGATACCCGCTTCGGTAAGGCTGAGGATTTTACAGAGAGAATCGAGAATATTACGGGAAACAAAGTAATTTCAACTGTTGTTGACGCTGAGCCCATCGGCCCTAAGAATATGACAGACCTGCTGATTGTTCTGCCTTGCTCGGGTAACACTCTAGCTAAGCTGGCTGTCGGTATATACGATACGCCCGTAACTCTTGCCGTAAAGTCGCATCTTCGCAATCAGAAGCCTGTGCTTATCGGTGTATCATCAAACGATTCTCTCAGTGCCTCGGCTAAGAATATCGGAGCTCTGCTGAACTATAAGCATTATTATTTTATCCCTATGAGGCAGGATGACCCTCTCAAAAAGCCGTTTTCCATTGTATGTGATTTCGAGAGAGCCTATGAGTCGGCTGAGTCGGCACTTGAGGGGAAGCAGATTGAGCCAATCATTTTTTAATTCGGAATGCGGAATTTGGAATTCGGAATTGCGACGAACTTATGACGAGTAGGGTAACTCCTACCCGCCACTTTTAATGAAGCGCAGCTTCAATCAGGCATTTCATTTTCAATCTGATGCAGAGGGGAGGGGCGACTCCATCAAATCGCCTTAAGGGCGATTTGCAGCGACG
>JAZSMR010000032.1:0-5047 GCA_045535965.1 Acutalibacteraceae bacterium
ATTGTTTTGTCCGAAACGCCGAGGATTTCACTTAGTTGTTTTTGCGTAAGTCCTTTTTCTTTTCTGAGCTGTGCTATAAAAGCACCGAGTGTCATTTTCATAAGGGTACCTCCTTGTATTTTGTGGTTTCAGTATATCAGTGCCCCTTAAAAATGTACACAAGACAGTCGGGGAATGGACTCTCAGAATCTGAGAGTAGACAAAGTTCAATAAATTATGCTATTGGATTTCACTCCAATTTCACATAGATGGAGTAACATTAGTTCACAGCAGAGGGGATAACAGTTGTCGGATATGAAAAAGCTTCAGACGGGTCAACCGGTTGAGGAAGCTCTTCGCCGTGATCTGAAACAGGGACGTTTTCCGTAAGGAAAGACTCCGTCGCGGTTTGTATCTCTATCGTATTAGCCGGCATAAATATAAAAACCATAATCATCAAAACCAGAAGGAAGAGAATCATCGGTATCATAAAAACTCTCAATGCTCTCCTTTTCCAAAGGGCATATTCCTTTTCAACTGAATTGCACATATTGAGCTTGCTGATAAATTTGTGATAAGCCGAAAGTGAAATTATAGCACCTAAAGCCGCTGAAAAAACGGCTGATCCGACATTTGCATACACAGCAAAATCCCAAATGGGTATAAATCTGTCGATGAGTTCGATTATAACGAAGACCACCGCCCACATAAGTGCCGCAGTGAAAACGGCAATAACATTTGTGATTTTCAGTTTGCCGTAAGCGTTCTGCAGGCTTTTGATAGCGAATTTTCTATATTCGCTTGTCTTATCAAGTGGTTCATAGCTGAAACCATTTTCATTATATGCAGGTGCTTTTTTCTCACCTCTGAGTATCTCATCGCAGGTTACACCGAAGAACTCAGCGAGCAGGGGGATGACACTTATATCAGGTGAATATTTGTCACATTCCCAATGACTTACAGTCTTATCTGAAACGTTGAGAAAGTCTGCAAGCTCTTTCTGAGTAATACCTTTTTCTTTTCTCAGTTCTTGGAGAAAACTGCCTATTGATTTGTTTGTCATAATAAATCGCTCCTTTTGGCTTTTGTTGTGACTTCATTATATCGGCAGAGTACGAAAAACACCACTCAGCAGACCTTGAAATGACTCTCGCAAAACGAGAATTGCTTATAAATCTATGTCAAGCTCCACCGGGCAGTGGTCTGAACCGAAAATCTCAGGGTGAATCTTTGAATCTATGATTTTATCTTTGATATAGTCCGAAACTACAAAGTAGTCGATACGCCAGCCTGCGTTCTTCTGTCTTGCCTGAAAACGGTAGCTCCACCAGGAATATGCACCCTCTGTATCGGGGTAAAGATAGCGGAATGAGTCGGTGAATCCTGCTGCGAGTAATTGTGAAAATTTCTCACGTTCTTCGTCGGAGAAGCCTGCGTTTCCTCGGTTGGATTTCGGATTCTTAAGGTCAATCTCATTGTGTGCCACATTCAGGTCTCCGCAATAGACAACAGGCTTGTTTGCACTGAGCGACGAGAGATAGTCTCTCAGATCGTCTTCCCACTTCATACGGTAGTCAATTCTCTTGAGACCGTCCTGGGCATTGGGAGTGTAGCAGCAGACAAAATAGAAGCTCTCATATTCGAGAGTGATGAGTCTGCCCTCGGTGTCGTGCTCTGCCTTGTCCATACCGAGAAAAAAGGATATGGGCTCTTCTTTGGTAAACACTGCTGTACCCGAATAGCCTTTCTTTTCGGCGTAGTTCCAGTACTGGTGATAGCCGGGGAGGTCAAGCTCAATCTGACCTGCCTGAAGCTTGGTTTCCTGAAGGCAGAATATATCGGCATCAAGCTCCTTGAAAGAGTCGAGAAAGCCTTTCTGCACACAGGCTCTTATGCCGTTGACGTTCCATGATATAAATTTTTTCATACATATCTCCTTATTCGTTGATAATTCGTTGATAATTCATACTAATCTTAGCACAAATTGTAAACTTTTACAACACAATTATTCTTATCGGTTGACACAGGAGAAAAATTGCTCTATAATGTAGAATGCTCATAATAGGTTATTGTACCCTAATTATGGTATTATATATTTTGATTTATAATTATAGAATATTAGAGACTTTACGAAACGAGGTAAAAGAAAAATGAAGAAGAGAGTACTGAGTTTAATCTTATGCGGAGTTATGCTGCTGACATCGATGCCCCTGGGTCCACTTGCAGATATCTTTACAATCGAGGCTTTCGCAGGAGATGTAACAGAACTGCAGAAGGTCTATGATACTGTGCCCGATGAGGCTGACTGGCATCTCTATATGGATACCGGTGTCCTTGAGGCTTATTGCAAGAGCGCTAAGTGGATGCTCGCAACTCCGGGATTCTATTCTCAGGAGGATATTGACGAGCTTACAGAAGATCTCAGAAACGCTGTTGCAAATCTCAAATTCCACACACAGAGTATCAGTATCTCCTCTAAAAATCTCAGTCTCGAAACAGGCAAAACAGCTACTCTCAAAGTTACTCTTAACCCCGAAGATGCAGGTGACGAGGTAAAATGGGCATCCAACAACTCCTCTTATGTCAGTGTTGAAAAAATCAGCGATCTCGAAGCTCAGATTACCGTTCATAAATACATCAGATCAAACGTTACAATCACAGCTACCTCAAACGGCAAGGTTGCTTCCTGCACCGTTACCGTGCTCAACCCTCTTGCAGACGTAAAGCTTTCAGCAAGCACTCTCACACTTTACGAAGATCAGAGTGAAAGACTTATCGCCACTGCTGTCGGTACCGATACAAGCGCTTCACCTACAGGCGATGTTTTCTATACCTGGACAACCAGTAAATCCTCAATTGCTTCCGTTACCGACGACGGCGAGGTTTTTGCCGTTTCGCCCGGTACTGCAACAATCACCGTAACAGCTACAGATGGCAAGGGTAAAAGCGTAAAAGCAACCTGTAAAGTCACCGTAAGCGAGACGGTACATATCACAGCTCTTTCACCTACATCAACTCTCGTAGGCGAAAACTTCAATATGGTTCTCGGCGAAAGCGAAACCTTCAAGTTGGCAATCACTCCCACAAATGCCAGCTTCAAAACTATCGACTGGACCTCCTCAAAGCCTGAAATTGCAACTGTTTCCGATGCCAAGGTGTCGGGCTCAACAGCAAGCGTTGCAATCAAGGCTCTTAAAGAGGGCAAGACAAGAGTAACCTATAAGGCTACAGACGGCAGCGGCGTAACAGGCTCATTTGTGGTTGTTGTAAAGCCTCTTATCAAAACACTTGAGCTTTCACCCAGTGTTAAGGTTATCACTCTCACAACTACTGACGCTTCATTCAAGGTTGTTGTCACTCCCGAGGATGCAGGTAATCAGGTGCTCTCATGGAAGAGCAGCGACGAAAATATCTGCACCGTTGACAAAAACGGTAAGCTCTATCCCAAGGCAAAGGGTGTGTGTACCATTACGGGTACCACTACAGACGGTACAAATATCTCATACAGTGCAACTCTCAGAGTAGCTTCTCAGGCAACGGCAGTGTCCGTAGACAAGACAGATGCAACTCTCACAACCGGCAAGACTCTCACCCTCAAGGCTACAGTTACAACAGCTGACGGTGAAAAATACGGCGATGTTGAATGGACATCGGGCGACACAAATATCGCAACAGTTGATAAAAACGGTGTAGTTACTGCCAAGTATCCCGGCAAGGTTGTCATAAAGGCAACAGCTCTTGACGGCACATATCAGGGCGCTACCTGTGTTGTGACAGTTATTCAGGGTGCAACAGGTGTTGATATCCCCGAGGCAGAAACAGTAAGCGTAGGCGGAAGCGTAACCCTTAAAGCTGATGTGCTTCCCGAATACGCTTCAAACAAAGCCGTAACATGGTCATCCTCTGACGAAAGCATCGCTTTTGTTGACGAAAACGGTGTGGTTGTAGGTAAAAAAGAAGGCACTGTAATCATTACCTGCACAACTGTCGACGGCGGCTTTAAAGATGAATGTAAGGTATCCGTTGTAATCTCAGCTCAGGGCATCACCCTCAACAGAACAAGCGTAAAGGTAGAGGCGGGATATAACTATCAGCTCACTGCAACAGTAACTCCCGAAAGCACAACAAATAAAGGGGTAATCTGGACTTCCTCAGACGAGACAGTTGCAAAGGTAAATTCCAACGGTCTTGTAACAGTGCTTGCAGGCGGCACCTGTGTAATCACAGCTACTACTGTCAGCGGCGGTATCAGTGCAAATTGTACCTTTACGGTTATTCAGAATCCCTCAGGCGTTGAAGTTGACAGTAATGTCAGAAATATGTATATAGGTCAGGTTGCAACTCTTACAGCAACCGTGCTTCCCCTCACAGCAACAAACCGTGAAGTAACCTGGACTTCCAGCAATACAAGCATCGCCACAGTTACAGCCAAGGGCCTTGTAACAGCTCTCAGCAGAGGTACAGCCATAATCACAGCAAAGACCAAGGTAGGCGGTTATACAGCAACCTGCGCAGTTACCGTAGGTGATAAGGTTGCTGTATCGGGTCTTACAATAGACTCAACCTCTCTTAATATGATAAAGGGCGACACATATACAATTCTTGCAACTATCACACCCAGTAATGCAAGTGAAAAAACAATCAACTGGTCATCTTCAGACAGCAGTGTTGCAACGGTCAACGAATCAGGTGTTGTAACAGCAGTCAGCACAGGTGACACAGTTATCACAGCTATAACAAGAGACGGCTCATATCAGAGACAGTGCAAGGTATCGGTAACTCAGCCCGTAACGGGCATCAGCCTTGCCTTCGATAACATAAAACTTGCAAAGGGAAAATCCAAAACTCTCAAGGCGAATATCGAGCCGGCAGATGCATCGAACATAAAGCTTTTATGGGAATCCTCAGACGAGAGCGTTGCCACAGTAACATCTTCGGGTGTTGTAAGAGCTAAGGGTGCAGGTAATGCGACTATCCTTGTTACCACAGTTGACGGCGGCTACAGTGCTTCCTGCAACATAAGCGTTTTCACAGCGGTTACAGGTGTAGTAATCTCAGCTGAAACAGT